>CACLFM010000001.1 GCA_902606115.1 uncultured Pelagibacteraceae bacterium
CAAGAAAAACATCATCTTTTTCTTGTGAAAAAAATCAAAGATACTCAAAAATCGTAGTGCTAAAAATTGTATCATTTATTTCTAGTAAAAATATATTTGTTTAACTTTTTAGTAACAACATATTCGTTTTTATTTTTACATTCTTTTTTGTGATTTTGGCATCCATTATAATTATTTATCAAATTATTAATCTTAGTTTCAATTCTGAAAAACCTTGCATTATCAACATTAAAATATGGATTAATGAAAACATTATAATTATATTTTTTATTTTCTTGGATAATTCTATCAACATTTCTTAAAGTAAATATTGTAACTCCAATTAATATTATAATAAAAGTTCTTTTTTTTATTTGTTTTAACTTCTGCCCATAAGTTTCAATTACTAGAGAAGATGGAATAAAGAATAGAACAGCTATCAATGAAAAACCACCATATCTCAAAGTAGGATGATTTATAAACCACTCTATAAATAAAACAATTATTGTTAAGTAAATTAATAGAATTTTTTTATTAAAAAAAATTTTTTTTTTCACATTTGAATAAAAAGTAAATTTGAAAACTAATGTCAAAACTATTAAACTAAGTAAAAAATCTGAAACTTTGTATAAAAAATATCTGTTTAACCAACCATTTATCCAATTAAGATTTTTTACATAACTGCTTGGGTCTTCGACTCTAAAATTTGGTGTCGCACCAGCCTTAGACCAATTTTCATAATGGAGTGCCATCTTGTCAATTTCTTTTAATGGTATAGACCAATCAAAACTTGCAAAGCAGCTAGTCGATATTGGATAAATTAAACACCCGGTATTAAAAAAATTGGTAATTAAAACTAAAATAATTAGTAATATTGAAAAATAAAATGCTTTATTAAAAAAAATTTTTTCTAAAAAATCTTTAAAATTATTACTTTTTAAAATAATAAATAATACGGGGAATATTAATAATCCATATAGAAAATAAAAAGCTTTTAAAGAAATAGTAATTGAAAATAATATTGATAATATTGAAATCTCATAAATTGTAATCTTTTTTAATACTAAAATTCTTAAGATTTCGGTTAAAATTAAAAATATTAGTATTTGTGCAGATCTATCAGTACCGTGCTCTGCTAATCTATAAAAAAATACTAATATAAAAATTAAGGAAAATAGATCAAAATAATAAATATAATTAATCTTTTTTTTTTTAATACCTTCTCTTATATTTGAAAGAAAAATATAAACTGCAGATCCAAAAATTATAGCTGATCCTAAATGAAATAAATAATACTTTATAATTGGCAAATAAAATAGTGAATTGAAGTAAAATAAAGATGAAGGTGTTCGAAAACCATGATTAAAACTACCTATTCCTATTAATGAGGAGTTTTGAGTTAAGTAATAAGTATATGGAAAATGGTAATATGGAAAATCATCATGCGTTTTTGAAATTAAAAAAGAAATAAATATTATAGAAAATAAAATCACTAAAAACTTAATTTCTTTCTTGGAAAATAATCTCCTGATGTAGCTAAGATAAAAAAGAACTAAACCGATAAATAAAATAATTAGATTATGGTAAATATTATGTGCATAAAAAAAATTTGAAAGATAGGAATATATTGTTAAAAAAAATAAGCCTATCAAACCTGAGTATCCAAGACATTTTTTGTTATAAGGAATATTAATTATCCTCTGAAAGTATAATCCATATCCTAGAGTGGATAGGATGGATACCAAATAAAAAAAAAAGAGAATAAAAAAATCTAATTTCATTTAAATATTATATCAATTTTATAGCTGCTTTTTACTTAAATTCTTTTTCAAAAATAAAAATGATAATAAATAAAGCGATGTGGAAAATATTATTAGTTTTATTTGATAAATGCTACTGTAGGGATTTAATGAACTAATAAAAATTATAAGAAAGTTGCAAAGAGAAATAATTATACTAATAGTATTATTTGCAGCTAATCTATTTTTAATTATTTTTTTTTTAAAACAAAATTGAAAAAATAATTGGTGTAGATGATTATTGTCTGGTGTAAAAGGAGAAAATTTTGACTTCAGTTTTCTTGTAATAGAAAATAAATTTTCAAAACAAGGATACCATATAAGTGTTATGAAGAAATAAGGTGACACATAAGGATTTAAGTAATGACATTTAATTATCAGATACCCAACAAAAAAACTAAGAATATACGCACCAGCGTCGCCTAACATCAATAAATTACTTAAATTAAGTAAAATCATAATGGACATAAAAACTATTAAATAAACTATCAAATTTTGATTAATCTTAAGTTCATATAGCAAGTCTAGCTTTAGCAATATAAGAATAATGAAACTCATGTAGAATAATAAAAGACCGTTCAAACCATCTATAAAATTTGATCCATTGATCAAGATTAATAAACAAAATGAGGTAAAAATAATGTTGAAAGTTGGATTTTTCAGAAAGCCATCAAACAAAATTACTTTGGAAGAAACGATTTCTAAATCTAATAAAATCACAGAAAAAATAACTAGAGTAACTTGAAAAAGTAATCTTTTTTTAGGTGAAATCAATATTTTACGATCTGAAAAAAAACCAATCAAAAAAACTAGCATTACTAAGATATTATAATTTAGATTTTGATAATTTATTAAAATAATAGGTGTAATTAAAAACATTCCACCAACAAGTGGAATGTTCTTACTATTTGAAAAAAGCTGATGTCTGTCTCCGGTATAATTAAGAAAAAATCTTTTTTTTTTCAAAATGTAGGTTAATAAAATTATAATTAATGAATATATTAAAGTTAAGTAAAGCATTTATTTTTTTTTCAAAAAATTTATACTTAAACATAATAAATAATATATTGATTTTATATAACTAAAATTCATGTATTTATGGTAAACTCTAAATCCATCTAAAACTTTTTGAATAACAGATGCAGATAAAGAAGAACTAGATTTAGTCCAAGAGGTTAATATTTCATTTAGCCCGTAAATTTTAGTATTCTGCTTTAACAATTTTAACCACAGAACAAAATCTTCTTTTGTTGTCAGTGAAGCAAATTGAACATTTTCGTTTATTAAATGTTTTTTTAATATCACAGTTGAAGTGCCTATATCACATGATTTTAATAAATCTTTTAGCTCAAAAAAGTTTCTAGCTTTTCTAATGCCTAAAACTTTTTTATTTTTGTTAACTACTGAATATGAAGTATGAGAGATATCACAATTTCTCAATTTCATAAATTCAATTTGCTTACTTAACTTGTTAGACTCCCATGTGTCATCTGCATCTAAAAAAGCAATAAATTTTCCCTTTGAATTAACTATTCCAATATTTCTTGATTTTCCAGCCCCTTTATTTTCTTTATTTTGTACAACAGAAATTCTGGGATCTATCTTTTTAAAATCTTTTATAAAATTTAAATCATTTTTGTTTTCGTCATCATAAACAATAATTATCTCGAAATTTTTATAGGTTTGCTCTAATACAGAATTGACAGAAACTAATATTGTGTCTTTTTTTCTAAAATATGGAATTATAACACTGACTAAATCCATTTATAACTAATAATGCGAACTTAACTTTCTAAAAAACTTTTTAATTGCTTTGACCTACTTGGGTGTTTTAGTTTTCTTAAAGCTTTGGCCTCTATTTGTCTTATTCTCTCCCTAGTAACAGAAAATTGCAAACCAACCTCCTCTAGAGTATGATCTGTGTTCATCCCTACTCCAAATCTCATTCTTAAAACTCTTTCCTCCCTTGGAGTTAATGTTGAAAGGATTTTAGTTGTTGCTTCGCTAAGGTTTGATTTAATTGCTTGCTCTAAAGGTGCTAACGCTTTTGTGTCCTCAATAAAGTCACCTAGGTTACTATCCTCTTCATCTCCGACTGGTTTTTCTAATGAAACTGGTTCCTTTGAAATTTTTAAAACTTTTCTTACTTTTTCAAGAGGCATTCTTAATTTTTTTGCAAGCTCCTCCGGAGTTGCTTCTCTTCCAAACTCACTAAGAATAAGTCTTTGTGTTCTAACAATTTTGTTAATTGTTTCAATCATATGAACGGGTATTCTTATTGTTCTGGCCTGATCTGCAATAGATCTTGTGATTGCTTGTCTAATCCACCAGGTAGCGTATGTTGAAAATTTATATCCACGCCTATATTCAAATTTATCAACTGCTTTCATCAATCCAATATTTCCTTCTTGTATTAAATCAAGAAATTGTAAACCACGGTTAGTATATTTTTTTGCAATTGAAATTACTAATCTTAAATTTGCCTCTACCATTTCTTTTTTTGCAATACGTGACTCTTTTTCTCCTTTTTGTATTCTACTAACCAACTTTTTAAAATCTGTTACACTAATACCAAGTTTATGACTAATTTCTATTAACCTGTCTTTTATATTTTTAAATTCATTTTTATTTTTATTAAAAAAGTTCTTCCAAGTAGAATTGGATGCTAAAAAATTTTTTAAGTTTGGGTTTATCTCATTTCCTATATAAAACTTAATAAATTCATCCCTTGAAATTTTGTCATCCATTGCCAATCTCAATAAATTACCTTCTAATGACACAATCTTTTTATTTTCAATGTAATGCTTTTGTACTAAATTTTCTAAAACAGATGGGGATAATTGTAGTGATTTTATGCTCTCTAAAATTTCATCGACTACCTTTTGGTGATTTTTCTCTTTAGCGGGTGAATATTTGACACTGTTCAAAATACTATTAAGTTTATCTTTTTGATTTTTAATTAATTTTGAGTAGTTTTTGGTTAAATTATTTACGGTCTCCAAAACTTTAGGTTTAATTTCACTCTCCATAGCTGCCAGAGTTGGGTTAAATTCGTCTTCATCGTCAGGATTGTTATTTTCTTTTTTTGCCTCTTGTGAATTATTTTTATCTAGTTTTGGCTCGTCTTTATTTTTTTTACTTTTTAATCCTTGAGCTGAATTTTCGTCCTCCATATAATTTGTATCGATATCTATAATTTCCCTCACCATTATTTCATCTTTTTGGAGTTTCTCATTCCACTCATAAAATTGTTGAGCTGTAATTGGACTTTGAGATAATGCATTTAACATTACATCTTTTCCAGCTTCAATTCGTTTGGCAATTGCTATTTCGCCTTCTCTTGATAATAATTCAACACCCCCCATCTCTCTAAGATACATTCGAATTGGATCGTCACTCTTTTCAAGACTTTTAGGTTCTTCTTTATTTTGATTGTCTCTTTTTTTAATAGCTTTGAAATCTGATTTTTTTTCTACGAGCGATATTTTTTCATCTAGAATGTGAAGAAAAGCTTGAGATAAATTTTGACTCGATAAATTTCTCTTGCCCAATGATTTACTGAGTTCTTCATGAGTAATAAAACCTCTGTGGACACCTCTGCCCATCAGTCTAGCGAATGATTTTGTAATAATTCTTTCCACAATTTAAAATTAGGAATTACTTATATAAAGACAATTTTAAAAAAATCTATGTTTTTTTTTTAAATTTAATTAATATTTTGCTCTTTTTTTAGCCTTCTAATTTCATCGAAAGTATTTTGATTAAAATCTTCGGCAAATTTCGACTCTAACTCTTGTATTCTGAGCTCAAGACTATGAGTTTTTAAATCTTTTTTTATGTCTTCAAAAATTTCAAGAACTTTTGAGTGATTATCATCATCTCTTTTTACAATATGTTTAACGGTGGCAAACTTATTTATGTTATCTAATAATTTATTATCAATGTTGATATCGTTAAAATTACCATTTTTTAATGATTGCTCAATTAATTGAAAAATAATTTTATTCTCTTCTGAAAAAAACAACATTTCGCTAAATAAATCTAAACGGTGAAAAAAAAAATTTAAATTATTTAAAATTATGTATAACAATGAGAACTCTTTAATTTCAATAGAGTTAAACTTTTGTGTTTCCTTATAAATATTTTTTGTTATTTCCAGAGATTTCACATTTTTAGGTTTGTAATTATTTTGGTTAAAATTAATTTTAGACGGAAGAAAATTTGATAGTTGGTCTAAAAAATATCCTAACACATATTTTTTAACAATATTATCATCAATAGAATTAGCTAGATTTGTTAATTTTTTTTCAATCATAGCAAGTTCCGTGGGTGTCTTTTTGGAATTATTTACATAATAATTGAGAATAAACCTATGTATTTGTATTTTATTATCTTCAGAATATTTTAAGAAATATTCTTTGCCTTTGCTTTTTATAAAACTATCAGGGTCTTCTCCGTTAGGTAGGAATAAAAATGAAATTTGTTGTTCCGGTTGTAAAAATTTTAAAGAATTTTCAGCTGCTCTTAAAGCTGCTTTGAATCCACTATCATCTCCGTCAAAACAAATTGTAATCTCAGAAAAAAATTGTCTCAATAATAAAACTTGTCTGTTTGTAAGCGCAGTGCCGAGGTTTGCTACACAATTAAATATCTGGTTATTGTATAGACTTATAACATCCATATAACCCTCAACTAAATATACTTCATTATTTTTGTTAGAGACTTTTCTTGCTTTATGTAAATTATAAAGATTGTTTCCTTTTTTAAAAAAAATTGTTTCTGGAGAATTAATATATTTTGCTATTTTTTTATTATCTTCGATTATGCGCCCTCCGATTGCTATTGGTTTACCTGTCATAGAATAAATTGGAAAAATTAGTCTTCCTCTAAATCTGTCAACATATTCGTTTTTTCTTTCATCTAAATAAAATAGGCCTGAGTCTTGTAAACTTTTTTCTTCAAATTGACTCTTCATATTTAAAAATGTTTTAGATTCAAATGGTACATAAGCTAAACCGAACTCATCAGCAACTTTACTATCTAGATTTCTTTTTTGTAAATAGTCTAAAACTTTTTTATTTTGGTAATTTTTTGAAACTATATTTTTTTTATAACTTTCAATATAAGATGCATATATACCAGTATAGATATTCCAATCTTTCTCTCTTTGCTCGTCTTGTTTGGTAAATCTGTAAGGTTGAAGCCCAGCAAGATTTGCTAAACTCCTAACTGTTTCTCCAAACTTTAAATTTTGTGTTTTCATTAAAAAATCAAAGATATTTCCATGCTCACCTGTACTAAAACAATGATAAAAACCCTTTTCATCGTTAATAGTAAATGAGGGTGTTTTTTCATTTTTAAAAGGAGACAAACCAACAAACTCTTTGCCCTTTTTTTTTATTGCTACATATTTAGATACAACTGTAGATACTTTTAATCTTGATTTAATCTCCTCTAAATATTCTTTTGGATATTTCATCATAAATTATTATTTATTTAAAAGTTCTTTCAAAACCTTTCCTGCTAACGAAAAATCTAATGTATCTGAATAATTTTTCTTTAATTCCCCCATAACTTTACCAATATCTTTAATAGATGACGCATTTGTGGAGTTAATTAAGTCAACACAAATTTTTTTGGTTTCTTCCTCTGTCATTTGTTTAGGTAAATAACTTGATAAAATTTCTTGCTCTTGTTTTTCAATTTTAAGCAAATCATTTCTGTTGTTTTTTTTGTAAACTTCAATTGATTCGTTTCTTTGCTTTATCATTTTTTTTAATAATTTTTTAATATCTTCATCATCAGTTTCTTTTTTTTGAGGTCCAGATCTATTAGTAATGTCTAAATCCTTAATACCTGATAAAATTAACCTATAAGTTGATATTTTTATTTTCTCTTTTAATTTGAGGGAATTTTTATAGTCTAATTCAATTTTCTCTTTAATAAGCATAATTTAAATTTACTTTTAAAAATAAAGATCTTCAAAAGAAAAAAAAGTTTTTTTTTAAATTTTCTATTAGATATGTTGCGAAAAAAAGGGTTTTATTGTATTAACCTTTAACTCATGAGTTGTAATTGACTTTTAAACGAAAAAAAAAAGCTTCGTATTTTTCTAATTTTAACTCGGCTATTTTAGTTCTTGAAAATAAATCAGTATATAAAGGTTTAGGATTAGGTTACCAAGGCGATGTTACAGGAGAAATTTGTTTTAACACTTCGCTAACTGGGTATCAGGAAATTATATCAGATCCTTCTTACGCTGGACAAATAATAAACTTTACATTTCCTCATATAGGAAATGTAGGTACAAATAATGAAGACTTAGAGTCTAACAAAGTCTGGACAAGAGGAGTTATATTTAATTCAGAGATAACGAGTCCTTCAAATTATAGATCTCTTAATAATTTAGATAATTGGCTGAAAAAAAATAAAATAGTTGGCATAACTGGTCTTGACACCAGAAGTTTAACTAATTTTATAAGAGATAAAGGAGCGCCCAAAGGTACTATAGCCAATAACAAAAATGGTAAATTCAATATAAGTAAGTTATTAAAAAAAACAATAAATTGGCCTGGTTTAAAAGGTATGGATCTTGCTAAAGAAGTCACAACTCCAAAAACTTATATTTGGAATGGATACAAAACTTGGAAAAAAATAAAAGGTTATGAAAAAAATAAAAATAAGAAATTTAAGATTGTTGCTATAGACTATGGTATAAAAAAAAATATTCTTAGATATTTTTCTGATTACGATTGTGAGGTTAGGGTAGTTTCTTGCAGAAAAAAATCGCAGGAAATTCTCAAACTAAAGCCGCATGGAGTATTTTTATCAAATGGGCCCGGCGATCCAGCTGCAACAGGAAAGTATGCAATTAACATGGTGAAAGATTTAATTAAAAGTGGCTTGCCTTTATTTGGAATTTGTTTAGGGCATCAAATACTAGCGCTAGCTTTGAATGCAAAAACAAGAAAAATGAAATTAGGACATAGGGGTGCTAATCATCCTGTAAAAAACTTAACAACTAATAAAGTTGAAATAACAAGTCAAAATCACGGTTTCGAAGTAATTAAGGAAAGTTTAAAGAAAGATACTGAGATTACTCACCTATCCTTATTTGATAATTCTATTGAAGGTATAAGATTAAAAAATAAACCAGTTTTTTCTGTACAATATCATCCTGAAGCAAACCCAGGTCCTCAAGATAGTAAATATTTATTTAATCATTTCTTAAAAGATGTAAGAAAATATGCCAAAAAGAAAAGACATTAAAAAAATATTAGTTATAGGTGCTGGTCCTATAATCATTGGTCAAGCATGTGAGTTTGACTATTCTGGAACGCAAGCTTGTAAGGCTCTAAAGGACGAGGGATATAAAGTAATATTAATCAATTCTAATCCAGCTACAATAATGACCGATCCTGAAGTTGCAGACAAAACATACATTGAACCAATATCATTGGAAGTTCTTGAAGAAGTTATAAAAAAAGATAGGCCTGATGCAATCTTGCCAACTATGGGTGGGCAAACTGCTTTAAATCTAGCAATTGATGCTGAAAAAAATGGTTTATTAAAAAAATATAAAATTGAACTTATAGGAGCCAACTCAAAAGCTATTGCCAACGCTGAGGATAGGAAGAAATTTAGAAAAAACATGTCTGATATTGGTTTGGATTTACCAAAATCTGAAATCTTGAATAATTTTTCTAGTTCTAAAAAATGTCTTAAAAAAATTGGTTTACCAGCAATAATTAGGCCTTCTTTTACCTTGGGTGGGTTAGGTGGTGGAATTGCACGAACAAAAAAAGATTTTTTTAAAATTGTTAAAGAGGGAATGAGAGAGTCTCCTCAAAATCAGGTTTTAATCGAAGAATGTCTTGACGGGTGGAAAGAGTTCGAAATGGAAGTTGTACGGGACAAAAACGACAACTGTATAATAATTTGTTCTATTGAAAATGTTGATCCGATGGGAACTCATACTGGTGACTCTGTAACAATTGCCCCAGCTTTAACATTAACAGATAAAGAATATCAAGTAATGAGAAATGCATCTATTGCATGTTTAAGAAAAATTGGAGTTGAAACTGGTGGTTCCAACGTTCAATTTGCAATAAATCCAAAAAATGGAAGGATGGTTATAATTGAAATGAATCCAAGGGTTTCAAGATCTTCCGCATTAGCATCTAAAGCAACTGGGTTTCCAATTGCAAAAATAGCTGCAAAATTAGCTGTGGGATATACTTTGGACGAGCTTCAAAATGAAATAACAAAAGTAACTCCCGCATCTTTTGAACCGACTATAGATTATGTTGTTACAAAGGTTCCAAGATTTACTTTTGAAAAATTTTCAGACACAGATGCAGTTTTAGGGACTTCAATGAGATCCGTAGGTGAGGCAATGGCAATTGGAAGAAATTTTAAAGAATCTTTTCAAAAGGCCCTTATTTCACTTGAAATAGGTTTGTCTGGTTTAGATAATATATTTAATTATAACAAAAAAGAAATTTTAAAAAAATTAAAAATTAATATTCCTAATAAATTAGTTCTAATTGCTGAAGCTTTTAGAAAGAAAATTTCTTTAAATAAGATTCACAGTTTATCAAAGGTTGATCCTTGGTTTTTAAATCAAATTAAAGAATTAGTTGATGAAGAACAAGAATTAATTTTAAGAGGATTGCCTAAAAATTTTGAGGGATTTAATAGGATAAAGTCTATAGGTTTTTCTGATAAAAAAATATCTCAATTAATTAATATAAATGAAAGTGTTGTAAAATTAAAAAGAAAAGCTTTAAAAGTTTTACCAGTATTTAAAAAAGTTGATACCTGTGCAGCAGAATTTAAATCTTTTACGCCTTATATGTATTCAACTTATCAAAGAAATTTTTCATTTAAAGCTGAGTGTGAAGCTGAGCCAAGTAGTAAAAATAAAATTATAATTCTTGGAGGTGGTCCAAATAGAATTGGTCAGGGGATAGAGTTTGATTATTGTTGTTGTCAAGCCAGTTACTCTTTAAAAAAAGCAGGATTTGAAACAATAATGGTTAATTGTAATCCTGAAACTGTTTCTACAGATTATGACACAAGCGATAGGTTGTATTTTGAACCCTTAATTGAGGAATATGTTGAAAATATAATTTTAAAAGAAAAATCAAAAGGGAAACTAATAGGAATTATTGCACAATTTGGAGGTCAAACTCCTATTAAACTCGCAAAATTTTTGCACGACAATAAATTACCAATATTAGGAACACAATATAAGTCAATTGATCTAGCTGAAGACAGAGATAGATTTAGAGAATTATTAATTAAATTAAGACTAAAACAAGCTGAAAGTGGTATTGCTTATAAATTTGATCAAGCAATTAAAGTTGCAGAGAAAATTGGTTTGCCTGTTTTAGTTAGACCATCATATGTTTTAGGAGGACGAGCAATGGAAATTGTTTACGATAAAAGTCAATTAAAACAATTTATTAATGAAGCCTTTAAAGCTTCAGAAAAAAATCCAATTTTGATAGACAAGTTTATTGATAACGCAATGGAGGTTGATGTAGATGCCATTTCAGATGGTAAAGATGTTTATGTAGCTGGAATAATGCAGCATATTGAAGAGGCTGGTATACACTCTGGAGATTCTGCGTGTTGTTTGCCCCCTGTATCTATTAAAGAAAATATTTTACGAGAACTAAAAATACAAACTAAAAAACTTGCGATATCCTTAAAGGTTATAGGATTTATAAATATACAGTTTGCTATTAAAAATGATGAAATATTCGTAATCGAAGTTAATCCAAGAGCAAGTAGAACTGTACCTTTTGTCTCTAAAGCAAATGGTATCCCGCTTGCAAAAATTGCATCAAGAATAATGTCAGGTGAAAAATTAAGTAAATTTAAATTAAGATATAAAACAAATAAAAAATATGCTGTTAAAGAAGCTGTTTTTCCTTTCAATAAATTTCCAGACAGCGATGTACTACTAGGTCCAGAGATGAAATCTACAGGCGAGGTAATGGGATTTGATAATGACTTTGGGATGGCTGTTGCTAAAAGTCAAATTGCAGCCTCTAACTCTTTACCAACTAAAGGGATGGCATTTCTTTCTGTAAAGGACTCACATAAACAAGAGGTGGTTGGAATTGCTCAAAGACTTGTAAAAATGGGGTTTAAATTATCAGCAACGAAAGGGACTGCAAAAATTCTTAATGAAAATAATATGAAATGTATAATGATTAACAAAGTTAGTAGTGGCAGACCACACATAGTTGATGTTCTGAACTCAAAAAAAATATCATTGGTTATTAATACAGGTGGAGGTGTTAGTGAGAATAGAATTACCGATGCTAGAGCTTTAAGACGTGGAGCTTTAATTAATAAGGTGCCTTATTGTACTAATATGTCAACTGCGTATTCTTTTTTGGAAGCTATAAAATCTCTAAAGACAAAAAAGATTACTGTTAATTCTTTACAAGAGAGCTAATTTAAATTACTTTCCAGTCGGTCTTAAATGTTACATAGTTCACTTGTAAACATCTTCTTTCTTTTACAATTTCCTTCTTTTCCATACCGTGCCATGTACCTGGTCCACTTGAAAAAAAGTACCCATAATTATCTCTATATGGAACAGTTTTTGTTAAATTAAGGTTTTTATCATAAAAATCTGTTCCAAGATCTTCGGTTTCATTTTCTTTGTTAACAAATAATAGGCAAGACATTAATTTTTCTTTAATATCGCAATGTGGTTTTAACCAGAAACCTTTTCTATCACAAATTATCTCTACTCTTACATAAGAGTTTGATAGATCTTTATTAATTAATTTTGATATCTTATTATGTGTTTCCTTGCTTTGAAGTTCCTCAATCAAACTTTTCAGTGCTGGAAAATTTTTTTCATTCTCTTTAGTTATAAAGCATCTAAACTTTAAAGCTTTGCCTCCATCTGATATACCTTCTCTAAATTCACCTTGACCTCCATCAATTGCTCTTGTGCCATCATAATCTAAGTTGTGCTCTATCGGGTTTGCAATTTCAGCAGTTATAATTTCATTGATTTGATCATTTGTGAGAGGTTTGTTTAATTCCCAATGATTAAAGGGGTCATTAAATTTAGTTGAATTATTATTTAACGAATTTAAAAAAGCCATATTTAAAGTCTATTTTTTATCTCATAAGCTATTCTTTTAGTTTCATCAAGTTTTTCGTAATTCCAGGTCTCTAATTTTCCATCAAATTCCCTAATGATGTTCATTTTTTCAAATAATTTTCTAAAGTTTTGAAATCTAGTATCTTTTTTTGAAGGCGGAATCATTGCCACATATAAAGGTTTACCAGTTAAAGCAGCTTCTGAAATCATTGAACTAGAGTCACAAGTAACAATTATATAATCTGCAACACCTAAGGATGATAAGTACGCATTTTTGTCAACCCTATCAATAATCAGATGTTCCTTACTAAAAAATTTTTTTGCAAGTTCAATTGTTTTAATTGGTGTTCGGTTAGAAGGTATTACTATTAATTGATAATCTTTATTTAAAATTTGTTTACTTATTTTTGAAAAAATATTGAGTATGTTCTGATTTGAATATGTATAATGTTTAGTAGGGCCACCCAAAATAAGAGTTATGATTTTTTTTTCTTTTGCTACTCGATCTGATAGATAATTTTTTTTTTCTTCAACTTCAGTTATAGTTAAATAATGAATTGCACCTTTTGAACTTATAATGTTCTCTCCTTTTAAGTCGTCATGCTCAGGAGAAATAATATAATCAAAGTTTTGGAAATTGACTTTTGGATCCTGAATATGAATATTCTTTATTTTTTTGTTATTAATTTTTTTAAGAAATATAGACGGAATAACGCTTTTTCTTCCACAAGAAATGATTATGTCGAAGTCTCTTTGAATTTTATTTTTAAAAACAAACTTTTTAACAGGTGTAATTTTCGGGGGAATAAATTTCCAAAAATTATTCAATTCAACTTTTTCGTGAAAATATTCTAAATCGAGGGCTTTAGCTAATCCTTCAACTTGACTTATCATTCCGTGTAACCCCTCTGTCAATAATAACCCTTTTAATTTGTTCATAAATTACTATATAGCTTTGATATGAATCAAAATCCAACTAAACACACAAAAGTGTTAATAATTGGATCGGGCCCAGCCGGATATACTGCAGCTGTTTATGCGGCAAGAGCTTTACTGAAACCAATAATGGTTACAGGAATGGAACCGGGTGGACAATTAACTACTACTACCGATGTTGAAAATTATCCCGGATTTGCAGAAGTTATTCAAGGACCTTGGTTAATGGAGCAAATGAGAGATCAAGCAAAAGCTGTGGGTACAGAAATGATTGAAGATCATATTTCATCTGTGAACCTTAAATCAAAACCATTTGAAGCAATAGGTGACGGAGGACAAAAATATACAGCTGACTCAATAATTATCTCAACTGGTGCGCAAGCTAGGTGGTTAAATTTAGAATCTGAAAAAAAATTTAGAGGTTTTGGAGTATCGGCATGTGCAACATGCGATGGATTTTTTTTTAAAGATAAAACCGTAGCAGTAGTTGGAGGGGGTAACGCTGCTGTCGAAGAAGCGATGTTTCTCACTAAATTTGCCTCCAATGTTAAGTTAATACACAGAAGAAATGAATTAAGAGCAGAAAAAATGCTTCAAGAAAAATTAATCAATAACAAAAAAATTGAAATTATCTGGGATAGTGTTGTTGAAGAAGTTGTAGGTGAAGATAACCCAAAAAATGTAAAGGGTTTAAAAATAAAAAATGTTAAAACAAGTAAAGTTAACGAATTAAAAGTAGATGGATTATTTATAGCCATAGGACATGATCCAGCTACAAATTTATTTAAAGATCAGCTAGAAATGGATAATGAAGGTTATTTAAATACAAAACCAGATTCTACAGAAACTAATGTACCTGGTGTTTTTGCTGCTGGAGATGTTAAAGATAAAATTTTTAGACAAGCCGTAACAGCTGCAGGAATGGGTTGTATGGCTGCACTAGAAGCAGAAAAATTTTTGTCACATTAATTAATGAAAAATAACCTGCATGTTTTTTTAGGAGCAACAGTTGGTGATGCAGCATCGAGACCATTACATTGGGTTTATAATCAAAAAAAACTAAACCAATATATCAAGGGAAAGAAGGATTATGCTTTTTTAAAAAAAAACAGAAGTCCTTTTTATAACATTAAAACTGGAAAAGTCTCAGGATATAACGAAGCTGGTCAAACCATGTTTAAAACTTTACTAGAGGGTCACGAAAATATAGAGCAAAGGTTTAAAAAAAATATCTTAAAAATATTTGGGCCCGGAAGTGAATATTGGAAAAATCTAAAATTAAGGTCGAAATACAGAAAAATAAAAGATTGGCGTGGAATAATTCAAGGTCCTTGGATACACCAAAATATTATAGAGACAATAGCTAATATTAATAAAAACAAAAAACTTACAGGAGGAATTAAAGTAAATGAGTCAGATGGTTATTGCTCAACACTTCCTTATTTTTTATATTTTAATGATTTAAAATCTTTAAAAAAATTTATTTCCATAACTACAGTTTCCAAATTAAGTATTAAGTATAGTTTAGCTAAATTTAATTTATTAGACCTTGCACTGAAGGGTTCAAAAGATCCAATAAAAGAATTTATTAAAAAATTTAAAAAAAATTCTTATTATAGTGAAATCATTAAAGATATAATTAGTTTAAAAAAGCTAAGGAAACATCCGCACTCTAAGATGGTTAAAAAATTAGGTATGGCATGTAGTTATCCTGGAACTTTTAATAGTTCCATTCATGCTATAGTAAGTTCAAATTCTTACAAATCAGCTATATTAAAAACTATAAAAGCAGGTGGATGTAGTTGCTCACGATCTAACTTTATAGGTGCTTATTTTGCTGCGCTAAAAGGAATAGATACTATACCCAAAACATGGATAAAAAAAACTTTACCGGCACTAAAAATATTAAAACAAAAATAAAATTTATTTTAAAGATTGACAAAAATTAGAAATATTTTTTAATGCTTTTTCCAAATTTTCCATAGATGTTGCGTATGAAATTCTAAAATAACCCTCTAACCCAAATGCAGATCCTTGAACAACTGCTATACCATTGTTTTCAAGAAGCGATTGCACAAAATCAGTATCATTTTCGATTTTTTTTCCATTTATATCTTTTTTTCCTATTAAGTCTTTACAACTTGGGAAAACATAAAATGCACCATCGGGTTTCAAACAATTAATACCATCAATAGAGTTCAGGCTATTGACTACAAAATCTCTTCTTTCCTCAAACGCTTTAGCTCTTATAGGAATAAAATCTTGATTACCATTTAGTGCTTCAACAGCTGCTGCCTGACTTATTGATGAAGGATTGGTTGTTGATTGGGATTGTATTTTTGCCATAGCTTTAATAATTTCCTTCGGACCAGCAGCGTATCCTATTCTCCAGCCAGTCATAGCATATGATTTACTCACTCCGTTCATGGTTACAACTCTATTTTTCAATTCTGGTATTTGAGCAATAGTAAAAAATTTAAATCCTCCATATGTAATATGTTCATAAATGTCATCACTCAAAATATTTACATGTGGATTTCTTTTTAAAACTTGCGACAAATTTTTAATTTCTTGTTCAGAATAAGTTGAGCCAGTTGGGTTAGATGGTGAGTTTAGAATTAACCATTTTGTATTATTAGTAATTTTACTTTCTAGATCTTTTGCTGTAATTTTAAAATTTTGATCTTCAGGGCATTCCACCGCAATTGGTGTAGCCCCTGCTAACAATGTTATGTCTGGATATGAAACCCAATAAGGAGCTGGGATTAAAACCTCGTCTCCTTTGTTTAAAGTAGCCATCATTAAATTATAAATCACGTGTTTGCCTCCAGCTCCAACAGTAATTTGATCTGTTGCATACTCTAGATTGTTTTCTCTCTTAAACTTATTTACGATTGCTTCTTTTAGAGCTAAAGTTCCATCAACTGCAGTATATTTAGTATCCCCATCTTTTATAGCTTTTATGGCAGCTTCTTTGATGTTGTCTGGAGTGTCGAAGTCTGGTTCGCCAGCTCCTAATCCAATAACATCCTTGCCAGATGCTTTTAATTCTCTTGCTTTTTGGGTTACAGCTATTGTAGGAGAAGGTTTAATTCTTTTTACACTATCTGATATTATGCTCATTGAAATATATTTTTTATTTTAATACTTTGTTTAATATATGCAAAATACTTATCAAGATTTAATTTCAGATATACAGAGCAAAAATACAAAGTTTGCAGGAAAACTAGAAGGTGGAAAAAAATTTAAAATTAAATCTGATTTTGTGCCAGCAGGAGATCAGCCTCAGGCTATTAAAAAATTAGTAAAAAGTGCAAAAACAGGAGAATTCAATCAAGTATTATTAGGTGTTACTGGATCTGGTAAAACCTTTACAATGGCTAAAGTGATTGAGGAGACAAATAGACCAGCATTAATTTTAGCTCCTAATAAAACTTTAGCAGCACAGCTATACGGCGAAATGAAAAGTTTTTTTCCAGATAATGCCGTAGAATATTTTGTGTCTTACTATGATTATTATACACCTGAAGCTTATGTACCAAGATCTGATACATATATAGAAAAAGAGGCATCTATAAATGAGCAAATTGATAGAATGAGACATTCAGCTACAAGATCTTTATTAGAAAGAGACGATGTTTTAATTGTAGCAAGTGTATCGTGCATTTATGGTTTGGGATCAGTTGAAGCATACAGCAAGATGACTTTAACACTTCAGAGAAATTATGATTATAACAGAGATCAAATAATTAAATCATTAGTTGCCTTGCAATACAAAAGAAATGATCAAAATTTTTATAGAGGAACATTTAGAGCTCGAGGTGAGTACCTAGAAATATTTCCTTCTCATTTAGAAGATAGAGCTTGGAGACTAAGTTTATTTGGAGATAAGTTAGAAAAAATAGAGGAATTTGATCCACTAACTGGAGATCAAGTAAGAGAATTAAACTTAATTAAAGTTTATGCTAATAGTCATTATATTACACCCAAGCCTACAATCGAACAGGCGGTTATAAATATTAGAAAAGAATTAGAAATTACTTTAAAAAAACATAAGTCAGAAAATAAATTGTTGGAAGCTCAAAGATTAGAGGAGAGAACTAAGTTTGATTTGGAAATGATAGAAGCAACTGGATCATGTGCAGGAATTGAAAACTACTCAAGATTTCTATCAGGCAGAAAACCAGGTGAACCTCCTCCAACTTTATTTGAGTACTTTCCTGATAATACGTTAGTATTTGTGGATGAATGCCATGTTACTGTACCTCAGCTCAATGGTATGTTTAAAGGAGATAGATCTAGAAAAAGTACGCTTGCTGAGTATGGTTTCAGACTTCCGTCGTGTATGGACAATAGACCACTAAAATTTGAAGAATGGGATTTGATGAGAACTCAAACAATATTCGTATCTGCAACCCCTGGTCCTTGGGAGTTAGAACAGACTAAAGGGAAATTTATAGATCAAGTGATTAGACCAACAGGATTAATTGATCCACCTGTCGAAATAAAACCTGCTAAAAATCAAGTAGATGATTTGATGCATGAATGTAAGAAAGTTATAGATAAAAATTATAGAGTTTTAGTTACCACTCTTACAAAAAAAATGGCTGAAGACTTAACAGAGTATCTTCACGAAAATGGAATTAAAGTAAGATACCTTCACTCTGATATTGATACACTGGAAAGAATAGAGATTATGCGTGACCTAAGAATGGGTGTGTTCGATGTGCTTGTAGGTATCAATCTACTAAGAGAAGGTCTTGATATACCTGAGTGTGCTCTTGTCGGAATTTTAGACGCTGATAAAGAAGGTTTCTTAAGATCAGAAACATCTCTAATTCAAACTATTGGTCGAGCAGCTAGGAACGTTGATGGAAAAGTAATTCTATACGCTGATAGAGAAACGAAAAGTATTAAAAAGGCAATAAAGGAAACTGACAGAAGGAGGTCTATTCAAGTAGATTATAATAAAAAACATAAGATTGATGCTAAATCGGTAAAAAAAGAAATTAGCGATATTTTGGAGAGTGTTTATGAAAAGGATTATGTAAAAATTAGCGAAGGTTCAAATATTGGTGGAAATTTAAAAAAACACCTCAAAGCTCTTGATAAAAAAATGAAAGAATCAGCATCTAATCTTGAATTTGAAGAAGCGGCAAAAATCCGAGATGAAATTAGAAAGTTGGAAAGCACGGAACTTGAAATAACTTTAAATCCTAAAATTAGACAATATGATGTAAAAAATAAGCTTTACCCAAAAGGTAGATCTACTATGGGAATGCCGGGAACAAAGGTGACAAAAAAAAGAGATAAAAAGTGGAAGCACGAAAAATAATTATTACTGGTGGAGCAACCAGAATTGGAGCTGCAATTGCTAAAAAATTATCTGGCACTAATAGAGAAATATTAATTCATTTTAATAAATCTAAATCAAAAGCTGAAAGGTTAAAAAAAGAACTGGAAAAAAAAGGAACGAGGATTTATTTAGTAAAAGGGGATTTAAGTAAAGAAAATGATGTAAATAAAATTGTAAAATATGCAAAATCAAAATTAAAATTTTTTGACTGTTTGATTAACAATGCTTCATTGTTTGAAAACGACAAAATAGAAAATTTTACAACAAGTAGCTGGGATAAACATTTAAAAACAAATTTAAAAACACCTGCCTTATTATCAAAAGAATTTTCCAAAAATGTAAGAGGAAAAAACAATAATATAATTAATATAATTGATCAAAGAGTTTTTAAACTTACTCCTTATTTTTTTTCGTACACCATAAGTAAAACGGGACTTTATACTCTTACAAAAACTAGTGCTATGAGTTTAGCGCCAAACATAAGGGTCAATGGGATAGCGCCCGGACCAACTATAAAAAATCAAAGGCAATCAGAAAAACACTTTAAAAAGCAGTATTTAGCAACTCCATTAAAAAGACAGGTTGAGGTTGAGGAAATTTGTAATGCAGTTGACTTTTTTATTAAAAATATGTCTATTACTGGTCAAGTTTTAGCAATTGACAGTGGACAAAATCTAAATTGGCAAACACCTGATATAATGGGCAAAGAATGAAGAAAAATAATTTTAAAATAATTAAAATAGACAAAAATAAAAGTTTATTTAATTATGAGAAAAAAATTTTAATTAAAGAATTAATTTTAAATTTAAAACTTGGATATTACGAATTCGAAAAAGAAGATGCTCAAAAAGTTAAGTTTAATCTTGAGGTTTTTTATGAGGATAAAAAACCAACAAATGATGGTGATATTAAATCAATAGTAAATTATGGAAAAATAGTGAAACTCATCAAAAAACTTACAAAAAATAAACATTATAATTTTCTTGAATCGCTCGCTGAGGATGTTTTTGATGTTCTGTTTAAAGATAAACGAATTGGAAAAATTATGCTCCAAATTGAAAAGTTAGAAATTTTAAAAGAATGTACGTCAGTTGGTATTCAGATTACCAAAAAAAGAAGTTATGATAAGCTCTGAATTTGGCAAAGAGATAATAAAAAAAGAACTTCCTCTAGTTCCTAAGCTCCCAGGCGTTTATAGAATGCTCAACTCAAAAGGTGAAATTCTTTATGTGGGTAAAGCAAAGAATTTACCTAATAGATTGAAAAGTTATGTGTCTGAAAAAAATCACATTATCCGAACTGAGAGAATGTTGTCTCAAACAAGAAAGCTAGAAATTACTACTACCTCCAACGAAAGTGAAGCATTACTTTTAGAAGCAAATTTAATAAAAAAATTCAAACCAAAATTTAATATTCTTTTAAGAGACGATAAATCATTTCCGTTTATATTTATTGGAAATAAAGACAAGTGGCCCCAAATAAAAAGGCATAGGGGGAAAAAAACTAAAGAAGGATTTTATTTTGGCCCATTTGCTTCAGCAGGTTCAGCAAACTGGACTATTAAAATGATTCAAAAAATTTTCCACTTAAGGGTTTGTGATGACACTGTATTTAAAAACAGAGAAAGGCCTTGTATATTATATCAAATTAAAAGGTGCTCTGGTCCATGTGTTGGATACGTAAATAAAGAGGATTACCAACAAACTGTGGATGAAGCTATTGAATTTGTTTCAGGAAAATCAAGAAGAATTCAAAAAAATCTTTCTAATCAAATGGAGAAAGCAAGTGAGGAACTCGACTTTGAAAAGGCAGTAATTTTGAGGGATAGAATAAAATCATTAAATATTATTCAATCATCTCAAAGAATAAATGAGGCAAATTTAGTCGAAGCAGATGTGATTGCGGGATACAAAGAGTCTGGCAAAGCCTGTATTCAAGTTTTTTTTTATAGGTCAAAACAAAATTGGGGAAATCAAGCTTTCTTTCCAAAACATGATCCAGATGAGAAACTTAGTGAAATAATAAATTCATTTGTTTCACAGTTTTATGAAAATAAAAGTGTACCATCTGCAATAATTTTATCCGAAGAAATCAAAGAAAAAATATTAATCGAAAAAACACTTTCAAATAAAGAAGGAAAACAAATTAATATTTCAGTTGCAAAAAAAGGTTCAAAATTAAAAGTTATTAATCAAGCGATTAATAATGCTAAGGAAAGTTTAAATAGAAAACTTTATGAAAGTCAAAATAACAGAGAATTATTTGATGCTGTAGCTAAAAAATTTAACCTAGAAACAAATATCAATTTAATTGAAGTTTACGACAATAGTCATATCCAGGGCACTAATAGTGTTGGCGCCTTGATTACTTATGGCGACGAGGGTTTTGTTAAAAAAAGATATAGAAAATTTAATATTAAATATAAAAAAAATGAACAAGATGATTATGGGATGATGCGAGAAGTATTGAATAGGAGATTTAAAAGAGCCGTTCAAGAAAAAGATAATTACTTAAGCTTTCCAGATTTAATTCTGGTAGATGGTGGAAAAGGTCAATATTCTGTGGCAAGAGAAAGCTTAAATGAGCTTGGTCTACATGATATTCCTATTGTTGCAATCGCTAAAGGGAAATTCAGAAATAGTGGAGATGAGACCTTTTTTCATAATGGTAAGGGGTTTAAATTTTTGAAAAATGATCCAACATTATTTTTCCTTCAAAGAATAAGAGATGAGTCACACAGATTTGCTATAAGCGCTCATAGAGCAAAAAGAAAGAAAGGCATCAGCAAATCTCTACTTGATCAAATTGAAGGAATTGGATCGATAAGAAAAAGAGCATTATTAAACCATTTTGGGTCCGCAAGATCAGTGGAATCTGCAAGTTTAGATGAAATAAAATCTGTAGAAGGTGTTGAAGAAAAAGTAGCAAAAAAGATATATAATTTTTTTCACGAATAATTATGCTAAAAAAAATTCCTAATATTCTAACAATTGGAAGAATTATTATTGTTCCTATATTTGTATTAACTTTTTTTTTACCAGGATTTTATGGAGATGTGATACCTTGTTTTTTATTTGTTCTTGCATCTTTCACTGATTTTTTAGATGGACTTTTAGCTAGATTATTCAAAGAAGAATCTAAGTTGGGAGAGCTTTTAGATCCAATTGCTGATAAAATTATTGTAGCTACAGCTCTTATACTTTTAGTGATGGATGGAACTATTAAAAATCTTGAGGTCGTAGCAGCAATTATTATTTTAACAAGAGAAATATTAATTTCAGGATTAAGAGAATTTTTAGCTAAGGGGCAAATTAATTTACCAGTATCAAATTTAGCAAAATTAAAAACTTTTTTACAAATGTTTTCAATCTCTATTCTACTATCCGGAGACACAGGTAACAAAATATTAAATTTTCAAGATTATAACGCTCAAACTATTGGGATAATTATTTTGTGGCTATCAGCTTTTTTAACATTATTTACAGCCTATGATTATTTAAGAAAAGGAATTGACCATGCAATTTCAGAAGATAACAAATAATTAAGCAGCTTTTTTTTTTCTAACAATTAATTGATAGGAATCTGATAATTCTATTATAGTACTACAAACTTTAAATTCAAAATTTGCAATTTTAGATACTGGAGTAACTTCTGCAGCAGTTCCTGTGAGGAAACAACCTGAAAAATTTTTAAGTTCTTCAGGAGAAATTTTTCTTTCAACAACTTTAATATTTTTTGACTTAGCAATATCTATCACTGTTCTTCTAGTTATTCCATCAAGGAATGAATCCGGAATAGGTGTATGCAGAATTCCATCTTTATCTTTAAAAAATATGTTTGCTCCAGTAGCCTCTGCAACATTACCTTCATGATCTAACATAAGTGAATCAGTATATCCATCTCTCTCAGCTTCATGTTTTGATAATGTGCAAATCATATATAAACCTGAAGCTTTTGTATCCCATGGAATTGTATCTGGTGCAGGTCTTTTCCACTTTGATATATTTAACTTTATCCCTTCAACTTTAAGCTTTGGATCAAAATAAGATCCCCATTCCCAAGTTGCTATAGCAACATGAATTTTTGTCTTTTGAGCTGAGATTGCCATCATTTCACTTCCACGCCAAGCAACAGGTCTTACATATCCATTTTCAACATTTTGTTTAGAAATAATAAGCTTACTAGCTTTATTTATTTGATCTTCACTATAAGGAATTTCAAAACCCATTCTTTTAGCTGAATGAAAAAATCTTGAAGTGTGCTCTTCAAGTTTGAAAATTTCACCATCATACACTCTCTCGCCCTCAAAAACACAACTTGCATAATGTAAGCCATGACTTAAAACATGCAATTTAACATCTGACCAATTTACAAGTTCAGAATTGTACCATATCTTACCGTCTTTTTTGTCAAAAGGAATCATCATAAAAAGAAAATTTATAGAAAAAATAACTTCCTAAGTTTAATATGTCAATATAACTTACTTATTATGAAAGATCTTCTTTATTTAAAAGATGAACAATTAAAAGGCTTTATTGAAAAAATTTTTGTAACATACAGGGAGTCGTTTGCTGATCCCAAAAAAATACTTAAAAAATACCAATTAGGTACCGCACACCACAAGTCCCTTCATTTAATATCATTTTATGAAGGAATTACAATTTCACAACTATTAAAAAAATTAAACGTAACCAAACAGAGTTTGAATAGAGTTTTAAATGACTTAAAAAAGTTAGAATTTTTAGAATTCAAAAAAGGTAACAGAGATACTAGGGTTAAACATATATATTTAAGCTTTAAAGGAAATAAAATTTATAATGAAATATTTTTTTCACAAAAGAAAAGAATTTATAAAGCTTTCTTAAATTCATCAGCCAAAGAAGTTTTGAATTTTGATCTGGTTTTAAAAAGAATAATGAATGAAAAGTTATAAAGCCCATATACTAGTTGTAGATGACGATAATGGTATTAGAGATTTAGTAAAAAAATTTCTCATAGAAAATAATTATTTGGTTAATACAGCTGCTAACGCTGAAGAAGCCCAAAAAAAAATTGAAATTATTAAATTTGATTTAATTATTTTAGATATCATGATGCCTGGTAAAAGTGGTTTAGAATTTTTAAATGAAAATAAGAATTTGATTGACACTCCAATAATACTCTTAACAGCTAAAGGTGAAGCTAAAGAGAGGATACATGGACTAGAGACGGGTGCGGACGACTATCTACCAAAACCATTTGAGGCTAAAGAATTATTGTTAAGAATAAATAATATTTTGACGAAGACCCAGAAAGTAAATCTAATAAGAACAATTAAATTTGGAAATATCAAAATAGATTTAATTAAGCTATTAATAATTAAAAATAATAAAGATTTTAAAATTAACATAACAGAAAAAAAAATATTAGAAAAAATGATAAATGAACCAGGAAAAGTTTTTAGTAGATTAGAAATTGGAAGGCTTATAAATTTAGAAAAAGAGAGGTCTATTGATGTAATTGTTACTAGGCTAAGAAAAAAAATTGAAATTAATCCCAAAAATCCCAAATATTTACAAACTATAAGAGGTACAGGATATGTTTTATGGATTGAATAAATTAATAAAACAATTGCTACCTAAAAGATTATTTTATCGTGCACTACTAATTGTTGCTGCTCCAATCATTATTTTACAAATAACAATTTCAATAGTTTTTTTTGATAGTTTATGGATTAAAACAAATAAAGGAATGACAAATGCATTGATAGGGGAAATTAAGTTTTTTTTAGATGCCTATGATAATGAAGACTATAATAAAGAAAATTTAATTCACCTATTTGAAAAACATCACAACTTTACTGTTAAGTTTGATTCTTTTGGAAACCTTCCAAAGCAAGATATGGAAAGATGGTTTAGCCCTATGGATCGTACATTAAGAAGAGAATTAAAATCCAGAAATTTAAGTTATTGGTTTGATACTACGAAATTTAAAGGATTAATTGAACTTAAAATAAAACATTTAAATGGATATTTTGAGTTTTATATTCCTAAAGAAAGAGTGACTAGCTCTTCAGCTAGGTTGTTTGCTTTATGGATTACTTTTCCTGCTTTTTTATTAATTACAATTGCTCTCATATTTTTAAAAAACCAAACTAGACCAATTGTTAATTTAGCCAAAGCCTCTGAAAAATTTGGAAGAGGTGAGGATGTAGGAGAATTTAGGCCATCAGGTGCGCAGGAAATTCGCCAAGCTGGTTTTGAATTTGATAGAATGAGAAAAAGAATTTTGAGACACTTAAATCAAAGATCTGAAATGTTGTCTGGGATTAGCCATGATTTGAGAACACCGCTTACAAGAATAAAATTACAATTAGCATTTATTAAGGACAATAAAATTTCTAATAAATTATCAGAAGATATAGATGAAATGGAGAAAATGTTGAATGAATACTTACAATTTGCAAGCTCTACTTCTTCTGAAAAAGACGAATTGTTTGATATATCAAAAACAATAGAAACTTTAATTAAGAAGTACAATAATTCTTTAATAACTTTAAATATTGAAAAAAATATAACCTTTAATGGTAGAAAAAATTTGATGGTAAGATGCATAAGCAATGTTATAGATAATGCGCTCAAGTATGGTAAAAAAGTAAAGTTTTCCATTAAAAAGCTAAGTAAGATAATCGTAATAACGATAGAGGATGATGGTCCGGGTGTTCCAAAATCTGAATACGGAAATGTATTCAAGCCTTTTTACAAAATAAACAAAGGAAGAGGTGATTCAAAATCAAGCGTAGGTCTTGGACTATCTATTGCATCTGATGTAGTAAGATCTCATGGGGGAAAAATTGATTTAAATAAATCAAAATTGGGTGGTTTAAGTGTTAAGATTTCTTTGCCTTTCTAATTCGTTTATTTTTTTTTAATTTACTTATTTCATTTTCTAATTTTTCAATTCTCTTTTTAAGAATATCTGTTTCTTCTTTGGTAGATATTTTCATCTTTAAAATAATTTCGTCTCTCTGTGATCTAATTATATTAACAATTTCATTACTTAAGTCTTTGTAAGATATCAATCCCTGCGCAAGTAAACTTGTTAATTTTTCTAATAAAATTTTAGATTTTGACATACATTTATTATTAAAAATAATATATTCTAATTTGAATAATATGCTTATTAATAATTTGAATCCAGTAGCTTTTGAAATATTTTTTATTAAAGTTCACTGGTACTCGTTTGCATATATATTCGGAATAATCTTTGGATGGATTTATATAAAAAAAGTATTAATTAGAAACACCACTCATAACATTTACCTTGATGATCTAATAACTTATTTAATTTTGGGTATAATTATTGGAGGAAGATTGGGTTACGTAATAATATATAATTTAGACTTCTATTTATCGAATCCCTTAGAAATATTTTTGATATGGCATGGTGGAATGTCTTTTCATGGAGGTTTAGTAGGAATCATAGTATCTACCATTATATTTTGTAAAAAACATAATTTAGAAAAATACGTTTTTTTTGATTTTATAGCTGTTTCAGCGCCAATTGGAATTTTTTTTGGTAGAGTCGCAAATTTTATAAATAGTGAACTTGTAGGAAAACCAACTGATTTAACTTGGGGTGTTATATTTCCAATAGTTGATTATATCCCAAGACATCCATCTCAATTATATGAGGCTACTTTAGAGGGTATTCTTCTCTTCATTATAATGAATAAACTTTACTTTAGTAAAGATTATAAGACAGGCAATTGTTCTTTTGCTTTTTTAATTTTTTATGGAATATTTAGAATATTTTCAGAAATTTTTAGGGAGCCTGATGAACAAATAGGTTATCTAATAGACTCATTAAGTATGGGGATGTTATTAAGTATATTAATGATTTTTATAGGTTCAGTACTTTATAAAAGAAAATGAAAAATTCTTTAAGAAAATTTAATATCAAACAAAATAAAAAAATTAAGATTGATGATTTTATTAACAAAGCATTATATGAACCAAAAATAGGATATTATTCAAGAAAAATACCATTTGGACAGAAAGGTGATTTCATAACGTCTCCAACTATATCAAATTTATTTTCCGAAATTATAGCTGTTTGGATAATATCTTCTTGGGAGATACTAGGAAAGCCTAAAACATTTAATATAGTAGAGCTTGGTCCAGGTGATGGTAGCTTATCAGAAGTATTAGTAAGAACTTTTAAAAAATTTCCCGTTTTTAATAATTCTGTAAAAGTATTTTTATACGAAAAAAGTGTACTCCTAAAAAAAATCCAGAAAAAAAAAATTAGGGCAGGTAATGTAAAATGGATAAAAGATTTTCAAAAGATAAACAAAGGTCCAATTATTTTCTTTGGAAATGAATTTTTTGATGCAATACCTGTAAAACAATTTTTTTATAAAAATAAAAAGTTATTAGAAAAATGTTATATTTTAAATAAACAAAACTTAGATGAAACTTATTGTAAGCCAAATTTAAAAGATCTATTAAATTTAAATTCATTTAAGAGTTTACAAAAACTTGAATTTATTGAGTATCCAAAATTAGGTCTTGAAGAATTAAGTAAAATTGTGAAAAAAATAAGATCCTTGTCTGGGGGAATACTGTTAATCGATTATGGTTTTGTAGGCAAATTAAGCAAAAGCACTATACAAGTTGTTATGAAAAATAAGAAAATTCACAAAAATAATTTGTTAAAGTATATGGGTAAGGCAGACATCACATCATTAGTAAATTTTAGCTTGTTAAATGAATTTTTTCAAAAAAAAAAATTAAAAGTGAAGAAAATAGTTTCTCAGAAATTCTTTTTAGAACGTATGGGAATTATTGAAAGAGCTGAAATTTTACAAAAAAAGATGAATAAAACACAAAAAAAATATATGCTTGATACACTCTCAAGACTTTTAAATAAAAATATGATGGGAGAATTATTCAAGGTTATTTTTGCTTATAAAGGTCATAATAAAAATTTTTTTGGGTTTGAGTAATGATTTTATCGAAGAAGTTATTGAAATATAAAAATATAAGACACTGTTTTTTAGGAATAGAAGGAGGAAAATCTAAAGGTATTTATAAAAGCTTAAATTGTGGAATAGGCTCCTCTGATGTAATAATAAACGTAAAAAAAAATCTTGAAATAGCGTGTCGAAAAATCAATTCTTCCTATGATAATTTAATATTATTACATCAAATTCATAGTAATAAGTTTTTTTTTGTAGATAAAAATAGGAAATATAAGAAAAAATTAATCGGAGATGCTTTAATAACTAACAAAAAAAAAATAATATTAGGAATTTTAACAGCAGACTGTGTGCCTATAATTATTTATGATCCAAAACTTAAGTATGTTTCAGCAATACATGCGGGGTGGAAAGGTGCCTATAAGGAAATTATTAAAAAAGTTGTCAAATATTTGATTAGATCAGGCAGTAGGCCTGAAGATTTAATTGCTGCGATAGGACCTTGTATAACACAGAAAAATTATGAGATTAAGTCAGATTTTAAGCTTAAATTCTTAAAGCAGAGTATTAAGAATAAAATTTTTTTCAAAAAAATTAAAAAAAAAACATATTTTAGCCTAAATAAATATGTTTATCATCAGTTGGAAAATCTGGGTTTAAAAAAAATCGATTTAATTGATAAAGATACATATAACTTAAAAAATAATTTTTTTAGTGCAAGAAGATCTATACATAACAAACAAAATGATTATGGTAGAAATATCTCATTAATTATGATTAAATGAGATTTTCAAAATAATGAAACTTCTGACAGGAAATAGTAATAAAAAATTAAGTCTTAAAATTGCTAAATATTTAAAAGAGAAACTTGTAAATTCAAGTATAAGAAAATTTAAAGATGGAGAGATATATATAGAGATAAATGAAAATATTAGAGGTAATAATATTTTTATTATACAATCTATTTCATCTCCCGCTAATGATAATTTAATGGAAATGCTTTTGTGTATTGATGCATTAAAAAGATCGTCAGCAAAGAATATAACTGCTGTAATTCCTTATTTTGGTTATGCAAGACAAGATAGAAAAGTAGTGCCAAGAACATCTATCTCAGCAAAATTAGTTTCTAATTTAATTACTAAAGCTGGTGCAGACCGTGTTGTAACCATTGATTTACATGCTGGTCAAATACAAGGTTTTTTTGACATACCGGTAGATAATTTGTTTGCTACTCCAATTTTTGCAAGACATATAAAAAAAAGAATTAAATCGAAAAATATAATCTGCGTCTCACCAGATGTAGGTGGGGTGGCGAGAACCAGAGGTTTAAGTAAATTTCTTAATACAGGTTTAGCTATAATTGACAAAAGAAGACCCTCTCCAGGAAAATCTGAAGTAATGAATGTGATAGGTACCGTAAAAGATAAGTGTTGTATTATGGTTGATGACATAATCGATTCAGGTGGAACAATTGTTAATGCTGCCAAAGTTTTAAAAGAGAAAGGTGCTAAAGAAATTCATGTTTATATTACTCATGGTGTTTTGAGTGGAGACGCCGTCAATAGAATAAAAAAATCAGATATTAAAAACTTGGTTATTACAGACACAATTGATAATTATAGTAAAATAAAAAGTGCTAAAAATATTGAAATTCTGTCTGTATCTAATTTAATGGCTGAAGCAATAAGACGTATTTCAAACTCAACATCTGTATCTTATCTATTTAAATAATTTTCTTGTTTTATTAGTAAACATGAGTTAAAAAACTTTTTTTTTATGAGTATTTTAGAAGCAAATATTAGAAATACGAAAACAGCTGGTGAACTAAAAATAGTAAGAAACCAGGGAAAAGTTCCAGGCATTATATACGGCGGATCAGAAAAAAATCAGAATGTTTCTATTTCTAGAAAAGTTTTAAAAAGTTTAATGGAGAAAGAAAATTTTCTTTCAAAAATTATTAAACTTAAAATTGATGAGAAAGAGGAAAGTGTCTTACCAAAAGAAATATCTTTTGACGTGATTACAGACGAACCAATACACATCGACTTTTTAAGAATTATAAAGGGTTCAAGTGTTATAATTGAAATACCAGTGAAGTTCATTAATAATGATAAATCTCCGGGTTTAAAAAAGGGGGGTGTTCTAAACATAGTAAGAAGAAAAGTAGAGCTGAAATGTCCATCAGAAAATATTCCAAGTGAATTAGTAGTTGATTTAGATGGTGTGGATATAGGTTACAGTTTTAAAATATCGTCCATAAAGTTGCCTGAGAAAGTTGTTCCGACCATTATTGGGAGGGACTTTGTAATTGCTACTGTTGCCTCTCCAACAGTTATAAAAGAACCTGAAAAGCCAGCAGAGACAGTAGAGGGAGAACAAGCCGCAGATGGATCTGCAGAAGCTCAGGATGCTGGGGCATCTAAAGAAAGCACAAATACAAAAGGTGGAGCAGAAACAGAAAAAAAAGATGCTGACAAAAAAGATGAGGGCAAAAAACCTCAATCAGAAAAAAAATAATTGATTAAATTTTAATTTAAATGTTTTTATTTGTAGGGCTAGGTAATCCCACACCAAATTCGGAAAATAACCGCCATAATATTGGTTTTAAAGTAATAGATACCATAAATTTTAAATTTAAATTGTCAAAACAAAAACCTAAATTTAAAGGTTTATTAACTACTGGAAATATAAATGAAAAGAAAGTTTACGCAATTAAACCATTAACATTTATGAATAATTCTGGAATATGTATAAGAGAACTTATTGAATATTTTAAGATTGAAGCCAAAAATATTGTAGTATTTCACGATGATTTAGATATTGATTTTGGTAAAATAAAAACGAAATTTGGTGGTTCTAGCGCGGGTCATAATGGAATAGAGTCCATAGATAAATTTATTGGAAAAGATTACTCAAGGGTGAGGATAGGTATAGGTAAACCAAATGATAAATTTTCAGTTCCAGATTATGTGCTAAATGATTTTGATGATGAAGAAAAACAACAGCTTGAAACTCTAAAAAATAATATTGCAGAAAATTTAGCCATTTTAATTGACAAAAAATTAGATCTTTTTTCAAGCACAATTAATAATAAATAATGGGGTTTAAATGTGGTATTGTTGGATTGCCTAATGTAGGTAAGTCAACTTTATTTAATGCTTTAACTAATTCATCTAAAGCCCAAGCAGGCAACTTTCCCTTCTGTACTATAGAGCCTAATGTTGGTGTAGTGCCAGTTATAGATAAAAGATTAGATAAATTATTTGAAATATCGAAATCAAAAAAAAAAATTTATCCTACTGTAACCTTTCTAGATATTGCAGGGTTAGTAAAAGGTGCCTCTAAGGGTGAAGGACTAGGAAATAAATTCTTATCACATATAAGAGAAGTAGATGCAATTGTGCATTTGCTGAGGTGTTTTGACTCCAGTGATATTCAAAATGTAAATAAGGATGTAGATCCAATTAGAGACTTGAATATTATTGAAACAGAGATGAAGCTAGCTGACCTGGACTCTATACAAAAAAGAACAGATAAGAAAAATTTAAAAAAAATTACAAATGATGAGCTTGATATACTAAAAACAACCGAAAATTACATTAATAATGATAAAGATTTAAATGAACTTAGGAATTCATTTGATTTGGATTTAATTAACAAATCTGGTTTACTTTCTTTAAAACCAAAGCTGTTTGTGTGTAATGTTGACGAAAAAAGTATTTCTTCTGGAAATAAATATTCAGAGTCTGTTCAAAAGATTAATAAAATTGAAAATACAATTTTAGTTTCAGCAGAGATAGAAAATCAGATAAATCAGCTGGATATCAATGAAAAGAAAAATTTTATGCAATTAATGAATATTGAAAAAACAGGTTTAAATTACTTAATTGAAAAAGGTTACAAATTACTTGAGCTTGAAACTTTTTTTACCTCTGGACCTGAGGAGTCTAGAGCTTGGACAATAAAAAAAAATAGTACTGCACCTGTAGCTGCAGGAAAAATACACACAGATTTTGAAAAAGGTTTTATAAGAGCAGAAACAATTTCCTATAATGATTTTATCTCAAATAATGGTTGGATAAATAGTAGGAATAATGGCAAAATGAGACTAGAAGGAAAAGATTATTTAGTTGAAGATGGAGATATTTTAAACTTCCGTTTCAATACGTGACCAGATTTTTTTCATGCTAAAGTAAACTAGTATACTTAATATTATAAGATAGATAATTGCTCTAAAACCTATTTTATGTCTTTGTTCAAGGTGAGGTTCTGCCGTCCACATTAAAAAACTAACAATGTCCTTTGCCATTTGTTGTTCAGTTGCATTGGTGCCATCAGTATATTCAACAAGATCATCAGACAAAGGTGCTGGCATTTTTATCTTATTACCATACATATATTTGTTGTAGTAAACGCCATCATCTAATTTAACCCCTGCCGGAGGATCTTCATATCCAAGCAAGACTGAATATACGTAATCAGCTCCACCCTTTCTAGCTTTAACTAATACAGACATATCTGGAGGATATGCACCACCATTTGCTGACTTGGCCTCTTCATCGTTTAAATAAGGCATTGCAAATTTATCAGATAATCTTGCTGGTCTTGTAAACATTTCACCTTCTGGATTTGGTCCGTCTAATATTTCAAAATTTGCAGCAATAGCTTTTGTTTGTTGAACTGAAAATTGTGGACCACCCTCTTCTGAGAGATTTCTATAAGACATGTATTTTAATGAATGACATGAAGCACACACTTCTTGATAGACCTGATAACCTCTTTGCAATGATGCTCTATCAAATTTGCCAAATGGTCCTTTGAAAGTCCAATCAGTTGTCAATAGTTTCTCTGATTTTTCTGCTGAAATTGCTGTGCTACTTAAAATTAAAAAAATTATTAAAGAAAAAAACTTTACAAATTTTAACATTACAACTTTTGAGTATTCACATTATTTCTTACAGGTTCCACATTTAAAGAGCCACCTAAAATTGGTTCAGTTATACTCATTGGTAATGGTGTGGTTTTTTCGATCTTACCTAATATTGGCAAGATTATTAAAAAGTGTGCAAAATAATAAGCGGTTCCTATTCTTGCAACTAGTAAGTACAAGCCTTCAGCAGGCATTGCTCCAACATAACCTAAAATCAATACGTCTAAAACCAGTATCCAATAAAATTGCTTGTAAAGTGGTCTAAAAACAGCAGATCTTATTTTTGAAGTATCAAGCCATGGCAATGCTGCTAAAATTAAAATTGCTGACAACATTGCTATTACTCCCATAAGCTTATCTGGGATTGATCTAAGAATTGCATAAAAAGGTAAGAGATACCACTCAGGTACAATATGTGCTGGGGTTACCAATGGATTGGCCTCGATATAATTATCAGCATGTCCTAGAACATTTGGTGAGTAAAAAACAAAAAATGCAAATAATATTAAAAATAATAAAAGTGCAAATAAATCTTTAATAACTATGTATGGATGGAATGAAACTGTATCTTTAGATGGTTTTTTTATATCAATACCAATTGGATTATTATTTCCAGGAACGTGTAAGGCCCATATATGCAAAACAACCAAACCTAATATTAAAAATGGAATTAAATAATGTAATGTAAAAAATCTTGTTAATGTTGGGTTATCTACAGAATAGCCACCCCACAACCATGTAGTAATACTTTCACCTACTAAAGGAATTGCGCTAAATAGATTTGTTATTACAGTAGCCCCCCAAAAACTCATTTGTCCCCACGGCAGAACATATCCCATGAAAGCAGCCGCCATCATTAATAAATAAATTAAGATTCCTAAAATCCAAATTATTTCTCTTGGTGATTTGTATGAACCATAAAATAGTGATCTAAATATATGTATATAAACTGCAAGAAAGAACATTGATGCTCCATTTGCATGAATGTATCTTATTAACCAACCATAATTAACATCTCTCATTATATGTTCTACACTGCTAAACGCTAAATCTGCATGAGCAATATAGTGCATGGCTAAAACTAAACCTGTTATAATTTGAGTTATTAGACAAAAAGTTAAAATTCCGCCAAATGTCCACCAATAATTTAAATTTTTTGGTGTTGGGTAATCAGTTAAATGATTTGCCAATGTTAACAAAGGCAGTCTGTCATTAAACCATTTTCCAAATTTCGATTTAGGTTGATAATTATGTTCACTCATATTTTTTATCCAATTTTAATTGTATTACTATTAACAAATTCATATTTTGGTATTTCTAAATTGGTAGGTGCCGGACCTTTCCTAATCCTGCCAGATGTATCATAGTGAGAACCGTGGCAGGGACAAAACCAACCTTTATAATCCCCTTTATCAGCAAGAGGTACACATCCAAGATGAGTGCATACTCCTAGCATCACAAGCCACTCCGGATTTGATGCTCTATCTTCATCTTTTTCTGGATGTTTAAGTTCAGTTAAACTTACTGATTTCGCCTCACTAATTTCGTTCTCTGTTCTTCTTTTAATAAATACTGGTTTTCCTCTCCACAATACAGTAATAGACTGGCCTGGTTTAACTGATGTCACATCAACTTCTGTTGTGGCAAGCGCTTTAACCGAAGCGTCAGGATTCATTTGATCTATCAAAGGCCAAGCCGCCGCTCCTACCCCAACAACCCCAACTACTGTTGATGCTGTGTAAATAAAGTCTCTTCGATTAACTTTTTTTTGATCTGACATTTTAATTATTAAATATACCTAATATATGTATTCATATAGTATAAAAGTTAAATATATCCATAGTAAGAATGACACATAATAGACCAAAAATTGCACTTTATCAGCCAGATATACCGCAGAATACGGCATCGATTATTAGGACCTGCTCATGTTTAGGTATAATGCTAGAAATTATTGAGCCATGTGGATTTATTGTAAATGACCAAAAATTTAAAAGAGTTGTGATGGATTATTACGATGCTAAAAACATCAATTTTTATAAAAGTCCAGAAAAGTTCTTTATGAGTAAAATAAATACAAGATTAATTTTAATGACAACCAAGTCTAAAAAATCGTATGAAGAATTCTTATTTAGGCAAGATGACACAGTGATATTTGGTAGAGAAAGTTTTGGTGTACCAACTGGAGTACATAAGAAAGTCAATCATAGATTAACTATTCCTATGATTAATAAAAAGCGATCACTAAATTTGTCTTCATCAGTATCAATTGTTATATCAAAAATACTTAACCAAGATAATTTTTAAATGGATCAAGATTTAAAAAAAAAATTAACTAGGAATTGGTTTATCAATCTTCAAGAAATGATATGTAAAGAAATAAAGCAAATTGAGGGGGAGAAAATAAAATTTTTAAAAAAAACATGGAAAAGAGATAAAAGAAAAGATGAAGGTGGTGGTTGTTATTACATTCTTGAAAATGGAAAAGTATTTGACAAGGTAGGCGTAAACTTCTCAGAAGTTTACGGAAAACTATCCAAAGACTTCAAAAAAAAAATTCCTGGAACAAATAATAATAAAAAGTTTTGGGCGTCTGGTATTTCAGTTGTAATGCATATGAAGAATCCTCATGTTCCAGCAATGCATTTTAATACCAGATATATTTGCACAAATCATGGCTGGTTTGGAGGGGGTATGGATATTACTCCATGTTTTGATGATGCAATCATCAAAAAATTTCTATTCAAAAAATTAAAAAAAATGTGCGATAGTCACGATAAAAAGTACTTTAAAAAATACAAAAAATGGTGCGATGAATATTTTTATTTGGCCCATAGAAAAGAGTCTAGAGGAATTGGGGGAATTTTTTTTGATTATAAAAAAGGTACTTGGGAAAAAAATTTTAGATTTGTAAGAGATTTAGGTATAAATTTTACTCAAATTTTTAAGCAAATTATTAATCTTAAAAATAATAAAGGATGGAACCTAAAACAAAAAGATATTCAATATTTTAAGAGAGGCAGATACGTTGAGTTTAATCTATTATATGACAGAGGTACTAAATTTGGATTACAAACAGGTGGAAATGTTGAGGCTATATTAATGTCACTTCCTCCATTAGCAAAATGGAAATAAAATATGAGCAACAAAGAACCAATAACGGTAGAGGGGCTAAAAAGATTGTCAGAGGAATTAGTTTTTTTAAAAGAAAAAAAAAGACCAGAGATTGTTAGCGCTATATCAGAAGCTAGATCACACGGCGATTTAAAAGAGAACGCTGAATATCATGCAGCAAAAGAACAACAGTCATTAAATGAAGGAAGAATTCAAGTGGTTGAAGATACTATTGCAAGAGCAAACGTAATAGATGTAACAAAAATTGAAAATATTGGGAAAGTTATTTTTGGTTCAACAGTTTCTTTGCAAGATTTAGATAGCAATGAAAAAATTAAATATAAACTGGTTGGTAAAGACGAGGCAGAAATTAAAAAAAAACTCATATTTTATCAGTCTCCGATTGGCAAAGGACTTATAGGGAAAAATAAAGGAGACTTTGTTGAAATAAATACTCCGTCAGGTAAAAAAAGCTTTGAGATTATTAATGTAGATTATATCTAATCTCTTAAAATATTATCTACTTTTTCAATAGGTAGCTTAAAGTTATTATTAAGCCAGACTGATTCTAATTCTTTAAGTTTATCACCTAATAATTTACCATCTTTGAAATTATATTTTTCTTTTAAAAGTTTTGCATTATAAGGAAAAACTGGAGTCTCTTCTATTTTGTAAAAATTATTTAATTCATCAATATTTTGAATATTCTTTGATCTTAAAATATGAAGTTTGATTAAATCAATTACTTTTTGTCTACCATGTTTGTAGAGCATTATCTTTATATTTTTTTTTTGAAAAAAATCATTGTTTAAATTTTTATAAGTATTTTTAAGGAATAATATTCTATCTTTTTCAAATTTAGATAAATTAAATTTATGCATAAAATATTCTGCATTATCAGACTCATCAATTATTAGAAAGCTTATTAAAAAAGGAAAATCATTGTCTTCAAATAGAGATTTGCAATCTTTTTTTTCAAATTTTGTCATAACTTCAAAATTTTTTAGTTGAGGAAAAATTAATTGTATAATTTCTTTTGAAAATTTGTCTTGGGAAATTTTTAAAAAGCCTTTGGATAAAAGGATTTTTTTTAATTCATTGAGCAATCTATCATTTGAGATTTTATTAATACCATTAATATTTTGCTTTATTATTTTTTTTATTTCTTCCGAGTGATTATTTTTTGAATAGATCAAGAAAAATCTTATATACCTCAAAATTCTCAAGTAATCTTCTTTTATTCTGGTTTTGGGATTTCCTATAAATTTGACGTATCCATTTAATAAATCAACTCTTCCATTAAATGGATCAAATAATTCTCCATTCAAATTTGAATAAATTGAGTTAAATGTGAAATCTCTTCTATTTGCGTCCTCTTTCCAGCTCTTACAATACTGAACTTCAGCGTGCCTTCCATCAGTTTTAATATCTTTTCTTAAAGAAGTAATTTCAAATTTTTTTTTTTCTATAATTGCTGTTATTGTTCCATACTTTTTTCCAATATCAATAAATTTAATTTTATTTTTATTTAAACAATTTATAACCTCATCTGGTTCAAGGTTAGTTGCCAAATCAATATCTTCTACTTTCTCTCCTAAAATATTTTGTCTAACACATCCGCCGACAAAAAGTATTTCACTTTCAATTGAGTAATCGTTTATTGAATTAAATAAATATATAATTTTTGGATCATCCTTCAAATCTTGAACGCTGTTTAAATGACCAGATTTTTTTTTATTAAAAATTTTTAAAAACTTTTTTAACATATTATGGCTGGGGCGCTAGGATTCGAACCTAGGAATGGCGGTACCAAAAACCGCTGCCTTACCACTTGGCTACGCCCCAAAATCAATTTCTTATAACATAAAGTTCTAATATTTATATAGTTTTAGACAAAACAGACCAATATTTTGGGTAATTTTTTCTAAATTTTATAACACTATTTATAATAGAATTTTTAGATTTAGAATAGGCGACAAAACATGACCCTGATCCTGTCATTTTAACAAACTTAATACCTGGCTGATTTTTAACAAATTTAATTGGTTTTTTTAATTCTGGATATTTTTTTATAACGATTTCCTCTAAATCGTTTTTTAAATCATCTAGATTATCGAGCCTCTTATTAAGATTTTTTAATGGTTTTGAAAATTTTTTAACTTTAGAAAAAATAGACTTTGTCGAGCATCCATATTTTGGCATGAATAGCAATAAAAAATATTTTGTCATTTTATTTAATGTTTTTATTCTGTTATTGCTATTTAAGTACATTGTGTTTTTACAAAAGCCTAACTTAACATCCTGCCCAATAGAGTCACATAAGTTTTTTAATTTCTTCTTATCGATTTTAATTATTTTTTTTTGAATTAAAATTTTGATTAAAGTAGCAGCATTCATAGATCCACCGCCCATTCCCGATTTTGATGGTATATTTTTTTTAATTGACACTAAATATTTTTTTTTTAGCAATTTTTTTTTGTCCAAAATACTTAAAGTTTTGTGAATTGTATTTCGACTAGAAATTTTTTTGGAAAATTCTCCTGTAAATAAAATCTTATGACTTCGGTATTTTATTTGCTTAAGAGTGACCTCATCGTGAAGCGAAATAAGTGATATTATGCTTTGTAATTTGTGAAATTTTCTGTTTTTGCCTGTAATATTTAAATTTAAATTTATCTTTGCATGAGATTTTACTGAATTCTTGTTCATAGTATTTGATTTATTAATAGAAAATTATAATCCAAAAACTAATTTTTTTTCAATTTTTTTTTTTAATTCTTTTTCTGTATCATCTAATTTTAAAACCCCATTCCAAAAATATCTTGCTTGCACTTTTTTGTTAAGTTTCCATAATACATCGCCATAATGGTCGTTAACAATTGGATCATATGGCATTAACTTTACAGCTTTTTCAAGATATTTTTTTGCATTCATGAAATCTCCGATTAAATAATACGCCCATCCAATTGAGTCTGTTATATAAGGATCATTTTCTCTTAAACTATATGCCTTCTTGAGCATACCCATTGCATCAGGAATTTTGTAAGATCTTTCAAGCCAACTATATCCAAGATAATTTAAAACATAAGGTTCATTAGAAACTATACTAAGAGATTCTAATAAATCTTCATCAGCTTTTAAATAATCTTTTTTTCTTTCATAACTAGTTCCTCTTTTATATAAAAGATCAGAATATTCCTCAGCACTGTAATTTGAATATTCTATTAAATTTGAATAAATATCTATTGCACCTTCATAATCTTGGAAGTTTCTTAATATATTAGCCATATCAAACAAAACTTTGTTAGATGGTTTTTGTATTTTTTTATATTCTCTTTTAATAAATCTAAGAGCACTACTTTCATCTTTAGTTTCTTGAATGATTGAAGCAGTTTTTTTTAATTTAAACCAAGTATATATTGCGTTGTCTTTATCAATATTATCCAACTCATTTTCTACCAATTTATATTTTTTAGTATCCATGTAATTTTCTACTAGTAATGTTGAATTTAGTGTAAATTCTGTATTAAGATATTTTGATAACATGATATAAAAGTTTGAGTCTTTGAACAAACTTTGAGACGCATAAAGATTTGCAATTAGATAAAAAAATTCGGCAATTATGTCTTTCTCATTTTTGCAAGAAAATAAATCATTTAACTTTTTGTATTTTTTTTTTTCTATCCAATTTACTGATTGGGCTACTATTAATGGTTTGTTAAGTTGATTAATATCCTTTAAAACCAAATCAATTTTACTAATTTTTTTTTTCTCTATTAAATAATCTAAGTAAAAATATATGTATCTTGAACTACTTCCATCATATGCAATAAATTCTTCAAATCTTTTATCTGTATTTTCCAAGTCTAAATAACAGCTTAAAAAGGCTAAACTTATATCATCTAATTCCGCAAAATTATTATTTTTATAACTTTTAATGTTTTTATTTTTAAAAACTTCTAAATAATTTCTTAAAACTTTCGTAAGAATAATGTGATACCTATTATTTGGATTAATTAATCTTTCTATATTTTTTAAATTAGAGTTACTTTTTTCAAAATTTTTGTTTATTACGTTATCTACTAGAAGAATCAGTTCCTTTTCCAAAAAAAAATAGTTGTTCTCAGAGGATCTAATTTTTTTTATTGCAATATCAATCTTTTCATTTGCAACCAGTGATTTTATATATTTTTTAAAATATTCCTCATGTTTGTTGTTTAAAATCTTAGAATTTTCTAAGAATTTTAAGGAATTTTTTGCATCATTATTATTTATAGATAGTATTGCTGAAAAATAATTTGACAAATTTTTTTGGTCAAATTTTTCTATATCACTTATTTTAGAAAATAATGATGTCTGATATAATAAAAATATTATAAAAAAATAAAAGCATTTTTGCATTTATTTAACATATGACTAAAAATAATTTAAATCAAAGAAATAAATTAGAAAATTACTTATTCAAACCTAAGTTTGATTACGAAAATAAACCAATTAACAGATTCGAAAAGGATAAAATTTTTAATAATAAATTAGAACTATTAAAAAAATTAAAATCAAAAATTGAAAATTTACAAGAATGTGAGCTAAAAAATAATGCTAGTAAAATTGTATTTGGTGATGGTAATACAGAGAGTCCATTAATGATTATAGGTGAAGGCCCAGGTCAGAAAGAGGACGAGCTAGGCAAACCATTTGTGGGTGACGCGGGTATCTTGTTAAATAAAATGCTCGCAGCAATTAATATAAATAGGAAAGATATTTATATTACTAACGTTGTAAATTATAGACCACCTTCAAATAGAAAACCTGAGACGAAAGAAATTAAAAGATATACTGAATTTTTATATGAACATGTTGATATTGTTAAACCAAAAATCCTTATTTTATTGGGCAGCACTGCAATGGAAGCATTTTTTGGATCAAATTTAAAAATATCCAAAGAGAGAGGCGTATGGAAAGAAATACTTATTAAAGACATTACTTTTTTAACAATGGTAACCTTTCATCCAGCATATTTACTAAGACAAGGTGATCAAAAAAAACATTCTTGGATAGATTTAAAAGAAATAAGAAAAAAAATTGATGAACTTAAAATCAATATTTAAAATAAAAAAGAACATAGCAGGTGTTGATGAAGTAGGTAGAGGGAGTTTAATAGGACCCGTTTATGCATCTGCGGTAATTTTAAAAAAAAACTGTGATATAAAAAAATTAAAAGACTCAAAAAAATTAACCAAGAAAGAACGTGGAGTTTTAAACAAATATATAAAAAAAAATTCTTATTGGTCTATAGCGTCTGCTTCAAGAAAGGAGATAGAGAAATTAAACATTTTAAATGCTTCTTTGCTAGCCATGCAAAGGGCAATTAAAAAATTAAAAAAAAAACCTAGTATAGTATTAATTGATGGAAACCATATCCCGGTTATGAAAAATTATAATATAAAATACGTAATTAAGGGTGATCAAAAAATACCTCAGATCTCAGCAGCCTCAATAATTGCCAAAGTTTCTAGAGACAGTTTAATGAAAAAAATCTCAAAGAATTTTTTGAAATATCAATGGAATAAAAATTGTGGATATGGAACAAAAGTTCATATTCAAGCAATTAGAAAATTTGGTATAACAAAGCATCACAGACGAACTTTTAAGCCTATACACAACATATTGATTTCAAAATAATTATAAACACAATTAATCTAAAATAATTCAATCATAAGTTGACGTCGAGTCCTGCCTAGAGTCTAATAATTTTTTTTAAAATGAATGAGTTAAATTTAAAAAATAGGATTATAAATGGGGACAGTCTTAAAGAGCTGAAAAAAATCCCTAATGAAAGTTTCGATTTAATTTTTGCAGACCCACCTTACAATTTACAATTAAAAAATAAACTTACTAGACCAGATAGATCTAAGGTGATCGCAGTAAATGATAAATGGGATCAGTTTGAAAACTTTAAAAAATACGACGATTTTACATATGCGTGGCTTGGTGAATGTAAAAGAGTTTTAAAAAAAAATGGAGCTATTTGGGTAATTGGCAGTTATCACAATATTTTCAGAGTTGGAACAGCTATTCAAAATTTGGGTTTTTGGATATTAAATGATGTCATATGGAATAAAAAAAATCCAATGCCTAATTTTAGAGGAACACGATTTACTAACGCTCACGAAACCTTAATTTGGGCGTCAAAGTCTGAAAAGTCTAAATACACTTTTAACTATCAATCTTTAAAATGTTTAAATGATGATTTACAAATGAGATCAAATTGGGAACTACCTATTTGTAATGGATCAGAGAGACTAAAAAAAAATGGTAAAAAAGTTCACTCAACTCAAAAACCTGAAGCTTTATTACATAGAATTTTATTAGCTACTTCTAACAAAAATGAATTGATTTTAGATCCCTTCTTAGGTTCGGGAACAACTGCAACAGTAGCTAAAAAATTAGGTAGAAATTATTACGGAATTGAAAAGGAAAAAACTTATTTTAAAGCTGCAGAAAGAAGATTAAAGAAAACAAAACCTATAGAAGATGATTATTTAGATACTCTAAAGAACGGCAGATCTAAACCAAGAGTACCTTTTGGTTCATTAGTTGAATTAGGAATAATTAAACCAGGTACTAATATTTTTGATAATAAAAAGAAGATTACTGCAAAAATAATGGCTGATGGGAGCATCAAACATGCTCAAGCAGAGGGCTCAATTCATAAAGTGGCAGCTACTATTTTAGGTGCCGAAAGCTGTAATGGTTGGACTTATTGGCATTGTGAATTAGGAAGTAACTTTGTGCCGATAGATGACTTAAGGCAGAAGTTCCTTAATAAAAGGGATTGGGTTTAATGTTTTCTATAAATTTTACCGAGATAGCTTTCTAAAAATTTTTTATTTTTTACTAATCTTTTTAAAAAAAAATTTCTAAAAAACCTAGTTAAAGGATTAGATAAATGAAATGCAAATTGATTAAGTTTTGACCTGATATTTACCATTTTGGTTTTGCTTGCTCTGTTTTTAAAATATGTATTTTCCATATTTTTTTCTATACTTTCGAATAATTCATAAGCACCCTCTATTGATTGAGATGCTCCTTGTGCAAATGATGGTGGAAAAGCAAAAAAAGCATCACCTATTAAATGAATATTGTTATTCTGTATTTTTAAAAACTTATCACTCACAAACACTGGAAATATTTTTAATTCCTTAATATCTGCAAAAAATTCTTTAAATTCGTGAGGAACATTTTCTAAAATTTTGTTGATAAAAGAACTCTCACTAAATAATGAATAATTTCCTTGTTCATTTAATGAAAGAGCATGTTTCATAATAGCAATAAAATTTAAATCGCCACTAGAGTTTAATGGGTAAATAACTTGATGGAAGTTTGGACCTAAAAACAAAGCTATATTTTTGTTATCCACATTTTCAGGAAATTTAGTCAATTTGCCTCTGATTGCTAATGTGTCGTTATATTTGGGTATTATTTTGTTATTTGAGATTAAACTTTTACTCTTGGAAAAAACTCCATCAGCAATAATCAAGTAATCACATTCTTCAGTTTCATTATTCTCAAAAGAAATCTTAATTTTTTTTTCTTGGTCATTTATTTTTGAAATTTCAAAACCAGTTTTTATTACGTCATCCAAATCGTTTTTTAAAAAATTTATTAAAGTTGATCTTTTTAATGTAGTATACTCGCTGTCATCTGTATTGAACTCTGTAATGTCTAGATCACAAATTTTATTTGAATGTTTAACTGAAAAAAAATCTATTTTTTCAGGAGTGAATTTTTGATTGTCAGATAATTTACTAAATCCAATTCCATTAAGAAGCTTAACACTATTTACTGAAAGTTGAATACCGTAGCCTTTTTCTAAATTAATAGTGTCATTTTTTTCATAGATTGTAATTTCATAATTTGAACTTTTTTTAAAAAGATTGGCAATATATAATCCTGAGATACCCGCTCCAATTATTGCAATTTTTTTCATTAATTTCTCTCCAGATATTTAACTACTTTTTTAGTGAATGTTGGCAACATGTAAATATTAAGTTTTCTTTGATCAATCCAATACGATGAAGGAAATTTTTTATTATTTTTTAAATTTAATATTTTTATATTCATATTCATATTAGACATTTTAATATTAAGATCTTTGTTAAATTTTTTTGGCTTATGTAATTCTTCCATAGGAAAAATTCTTAAATTTTTTAAAAAATTAAATTTGGTATTTTTAATTAATAAATATTTTTGGTCCTTTTTATAAACCTTAAGTATAAAATATTTATCTTTATACTTTTTTGAGTTTTTTGTTAAATTAAATTCTTTTTTTTTAAAGGATTTGCATTTATTAGTTATCGGACATTGATAGCACATGGGATTGTTATGTTTGCAAATTAAAGCACCAAATTCCATAAGTGCCTGAGCATAATCACTTGACCGATTTGAAAATCCTAATACAGATTTTTTTTCAATTAAATTTTCTTTCTGAATTTCATTTTCTTTTTTTAAATAAAGATATCTTTTTAAAATTCTTTCAACATTTCCGTCCAGTGGAATATATGGCTTATTAAATGCAATAGCTAAAATTGCATTAGCTGTATAATCTCCAATGCCAGGTAGTGACTTTAAATCGTCAAAATTATCAGGTATTTTTCCATTAAATTTTCTGATTACAAACTGCGCTGCTTTTTTTAAGTTTCGTGCTCTTGAATAATATCCAAGACCTTCCCAAAGTTTAATTAATTTTTTGTTATCAACACTTGCAAGTTTTTTTATGTTAGGAATTTCCTTAATAAATTTGTTAAAATACGGAATAACAGTTGCAACCTTTGTTTGTTGTAACATAAATTCACTTACAAACGTGTAAAATTGTCTTTTCTGACTAGAGACATTTTTTCGCCACGGTAATGATCTCTTATTTAAATCATACCATTTAAGAATTTTTTTTGTTACAAATTGATCTTTCATATGCAATTTAAAAAATATACTAAGCAGAGATCTAGGAGCATTCAAGGTTTAAGATCTTTTAAAGACACTTTGCCTATAAAAGTAAAAAAAATAATTAATAAAAAAGGAAGTATATATCCTGAAATTTTAAATAATTGGAAATATATGGTAGGCAAGGATTTGTTCAATATTTGTTATCCAAACAAATTCAAAAGTTCAAATTCATTGAGGGGCTCAACATTGGAGATTATGGTAAACAGAGGTTGCGAAGTAAATGTTGAATATTCAAAAAAAACAATTATTAATAAAATAAATTCGTTTTTTGGTTATGTTGCAGTTGAAAGACTAAAAATAATCGCTTTTGAAAAAAATGAAAAAAATAATTTAGAGAAAATTAAAATTGTGTCAAAAAAAGATTTTTCTAAAAATTTAAAAAATATCAAAAATACGAATTTAAAAAACGCTCTTATGGATTTAATTAAATCGTATAAACAGTAGATGAAAAAAACTAAAATTATATTATTATTTATCTTGGGTTTGACTATCAATTCATCTTATGCCGATACAGTAAAACCGATTATAGATGGAAATAATGATGCAAAAATAAAGATTATAATTTTTGAGTCTTTAACTTGCTCACATTGTGCTAACTTTCATAAAAATGTGTATCCAGATTTAAAAAAAGAATTTATAGACAAGGGAATTTTATCAATAGAATATAAAAGCTTTCCTCTAAATATTGCTGCTTTGAATGCTTCTAAGTTAGCACATTGCAATAATGATGGAAATTCTAAATTACTTCATTTTTTGTATGACAACCAAAGCAAGTGGGCAAATGGGTCATCTGTTGAAGAATTAAATAAAAATTTAATTAAGACAATTAAAACTGGAAATTTTAATATAGACGACCAGAAGTGCTTGGATGACAAAATATTGGAGGATCATGTTTTAAATGATCGAATCGAAGGAGTTAAAAAATTCAATATAAACTCAACTCCTACTCTACTAATAAACGGAAAAAAGTTCGAAAAATCAATTACATTCAAAAATTTGAAAAAAGTCATAGAAAAACTATTATAGTTTTAATGGAATTTAAAAAAATTCAATTAAATGGATTTAAGTCATTTGCCGACAAAACTGATTTGTTAATAGAAGATGGTTTAACTGGTATTGTAGGACCTAATGGTTGTGGGAAGTCAAATATAGTTGAATCATTACGATGGTGTATGGGGGAAACTTCAGCAAAAAGTATGAGAGGGGCTGGGATGGAAGATGTAATTTTCTCTGGTACTTCAAATAAACCATCAAAAAATATTGCAGAAGTTACTTTGAATTTGTTAAATAATGATAATGAAGGTTCTCAGCAATATAAGAATTCTCCCAATATAGAAATTAAAAGAAAGATCGAGAAAGATAAAGGTTCAAAATTTTCAATCAATGGAAAAGAGGTAAGAGCAAAAGATGCTCAGATGTTTTTTGCAGACTTATCAACTGGAGCACATTCGCCATCCTTGATCAGTCAAGGTAGAATTGGTTCATTAGTAACAGCAAAACCAAGTGATAGAAGAGCTATTTTAGAGGAAGCCGCGGGTATTGCGGGTCTACATGCAAGAAGACATGAAGCTGAAATCAGATTGAACGCTGCTGAAAATAACCTTAAAAGAGCAGATGAATTGAGACGACAACAAGAAAAACAATTATCAAATTTACAAAAACAAGCAGAAGAAGCAAATAAGTATAAATTAATTTCAAATGATATAAAAAAAATAGAAGCTGGCCTGTATTATCTTAAACTTCAAGATATTGATAAAGAAATTAAGCTAGAAAAAGAAATTAATCAGGACTCAGATAAAGAATTTGAAAAATTTAATAATCAAATTGAAGATTTAAAAAATAAGATACAAAATGAGTTAAATACAATCGAACCTGTTAAGCAAAAAAATTTTGAAAATTTATCAAAAATACAAAGATTAAATTTAGAATTAAAAAGTCTAGACGAAGAAAATATTAGAATTCAAGATGAAATAGAAAAACTTAATGAAAATCTGAGTATTTTAGATCAAGATAAAGATCGAGAAAAAAGTATCATAATTGATGCAAATTCGAATGAGAAAAGAATTAAAGAGGAAAAAAAAGATTTAATTGAAATAGACTCAAAATACTACGAAACTGAAAAACAATCTTCTTCGGATTTGAAAAGTTTTAAAGATAAATTAAATGCAGAACTAAATTCAATTAAAGATCTAATTATGTCAAAAAAAAGTGATGATGCTATTTTAGCTCTAGATAATTTTAAAGATACAATCGATGGGTACTCTGAAGTATATAGTAAAAATCAAAATATTAAAAGAGAGTCTATAAAAAGGTCTGAGAGAATACAAAATATTGATCAAGAAATCGAAAGCTGGAAAAACCTCCTAAATAAATCAGAAATTACAATTAATAAACTTGATGATAGAAAAGGCAAGGCACTTCAACAACTAAAAGGGTTAGAGGCTAAACCAAAAGATCAAGCAGAAAAAAAGGGTCAACTTAATGAAAATTTAAGATTATCAAATTTAGATAAGGAACAGAATGATCAAGTTATTACAGAAAGTGAGAATAACCTATCAAAATTAAATAATAATTTTAATGAAGTTAAAGAAAACTCTATTGAGATTAGGGAAAGGAAGGCTAGTTCAGCTGCAACTATAGATGGGTTGAACAAAAGAAGATTGGATTTACTTGAAAGAATTGAAAATGAACTTAACTTACATGAAAATAATATACTTGAATTCTCAAATTTAGAAGCGAATGAAGAATTTCCAGATGCAGTCACTCAAGAGGAATTGCTAGATAAAAAAAAACGAGAGAGAGATAAATTAGGCTCTGTTAACTTAAGAGCTGATGAAGAGACCAGCAAATACCAAGTTGAAATAAAAAGAATGGAGAAAGATAGATCTGATTTAGTCACTGCAATCACAAAATTAAAAGAGAGTATTAATGAGCTAAATCAGAAAGGTAGAGAAAGATTAATTGAAGCTTTTGAAAAAGTTAATAGAAAATTTAATGAAGTATATACAAAACTCTTTAATGGTGGCAGTGCTAAACTTGAGTTAATTGACTCAGATGATCCACTTGATGCTGGGTTAGAGATGCTAGTAAGTCCTCCGGGAAAAAGATTGCAATCAATAACACTTTTATCTGGTGGAGAACAAGCGCTTACAGCTTTATCTTTGGTATTTGCAGTCTTTCTAACAAATCCAGCCCCAATTTGCGTTTTGGATGAAGTTGATGCTCCGTTGGATGATGCCAATGTAACTAGATTTTGTAACTTACTTGAAGATTTAACGAAAATTACAAAAACAAAATTTGTTATTGTTACACACCACGCACTAACTATGTCAAAAATGAACCGCCTTTATGGTGTTACAATGCCTGAAAAAGGCATTAGTCAGCTTGTAGCTGTAGATCTTGAAAAAGCTGAGAGCATGGTTGCGTAAATGAAAAAAGATGATGAGCTTAAAGTTCGCCTAAAAATTGCAAAAAAGAAAATAAATTCAAAAAAAGAACTCTCTGCCCAATCTAATTTTGGACAGGCCTTTAAAATGAGCACTGAGCTTGTTTCTGCGGTTTTAGTTGGGACAATTATTGGGTTTATTTTAGACACTTGGTTTGATACTAAACCATGGTTAATTTTAATTTTTTTTTTTGTAGGTGTTGTAGCGGGTATTACAAATGTTATTAATTTTGCAAAAAAAATACAAAAGTAAATTTTATGGCCGCAAATCCAATGTATCAATTCAATGTTTATAGAATTGGACCAGAAATAAAAATAGGGGAAATTGATATATCCTTCACCAATGCCAGTTTATTTATGGTCATAAGTACAATAGCTATACTATTTGTTTTTAATCTTGGATCAAAGAAAAAATCTCTCATACCCGACAAAATTCAATTATTATCTGAACTAAGTTATTCATTTATTTCAAAAATGATAAATGATACTGCGGGAGCAAAAGCAAAGCCTTATTTTTCATTTATATTTTCATTATTTATGTTCGTATTGTTTTGTAACATGTTTGGAATGATACCTTATTCATTTACAGTAACTAGTCACATAATAGTTACTTTTGTTCTAGCAGCGTTTATTTTTATTGGGGTGACTATTATTGGTTTTTTAAAACATGGTTTAGGATATTTAAAACTTTTTGTCCCTAGCGGAGTACCGATTTTTCTTTTACCATTAATAATTGTTATAGAGATAATCTCTTATCTAAGCAGACCAGTCAGTTTATCTGTAAGATTATTTGCTAACATGATGGCTGGTCATACAATGATGAAGGTATTTGGGGGTTTCGTGGTAAGTCTAGGAATAATGGGAGGTTGGCTTCCATTAGGCTTTTCAGTTGCATTAACAGGTTTGGAAATATTAGTTGCTTTTCTTCAAGCTTATGTTTTTGCAATTTTAACATGTATCTATTTAAATGATGCATTAAATTTACACCATTAAAAGGAGGATAGTATGGAACTAGAAGCAGCAAAAATGATTGGAGCAGGTCTAGCGGCAATAGCGCTAGCCGGCGCAGGGGTAGGTATCGGAATTATTTTCGGTAACTATTTATCTGGTGCAATGAGGAATCCATCTGCAGCCCAAAAACAGTTTCCTAATTTATTATTAGGTTTCGCTTTAGCTGAAGCCACAGGTCTTTTTGGACTTGTTGTTGCATTAATTATTTTATTTGCATTTTAAATCAAGTTTGTGAAAAAAATAATAATTTACCTATTAGCACTTTTTAGCGTTAATCAAATTGCTATAAGTGCTGAAACGGGTGGCATGCCCCAGTTAAATCCTGAATTTTGGATTTCCCAAGTATTTTGGTTAGTCGTTACTTTTGGAATTTTGTTGATTGTACTGTCTAAATTTATTTTGCCAAATATAAGAAATAACTTAGAGAAAAGAAAATCACAAATAATGGAAAATATTGAAATTGCAGATAATCAAAAAATTGATAGCGAAAAAAATATAAAGGAATACGATAGAATAATTCTCGATGCTAAGGTTGCGGCTAAGAAAACTTTTAGTTTAGCAAAGGAAAAAATACAATTAGATTTAACCAAAAAAAAAGAAAAGATAGAAAGTGAACTTAATTCTGAGATTGATGTTGTTGAGAAAGAAATAAATGATTTAAAAAAGTCTGCTCCAGAGAAAATAGGTTTAATAGCTGTCGATACTGCATCTGAAATTGTCAATAAACTAATCGGAGTTGAAGTGAATAAAAGTAATGTTTCAGCAATTGTCAATGAACAAATCAAGCTCTTAGGAGATAAATAATGGTTTTTGATGCAACTTTTTGGGTGGCAATTTCTTTCATTATTTTTTGTGGAGTACTAGTTTATTTAAAAGTTCCTGTCAAAATTAACGAAAATCTAAATAAACTAATTGCTGATATAAAAAATGAACTTCAAGAAAGTGAAAAATTAAGAAAAGAAACAAAAGAATTTTTAGATCAATCCCAGTCAAAATTAAACACAGCTTCAGATGAAACAAAAGTTATAATAGAAAGTGCTAAAAAAGATGCCAATATTATGGTTCAACAAATGAAAGATAAATTTAATAAATCAGCTGAAATTAAAAAAAGATTAACCGAAGAAAAAATTACGCAAATGAAAGAACAAACAATTAAAGAGATAACAAATATATCTTTAAATATTGCGCTCACCTCAGTAGAAAAAATTATAAAAAATTCAATAGATAAGTCAAAATTAGATAGTATTTTCCAAAAAAATATAGAAGAAAGTAAAGAAGCGCTTAAAAATTTAAAATCAAACTAAAAATTTTCTTACTTTCGAATTTAAAAAAATATAAATTATTAATATGAAATCTATAATAATTGGTTCAGGATTTGGTGGTTTATCAGCTGCATTGAGACTAAGAGCTAAGGGGCATGATGTTACTTTAGTTGAAAAACACAAAGATTTAGGGGGAAGAGCAAGAGTTTTTGAAAGGAATGGATTTAAGTTTGATGCAGGGCCTACAGTAATTACTGCGCCATATTTAATAAATGAGTTATTTGAATTATTTGGAAAAAATGTAGACGATTATTTAAATATTAAGCCGCTACAAACTTGGTACCAATTTGTTTTCGAGGATGGTTATAAATTTAATTATTCTGGAAATGAGGAAGAAATGAAAAAACAAATTTCACAAATTTCAAATAAGGACATCAACGGCTATTTAAATCTCGTAAATTTCACCAAAAAAATTTTTGACAAAGGTTATTTAGAACTTTCTGATGTTCCTTTTAATAAACCTTTTTTTATGCTTAAGCAAATTCCATCCTTGCTAAAACTTAAAAGTTATAAATCAGTTTACTCGCTTGTCTCGTCATATGTCAAAAATGAAAAGCTAAGAAGAATATTTAGCATGCATCCGCTTTTGGTAGGAGGAAACCCTTTTACAACAACATCTATTTACGGATTAATATTATATCTGGAAAAAAAATGGGGAATTCACTACTCCATGGGTGGCACAGGTAATATTGTTAAAGGGTTAGAAACTTTAATGATAGAGGAAAATATAAAAGTGATTAAAGGAGTAGAGGCTAAAAAAATTATTGAAGATAATAAAAATATTAAAGGTGTTGAATTAAATAATGGTGAAAAAATATTAGCAGATAATGTTGTTTGTAATGCTGATCCACCAGGAGTGTATGAAAAATTATTAAATCAAAAAAAAGGAAATTTATTTTTTAATTGGAAAAGAAATAGAATGGATTATTCGATGGGTTTGTTTGTTTATTATTTTGGAACAAATAAAGTTTATAGTGATGTAGAGCATCATACGATAAAATTTGGAAATAAGTATAAAGAACACCTTGATGATATATTTAATAAGAAAAAACTAAACGATGATATAAGTTATTATTTACATAGACCAACCGCTACAGATAAATCAATGGCTCCTGAGGGAAATGATTGTTTTTATGTTTTAGTACCAGTTCCAAATAATCAATCGAATATTGATTGGTCCATAGAGGGAGAAAAAATTAAAAAACTTATTATAAGAAAAATGCAGAATGATTTATTGCCAGATCTTGAAAAAAATATAGTAGAGGATTTTTATTTAACTCCTGATTATTTTGAAAATGATTTAAATACAAAATTTGGATCAGGTTTTTCAATCCAGCCAAAATTTACTCAATCTGCATACTTTCGTTTTCACAATAAGTCAGAAGTTTACAAAGGGTTATATTTCGTTGGTGCTGGTACTCACCCCGGTGCAGGAGTACCTGGTGTACTATCTTCCGCTAAAGTATTAGATAAAATATTGTAATGTCAAATAACCTAATCTCGACACATGCGAAATCGTTTAGTTGGGCAGGTTTTTTTTTAGCTAAACAAACATTCAAAAATGGATCAAGTCTTTATGACTTTTGTCGAACTTTAGATGACATAGCAGATGAAAACACATCTTTAGACTCAAAAAAACAAAAATTTAATAAAATGAAAAAAGATTTCATTGAAAGAAACTTTGAAAATATTTTAATTAAAAATATCGATAATCTTATTAAGAAATTTAATATTTCAGAAAAAGTAGTTCTTGATCTTTTTGATGGTATTGAATCTGATATTAAAGAAAATATTGAATTTAAAACAAAGAGGGAGTTACTTTTGTACTCATACAGAGTTGCTGGTACAGTAGGACTAATGATGGCAAAAATATTAAAAGTAGATTCAAAAATTGCTCTTAGATCTGCAGTAGATCTTGGAATAGCAATGCAATTAACTAATATAGCGAGAGACGTGGTAGAGGATAGTGATAGAAATAGAAAATATATAGATCATAATTTTATGAAAATAAAAGAGACATTAGGTATAGCTGAACTATTTTATAAAAGCTCTTTTAAATCTATAAAAGAAATTCCTCTTGTAAATAGATTTGCAATTTTGGTAGCTCGAAGAATTTATAGGGAAATTGGAAATAATATAATAAAAAAAAAAAATTTAATAAATTATAATAATTCTGGAAAAATTTTTGTTAACAAAATTGGTAAAATCAAACAGACAATGTTTAGTATATTTGATCTATTCGTATTAATATTCTCTAAATCAGATATTCATTTAACTGATGAAGAGCATATGGAAATTAGTAAGGAAATTAATTTGAATGAAAGATTTTGATTACATTATTATTGGGGGCGGATGCGCTGGTTTATCCCTTGCTTATGAGTTAGATGCTAGAAATAAGTTGAAAGATAAAACTCTTGCTATAATTGAAACGAGAAGCAGATATAAAAGAGATAAGACTTGGTCATTTTGGAAAGTTATAGATCATAATTTTGAGGATTGTGTTATCAAAAGTTGGGATAATTTTTCAGTAAATACAGAAACAGGCCACCACGAAATTAAAAATAAAGACTTCCCTTATCAAACTATTGATAGTGGTCTTTTTTATGAAAAAATTCTTAAACGAATAAGTTCAAATAAAAATATAAAATTTTACAAAAATACAGAAAATCTTAATCTTCAAAACTCTATAATATTCAATAGCATTCCACCTAAAAGTAATAATGAGTTAAACCTTTGGCAACACTTTAAAGGTGTGGAAATAAAAACAGAAAAAAATATTTTTGATGATGAAATTTTTAATTTAATGGATTTTAATTGTGATCAAAGAAAAAATGTTCATTTTTTTTACACTCTTCCTTTTGCAAAAAATAAGGCATTAATTGAAACAACCTGGCTGTCTAAACTAAACAACAATACGTTAAATGATTACGACACTCAGCTTCAAGATTATATTAAAAATATTTTAAAGATTAAAAATTATGAAATTAGATACAAAGAGCAAGGAGCAATACCGTTGTTTTTTCCAAAATCTGAAAAAAAGAATAATACAATTAATATAGGATCTGCTGGTGGTATGACAAGATTAAGCACAGGATATACCTTTTTTAATATTCAAGATCATTCAAGATATATAGTTAATCAAATTGAAAACATTAAAAATGCAGAAATTTATGATATTGGAAGAAAATATCGATTTTTAGATAATATTTTTTTAAAAGTTTTAAATAGATACCCTGAAAAAATGCCAAGTATATTCTTTAACATGTTTCAAGCACCTTCAAGATCAGTAATTAAATTTTTGTCGAACAAAAGTAATATTTTAGATGACTTAACAGTAATCCTTAAAATGCCAAAGTGGTTATTTATAAAGAATATTTTTTAACATAATGAGTAAAATTAATTATTATCATTCTTTAATTTTCTTTAATTTATGTATTTTTTTATCAGCATTTGAATTTTTAAGAAATGACGACCCTTTAATTGTTTGCTTATTTTTAATATTGAGTTTGGGTATATCACATGGTGCGCTTGATCATCTTAAAGGTATAAAACTTCTAAAAATTTATAACTATAGGTCCACCTTATTATTTTATGTTTCATATATTTTTGTCGGATTATCTGTAATTATATTTTGGCTTATATTCCCAAAATTAATATTGATATTATTTTTGATAGTGGCAAGCTATCATTTCGGTAAAGAGGACTCAGAATTCATTAACAGCTCGTCTAATTTTGAATTGATATATTTCTTAAAAGGGTGTGTGATTATTGTAGCTCCATTAATTTTTCATAAATCCGAGACACTAGCTATTTTTGAATATTTAAATTTTGAAATTTCTGAAAGCTTTTTGATAACTAATATCTTTCTTTGTTCAATTTTAATATTAAGCTTTATTGCAAATATTTTAATCTCATTTAATAAAAATTTTGAGATAAAGTCTCTACTACTTATGGACTATATCTCAATTTTAATTTTAAATTTCTTTTTAAATCCTTTGTTGGCTTTTACAATTTATTTTTGTTTTTTGCATTCAACTAGACATTCATTTAAACTGTCTAACGAACTTAACAAAAAATCACTAATAGAGGGTTTCAAGAAATTCACTTTAAAAGCAATACCTTTGACAATTATAACTGCTATTTTATTTGTAATATCTTTAATTATTTTAAAAAATTATTATGTATTGGATAATGCTGTATCGAAAATTATATTTATTGGTTTGGCGTCTTTAACCTTTCCGCATATATTGCTTGAATATCTTTTAGAAAAAAATGAGAAAAAATGAATTAAAAATTTATTTAGCATCCCCAAGAGGCTTCTGTGCAGGAGTAGATAGAGCAATTGAAATAGTAAAAAAAAGTATTGATAAATTTGGTCCCCCTGTATACGTAAGGCACGAGATTGTTCATAATAAACATGTTGTTGAGAGCTTAAAAAAAATCGGTGCTATTTTTGTTGAAGAGATTAAAGAAATTAAAGATAAATCTAGACCTGTAATATTTTCTGCACACGGCGTTCCAAAAAAAGTTCCAAAAGAAGCAGAGGAATTAAATATGAAATATGTTGATGCAACTTGTCCCTTGGTGTCAAAGGTTCATAGAGAGGCAGAAAATATGCATAAAAGTGGATATCATATAATATTAATTGGCCATAAGGGGCACCCAGAGGTAATTGGAACGATGGGTCAAATTCCAGAACATGGTATTACGCTTATTGAAACAGTAGAAGACGTAAAAAAAATCATTTTTAAAAAAGAAGAAAAGCTAGCATTTATTACACAAACTACCTTGTCTGTGGATGATACGAAAGAAATAATAGAATGTTTAAAGAAAAGGTTCCCAAAAATTAACGAGCCAAAAAAAGAGGATATTTGTTACGCTACTACAAATAGACAGGCCGCAGTAAAAAAAATTGCTAAACTTTGTGATATGTTTTTTGTGATTGGTAGTAGAAATTCATCTAATTCAAAAAGGTTAGTTGAAGTTGCTAGTAAAGCGGGATGTAATGAGTCTGAATTAATTCATTCAGAAAGTGAAATACCATTAGATAAAATCGGTAAATGTAAAACTATCGGTATTTCCTCAGGAGCATCAGCGCCTGAGATAATTGTGCAAGATTTTATAAATAAAATAAAAGAAAAATACGAGGTTCAAATCGAAGAAGTTGAGATTGTTAAAGAAAATGTATTTTTTAAGATCCCCGGTATGCTAAATTAATGGCTGTTTTTACCAAAATAAATAAAAGAGATATATATGACATCCAAAATTTTTTTAACATCGGAAAAATTATTAGTTACCATGGAATAAAAGAAGGAATAGAAAATACAAATTATCTTATTTTTACTAAAAGACAAAAGTTTATTTTAACGATATTTGAAAAAAGAGTTAAAAAAAAAGATCTCCCATTTTTTATGAAACTAATGGACAAATTATCAAATTTAAAAATTAAATGTCCTAGTCCACTTAAAAGTAAAAAAGGAAACTATTTATTTAACTTAAAGTCTAAAAAAGCCTGCCTAGTCAGTTTTTTAAAAGGTAAAGATAAGAAAAAATTAAAAAAAAAGGATTTATACGTGATAGGTAAAAATATCGGTAAAATGCACAAAGCCTTAAGAAAAATTAAATTATACAGGAAAAATTCTTTTTCCCCCCTTAAAATAAAAAATTTATTAGACGGTATAAATGAAAATAAAATTAATAAGCTCTCAAAAAATTTAGTTTCGGAGATGCAAAATACATTTATGGAAATTAAGCAAGGGTGGCCAAAAACATTGCCTAAAAACATAATACATGGTGATCTATTTATAGATAATATATTTTTTCACAAAGGAAAATTTTTAGGGTTTATTGATTTTTATTTTTCATCTAATGATTTTGAGGCTTACGAGTTAGCTACATGCATAAACGCCTTATGTTTCAATAAGAGAAAAAAAATTTTTTCCTATGACAAAGGCAAAACTTTGCAATTAATTAAGGGTTACGAAACAATAAGAAAATTACAAAAAAAAGAGAAAGATTGTTTAAATATACTTTGTAAAGGATCTGCACTTAGATATCTCGCTACTAGATCGTATGATTATATAAATACTCCAAAATCAGCAATTATAAAAAAAAAGGATCCAAGAGAATATATTCAAAAATTAGCTTTTCATAAAAAAATTAATTCTTTTAGCTCTTATATTAAATAATGATTAAAATTTATACAGATGGTTCATGTATTGGAAATCCTGGGAAGGGTGGCTGGGCTGCAATAATTTTTAAGAATAATGAAAAAAAAATTTTAAAAGGCTCAAAAGATTTAACAACAAATAATCAAATGGAACTCACAGCTACTATAAAAGCATTAGAATGTATTAGTACGAGAGATAAAATTCACATTTATACAGACTCTAAATATGTAAAGCAGGGAATAACTGAATGGATAACAAAATGGAAGATTAATGGATGGAAAACATCAAAAAAAGAAGAGGTTAAAAATAAAGATTTGTGGCTTGAATTAGACAATTTAACTTCTAAGAATTCTATAGAATGGGTTTGGGTTAAAGCTCACTCAGATAATGATTTGAATAATGAAGTTGATTTATTAGCTAGAAAAGAAGCTGGTCTATAATAATTTTAAAAAATTCTCAGCACTTGATATATCACAAACTCCGGTCTCTTTTTCCTCTTGAATTTTTAAAACATTTAAATTGTCAATTAGCATTGTATATCTATTTGATCTTAAGCCAAGTCCCCTCCCCGACTTGTCAACTTCTGCACCTATTGACTTTGTAAAATTTAGAAAAGGATCAGCTAACATCATAATATTGTTTTCAACCTTATTTATTTTGCCCCATGCATTCATCACAAATGGATCATTTGCTGCAATACAAAAAATCTGGTCAACTCCTTTCTCATAAAACTTTTTTGAATGATTGATAAAACTTGGCAAATGTTTTGCAGAACAGACTGATGTAAATGCTCCCGGCATTCCCAATAAAATAATCTTTTTTTTTGAAAATAGGCTGTAAATCTTAAATTTTACAGGATCATCATTTATAAGCTGAAAAACTTCACTGTCTGGAAGTTTTTCGTTAATTTTTATTTTCATTTACCTTATTTAAAATATAGTTTTTTACTTTATCCAAACTGTTTTCTAAAATTTCAAACTTTTCTTCCTCTTTTAATACTTTTCTTAAATCTTTTGGGAGTTCTTCATTTTTCCCTAATGCATTTTTAATCGCCTCTGGAAATTTACTGGGATGTGCAGTCGATAAAATTACACAGTTATTATCTTGCTCAAGTTTTTTTGCAGCTCCATAACCTATAGCTGTATGCGGATCTAAAACAATATTGTGTTTTTCAAATACATCTTTTATTTCATTAATTGTTTCTTCCTCATTGAGTTTTTCTGATAAAAAATCTTTTTTAATTTTGCTTAAAGAAGTGTCATCTAATTTATAGTTATTTTCTTTTACCTTAACCATAATATCTTTTGTTTTGTCTGAATTACGTCCTTGTATCTCAAATATAAGTCTCTCAAAATTACTGGCAATCTGTATGTCCATGCTGGGTGAAAAAGTTTCAGAAACTTTTTTTGATGTGTAATCTCCTTTAGAAATAGCCCTGTGTAATATATCGTTTTGATTTGTTGCTACAATTAATTTGTCTATCGGCAGACCCATTTTTTTGGCTAGATATCCTGCATAAATATCCCCGAAGTTTCCTGTGGGAACAGAAAAATTTAATTTTTTAGATTTTAATGAAAAGAAACAAAAAAAATAATATACTGTCTGTGCTACTATTCTAGCCCAATTTATTGAATTAACACCAGACATATTAATCTTTTTTGAGAAATTTTGGTCAACAAACATTGCTTTAACTAAGTTTTGACAATCATCAAAATTACCTTCTATGGCTATATTAAAAACATTTTTTTCTTTAACAGTACTCATTATTCTTCTTTGAACCGATGAAATTCTATTATGGGGATGAAGAACAAAAATATTAAGATTTTTTTTTCCTTTTATTGCGTCTATTGCAGCTGCTCCTGTGTCGCCAGACGTAGCGACTATTATATTTATAAAATTTTCATTTTTTGACAGATAATACTCATAAAAATTACCAATTAATTGCATAGCGATATCTTTAAAAGCTAATGTTGGACCATGAAATAATTCCAATATGTTGAACTTTCCAACTTGTCTTAATTTTACAACATCTTCAGATCTGAAAGATGAATAAGATTTTTTAACTAATTTGTGTAAATGATCCTTTTGGATAAAGTCTCCTGTAAATTTATGAATGATTTCAGTAGCGAGCTCATAATAACTCATATTTTGCATTTTTAAAAAATCTTTTTCATTAAATTTATAATCTGTCTCTGGTAAAAAAAGTCCACCATCATCAGCAAGACTTTTTATAAATACGCTTTCAAAAGACAATCTTTCTGAACTACTTCTTGTGCTAATATATTTCATTAATAATTTTTTTTTCTAAAATACAAATATATTAAAAAAATCGAAATCGCTAATGAAAACCATGTGAGTGCATATTTTAGATGATTATTGGAAATATTTGCTGTAATATTTTTTTGAAGAGGAATCGATTGCTCGTTAACTCTATTATTGAGGTAGATTATGTATTTAGAAAATTTTTTTCCTGTAAAATTATTTAAATCTTCATCCTTCAATGTAAACCAATAATTATTTACCAAATCATTATCAGGTTTAAAATAATTAAACTTTGATTTTTCTTTGAGAATTGCTGAAAAACTATTAGTTTTCGAGGGAAATTTATTTCCCTTTTGGTCTTTAGGAACCCATCCACGATTAATTAAAAAAGATTTATTATTAATTTCTATAGGATTTATTAAATCAAAACCTGGAGCTCCTTTAATATTCAAACTGTAAAGGTAAATTTGTTTTTCATAATCAACTTTTCCATCAAATTTAATGTTTTTAAAATTTATAATGTTTGTACCATCAAAATCTGAAGGCTCGCTATTAATTGATTGATTAATCTGTTTTATTAATGTTAATTTCCAATCAAGTCTTATCATTTGCCAAATACCCAAAGACAAAAAGACTAATATGAAAAAATATACAAATAAAGAAAATGCTAATTTATTTTTCAATATTTTTTAACTGCCCCAAATATAAATAGCTGCAAATAAAAATAACCAAACAACGTCAACGAAATGCCAATACCATGCCGCAGCTTCAAATCCGAAATGATGATCTTTATTAAAGTGACCAAGTTTACCTCTCCACAAGCATACTGCTAGAAATATTGTTCCAACTAAAACATGAAAACCATGAAATCCTGTTGCCATGTAAAATGTTGCACCATATATATGACCAGAGAAATCGAAACTTGCATGTTGATACTCATAAATTTGTAGCGCTGTAAAACAAGCACCTAATATAACTGTCAGCACTAAGCCTTGTATAAAACTTTTTCGGTCGTCCTCAAGTAGGGCGTGGTGGGACCAGGTTACTGTTGTACCTGACAATAATAATACTAGAGTATTAATCAAAGGAATATCCCAAGGATCAAAAGTTTCAATATCTTTAGGAGGCCAAACATTACCTACAAACTCTCCTGGAAATAAACTTGCATCAAAATAAGCCCAAAACCATGCAACAAAAAACATTACCTCTGATGCTATGAATAACGTCATTCCATATCTATGGTGAATTTGAACTACTGGTGTGTGATGTCCTTGGTACTCTGCTTCGTTAACAACATCTCTGAACCACATGAAGGCTCCATAAGTTAATAGGGCAAATCCAAAAAGCATGGCCCACATAATTTTTGAGTGAAAATAATAGACTGTACCGATAGCGGTTATCAATGTAGCAAAAGAGGTGTAAATAGGCCAAGGACTTGGATCCACTAAATGATAATCATGTTTTTGATCTTTTGCAGACATTTATTTGATTACCTTTGTTTGCTTGTAATAATCTGATGAAAAAAAAGTATATGATAAAGTAACATCACTTACATTTTTTGTTTTTGGATCATTTACTACCTCTGGATCAAGATAAAAAGTCATAAAGTAGCTTTTCTTTTCACCAGGATTTAAAGTTTGTTTTTCAAAGCAAAAACAGCCTAATTTATTAAAGTAAGGACCAAATGATGATGGAGAAACGTTATAGCTTGCAACACCACTAGTTGGATTATTACTGAAGTTTTCAACAATAAAATTTACTCTGTAAACTTTGCCTGGTTTTACGTCAACTAAATTGTTTTCAGTTTCAAAATTCCAAGACAAATCAGTTTGAACATTAGTATCCAGTCTTACAGATACAGGCTCATCTATTACAATTTTTGGTATATTTTTTGAAACTTGTGTTGTTCCACCAAAACCAGTTACACGGCAAAAAAGATCATATAAAGGTACTGCAGCAAATGACATTCCTAGCATTAATAAAAATATTAAAGATAATAATAAAGGAGTTAGTTTTTTTTTAGATATCATATTATTCTTTCAAATACTCCAACATTATACAATGTAAAAATAAATAATAAGATCATAAATATTACAAGTGCAATACCTGTTAAAATATTTTTTTTTTTTACTTTCTTATCAATTTCCATCACACAAAACTATCAACTAAAAATAATACAAAAATTGCAAACAAGTAGATTATTGAGTAACTAAATACTTTCTTAGCTTTTAAAATATTAAATTTTTGTTTTTCATCTTTATAAAGGTCAAAACAAATATAGTTATAATATATTGTTAAGGGTAAACATAAGATTGCAAATAAGTTTCCTACGAAACCAATATGATATGGCAGATACAAAACTGGTAACATAAGTATTGAATAAACTAATATATTTTTTTTTGTACTTTGTATTCCACTTATAACTGGCAACATTGGGATTTTCGCTAACCTATAATCTTCGGCTTTGTATAAACTTAGAGCCCAAAAATGTGAAGGTGTCCAAAAAAATATAATTAGAAAAAAAGAAATTGCTTCTAATGATAAGTTGCCAGTCGCAATTGTCCAGCCTATAACTGGAGGTAATGCACCAGCTGCACCTCCTATTACTATATTTTGAGGCGTCCTTCTCTTTAACCATACTGTATAAACGACAACATAAAAGAAAATAGTAAAAAAAAGTATGAATGCTGATAAAATATTTGAAAAATAATATAATCCATAAATTGAGATTACAGATAAAGCTAATCCAAAAATTAAAGCTTGTGACTTGTTCACTTTACCTGTTGGTATTGGTCTTAAACAAGTTCTAGACATCAATTTATCAAGGTCTGCCTCATACCACATATTTAAAGCTCCAGCTGCACCAGCACCTAGTGTTACAAACCCTATACTTATTATTGCATCAAATACATATATATGATTTGGGGCCGTGAGTAAGCCAACAGCACATGTAAAAATTACTAAGGACATCACCCTTGGTTTCATAAGGTCAATCAAACCATTAAATAGTTTAATTTCACCAAGTAGATTTAGTTTTAATAATGAGTTTATGACGTTCATTGGAAATTAATCTTAATTAAGATTTTGATTTCTCTACTCCTTCGTATTCATCTAATTTCGGCAATTCATCAAAAGTGTGAAAATTTGGTGGTGATGGAATTGTCCACTCTAATGTTGTTGCCCCTACTCCCCATGGATTTTGTGATGAAGCTTTTTTAGTAATAAATGAATATAATAAATTTATAAGAAAAACTACTACGCCAGCTACCGATATGTAAGAACCAATTGAAGAAATGTAGTTCCAATCAGCAAATGCATCTGGATAATCTGCGTATCTTCTTGGCATACCTGCTAAACCTAAAAAATGTTGAGGAAAGAAAATTAAATTTACACCAATAAATGTTAACCAAAAATGGAGTTTCCCCATCCACTCTGAATATTGATACCCTGACATTTTTCCAAACCAATAATACCATCCAGCAAATATTGCAAATACAGCACCTAAAGAAAGGACATAGTGAAAGTGAGCTACAACATAGTATGTATCATGTAAAGCTGTGTCAACACCTGCGTTAGCAAGTACTACTCCAGTTACTCCACCCACAGTAAACAAAAATATAAAACCAAGCGCCCAAAGCATTGGAGTCTTAAAAGAAATTGATCCTCCCCACATTGTTGCGATCCATGAAAAAATCTTAATACCTGTTGGTACTGCTATAATCATAGTTGCAGCGAGAAAATAGGCTTTTGTATCTGTATCTAAACCAACTGTATACATGTGATGGGCCCATACAACAAAACCTACAAAGCCAATTGCTACCATTGCATAAGCCATACCTAGATATCCAAAAACAGGTTTTTTTGAAAACGTTGAAACTATATGGCTTATCATTCCAAAGCCGGGTAATATTAATATGTAAACTTCAGGATGACCAAAAAACCAAAATAAATGTTGGAACAATGTGGGGTCTCCACCTGTTTGGGCATCGAAAAATGCAGTGCCAAAGTTCCTGTCTGTTAAAAGCATTGTTATAGCGCCTGCTAAAACTGGTAATGATAACAATAACAAAAATGCGGTTACTAAAATTGACCATGCAAATAAAGGCATCTTATGAAGTGTCATTCCTGGGGTTCTCATATTTAGAATAGTTGTTATGAAATTTACAGCTCCAAGGATTGAAGATGCACCAGCGACATGTAAACTTAAAATCGCTAAATCCATCGCCGGACCTGGCTGACCTGTTTTAGATGATAGTGGCGGATAAATTGTCCAACCCCCTCCAACACCTTGGGCTCCTGGAGGCCCATCAACAAAAATTGATGATAATAATAAAATAAATGCAGCAGGTAATAACCAAAATGAAATATTATTCATTCTAGGAAATGCCATATCTGGCGCGCCTATCATTATAGGAACAAACCAATTTCCAAATCCACCGATCATCGCTGGCATAACCATAAAGAAAATCATTATTAGTCCATGTCCAGTAACCAAGACATTATACAAATGGTAGTCTCCACCTAGAATACCATCACCTGGATGCATAAGTTCCATTCTCATTAAAACCGAAAAAGCTGTTCCAATTAATCCTGCAATAATTGCGAAGATTAAATACATTGTGCCTATATCTTTATGATTTGTCGAATACGCCCATCTTTTCCATCCGGTTGGTGTGTGATGATCGTGATGTGTAGCTGCAGTGCTCATTGTTTTATTTACTCGCTATTAAATTATTATTTTGATTTGTTATTTCTTCTTTTGCAAATTTTATTTTAGCCTCATCAAGCCATTCTTGATATTCCTCATCTGTTACAACTTTTACAGTGATTGGCATGAAGGCATGCTTAATTCCACAAAGCTCTGAACATTGGCCATAAAAAGTTCCTACTCTATCTGCTTTAAACCAAGTTTCATTTACTCTACCAGGCATAGCATCTCTTTTAACTCCAAAAGCGGGTAGTGCCCAAGCATGTAATACATCATTAGCGGTGATTAAAACCTTTACTACTTTATTAACAGGAACAATTACTTCATTATCAACTGCCAGGAGTCTTGGTTGGCCTTGCTGTAGGTCTTTCTCCTCAATCATATAAGAGTCAAAAATAATATTCTCATCAGGATATTCATACCCCCAGTACCATTGATAGCCGATTGCTTTAATAGTTACATCAGCTTTAGGTATCGTATCTTGTGAATATAAAATCTTAAAAGATGGAACAGCCATCACAATTAAAATTAAGCAAGGTATTAAAGTCCAAAGAACTTCAATAGCAACATTATGGGTTGTCTTAGAAGGATTAGGATTTCTTGACTCTCTGAATCTAAAACAAGCATAAGCCATCAAAAATAAAACAAAAACACTTATTGCTATAATAATTGGAAGTAAAATTGAATTATGAAAACTAACTATTTCGTACATTGATTGTGAGGCAGCGTCTTGAAATCCAAGCTGCCAATCTCTTGGTTGATCTGCAAACACATATGCAGGTATTAAAATTAGTGTTGATAATATAAAAAAAGTTTTTTGCATCTTTAAAACTATATAAAGTGATTTTATAGAAATTACACTTAAGATTTCGCGACAATTTATCAATTTAACTCATAACCTACTATAGATAATGCTGATATTGCTGCTGTTTCAGCCCTCAATATATTTTCACCTAAGCTCAACTTATAAATACCCTTATATTTTCCAATTTCAACTCTTTCGGATTCTGAAAAATCTCCCTCTGGGCCAATGATTACACAATTAGATTTTGATAATAATTTATCCTTATCTAGTTTTTTAGTTTTTGAATTTAAATCTGTTAAAATTAAATTTATATTTTCTTGATTTTTATTAAGAAATTTTTTTAATGTTGTTGGTTCTTCGATACTAGGAATATTTATCCGATTGGACTGTTCGCATGCTTCCACAACTATTTTTCTTAACCTATCTAAATTTATTTTTCGAACAATTGTTCTATCAAAAATAATTGGTATAAAATTTGTTACACCTAATTCTGTAGATTTTTGTATCATGAAATTAAAAAAGTTTGATTTGATTGGAGAAAAAGCAAGCCATAATTCATTTTTATGTTCTTTTGATCTTATTTGTTTTCCAAGTCTAAAATTTATAAATCCAGATTTAATACTTTCAAAGTGAGCAATCCACTCTCCATTTTCATTGAATAAATTAAAGTTATCACCTTTTTTTATTCTCATGACTTTTAACAAATAATGAGATTGATCTTTATTTAATTTACCAGTTAAATTATTAGATAAACTTTCTTTAAAAAATAATCTAATATTGTTCATAGTATGATACTAAACTTTTTATGAAAAAAATTAAGGTAATAATTTTTGACGCTTATGGCACTCTTTTTGATGTAAATTCTGCAGCAGAAAAATGTAAAGAAAAAATTGGTGATAAATGGGAAAGCTTTGCGAATTATTGGAGAACCACTCAGTTAGAGTATACTTGGTTAAGAAGTCTGATGCAAAGGCATAAAGATTTTTGGCAAGTTACAGAAGATAGTTTAGATAAATCTTTGTTAGCATTTAAAATAGATCCTAATATGAGATCAGAGTTGTTAAATCTTTATAAAATATTAAATACTTTTCCAGAAGTAAAAGAAGTATTAAAAAATCTTAAAGAAAAAAAATATAAAATTTCAATACTCTCTAATGGTACCCCTGACCTCTTAGATGGATTGGTGAAAAGTAATAATCTGGAAAAGATGTTTGATGATATATTCTCAGTTGAAGAAGTTGGAATTTATAAGCCAGATGCAAAAGTGTATGATATGCCCATCAAAAAGTATGAAGTTGCAAAAAATGAAGTTGCATTTTTAAGTGCCAATACTTGGGATGTTTCTGGTGCAGGAAATTTTGGTTTCAACTCTATTTGGGTAAATAGAAACAAAAATATTTTTGACAAACTGGATTATATTCCTCATAATGAAATAAATAATCTCAATGAATTATTAAAACTAATTTAAAAAAATGAATAAACCTATTAGAGCAGGAGATAGCGCAATAGCTTTAGAAGTTGAAGAGGGAAAATCTTATTTTTGGTGTAGCTGTGGAAAAAGTCTAAAACAACCACTGTGTGATGGCTCGCATAAAGAAACAGAATTTAAACCAATAGCTTTTAAAGCAGATGTAACAAAAAAATTATTTTTTTGTGCTTGTAAACAAACTAAAAATCAGCCATTTTGTGATGGATCTCATAACAAATAAATGATGGAAAATTTATTTAGTAAATTAAATTTTATTGCACCTTGGTTTTTAAGACTGGGTCTAGGTGTAGCGTTTATTATACATGGATATTTTAAGTTTCCCTTACCACCAGCTGGATTAATAGAGTACTTTGGTTTATCACCACTTTTGTCATCTGTTGTTGCAATATCTGAAGTTGGATCTGGAATATTATTAATTATAAGTGGGTTTATAAAAGGGGCTATTGGAAATTTTCTTACAAGATTAAGTGCTTTTACTATTACAATTATAATGATCAATGTGTTTGCTATTGGTCATCCAGATTGGTTTTTTACAACAAAACTTTTTACTAGTGAGCAAATATTTCTCTTTCTGATAAGTTTATATTTTGTTATTAAGGGAAATAATTAATCTTATGATTGAAGTAAGCAAAATTATAAATCCAACTAATGCATCAGATGGTGCTGGTGTTAAGCTAAAAAGAAGTATCGGTGTTGAGCCAAATTATTATGATCCATTCTTAATGTTAGATGAATTTGGTTCTGAAAATAGTGAAGATTATGTTGCAGGATTTCCCCCACATCCACACAGAGGAATTGAAACTGTTACATATATGCTAAATGGGGATTTTGAGCACGAGGACAGCACTGGCGGTAAAGGAAAAATGACAGCTGGTGATGTTCAGTGGATGAAAACCGGAAGTGGAATTATTCATTCTGAAATGCCAGCCATGAGAGAGGGAAAACTTCATGGATTTCAGTTATGGATAAATATGCCGGCCAAATTAAAAATGAGTAAGCCTGAGTATATTTATATTAAGGCAGATAAAATGAGTATCCACAAAGACCAAGACAAAGAAGTAAAAACTATAGCTGGAAAATTTGAAAAAGTAGAGGGTCCTGTAAAAGGTCATAATGTAGAGCCTATTTATTTTGATGTAGAGCTTAAAAAAGATAAAGAGTTTAATTTTGATATTCCTGAGACACACAATACCTTTATATATTTAATTAATGGAGAAATAAAAATTGGAAGCAAAGTGCACGATAAAATTAAAGATAGTACATTGATACTACTTGATAATGGAAAAGACTTAAAAGTAAAAGCATTCTCAAACTCTAAATTTTTACTTATATCTGGAAAACCTTTAAACGAGGAAATAGCAAGGGGGGGTCCATTTGTAATGAATACAAAAAAAGAAGTATTAAATGCAGTAAATGATTATCACAATGGTACATTTGTTAAATAATGCATAGTGTATTTTTTTCAAAAACTGGTGGCCCTGAAGTTCTTGAATATAAAGAGTTAAAACTTGAAGATCCAAAAAGTGGTGAAGTTCTAATTAAACACTCTGCAATAGGGTTAAATTTTATAGATACTTACCATCGATCAGGTCTGTACCCTGTGCCGCTACCTTCAGGAATTGGTTTAGAAGGTGCAGGAATTATAGAAAAAGTTGGACCAGATGTTTCAAATTTTAAAGAAGGTGATAAAGTTGCCTATGCTGCTGCACCGCTTGGCTCCTACTCTTCTCACAGAATATATCCAACAAAAAATTTGGTCAAAGTTCCAGAAGGAATTGATCTTAATATAGTTGCATGTTTAATGACAAAAGGCTTAACAACCTTTTATTTGTTGCACAAAACTTATGAGGTTAAAAAAGGTCAAACGATATTATTTCATGCTGCGGCAGGGGGTGTTGGTCAAATATTTTGTCAGTGGGCTAAAAGTTTAGGATGTAAAGTTATTGGAACTGTAGGATCTGATGAAAAAATAGAATTAGCCAAAAAATACGGTTGTGATGAAGTAATAAATTACTCAAAAGAAAATTTTAAAGATAAGGTTATGAAAATTACCAATAATGAAGGTTTGCCAGTTGTATATGATGGGGTAGGAAAAGTAACTCTAGAAAATTCTTTAGGCTGTTTAAAAATGAGGGGAATGATGGTTTCTTTTGGGAATGCATCTGGAAAACTTGATCCAGTTGATGTTGGAAAATTAATTGCTCCAAAAGGATTATATTTAACTAGGCCAAGTATTGCTCATTATACTGCTACAAGGGTAGAATTAGATGAGGCATCTGAAAAACTATTTCAGATGGTAAAAACTGGGAATGTGAAGATTGAAATATTTAAAAAATATAATCTTAAAGATGCAATACAAGCTCACAAAGATCTTGAGGGTCGTAAGATACTAGGACCAGCAATAATTACTCCTTAAATTGCACATCCATATCTGAAATATGAAGTTTTAAGGCTTTGGTGGAGATTTGTATTTCTCTTATAAAAAAAATGATAGATATCATCATAGAAAGACAACATGAACCAAAAATTATTCTAGCAACAAAAATTTTTTCTAAATACAAAGCAAAAACCGTCAACATATTAAACAAAAAGCCAAACGCAGAAAACATGATGGTATATTTTAATACATTAATTCTGTTGTTTAAATTTATAAGTTGGTCTTTCCATTCAGGTGGAGTATGTTTTTCAAATACATGCTCATCATGAATTTTTCTAATCAGATTACTAAGAGTATGAAATCTGTTACTGTAAACTCCCATTATTAAAGGTATTGCAGGAAACATTAGAGCAGTAACTGTATAATCAATATCCATACGAATCAGTTTGATTATGAATCGATGCTTTGTTATTTACAAGTAAATTATAATGAAAGATTTTAAACTTTTTGTTGAATTAATAAGAATCAAAAAACCAATTGGTATAATGTTGTTATTCTGGCCATGCTTATGGGGCCTAACATTAGGAAACGACTTCACGATCAATAACTTAGAATATGGAATATATTTAGTCTACTTTTTATTAGGTTCATTTCTGATGAGATCTGCTGGTTGTGTTGTAAATGATATACTCGATAGAAAGTATGATAAATTAGTAAAAAGAACTAAAGCAAGACCAATAGCATCTGGAAAAATATCTGTAAGATTAGGTTTAGTTTATGCAACAATATTATGCTTATTGGCTTTTTTAATTTTAATTCAATTTAATTATGTTGTTATTCTATTAGGTGTTGCTTCAATGCCTTTTGCATTTAGTTACCCTTTGATGAAGAGATTTACATACTGGCCTCAATTATTTTTAGGTTTCACTTTTAATTATGGGCTAATTATGGGATGGTTTTCAATAAATCTTGAATTCAGTTATATTCCAATTTTTTTTTATATTGGGGCCATATTTTGGACATTAGCTTACGACACTATATATGGATTTCAAGATATTAAAGACGATGAAATTATAGGAGTAAAATCTACATCAATTAAATTTAAAAAAAATCCTAACTCACTTATTTTTTTATGTTATTCAATTTTTATCTTAATGCAAATCATAACAGGGGTTATGATGGGGTTTAGTCATTACTACTTTGTCGGAATAGTAATAATTTCAGCACACTTGCTAATTTACCAATGTTTAAACTTGAATATCTCAAATCCAAATTTTTGTTTAAAAAAGTTTAAAAGTAATAATTTTCTAGGTTTTATTATTTTTTTAAACATATTTATAAATAAAATTTATCTATCATGACTAATATTAAAATTTTGAAAAGATTATTCAACGACTACACTAAAAAATATATAGCTAAAATTTTTTTAGCTTTAATTTTTTCTCTAATTCTAGCTGCAAGTACTTCATCAATCGCATGGCTGTTGGATCCAGCTGTTGAAAAACTCTTTATTCAAAAAAATCAAAGTTTGATGCTGATAATTTCTTTGGGTATAATTTTTGCTTTTACAGCTAAAGGTTTATCTTTGTATTTAGCCAAATCAATAATGATTAGTGTTGGTGAAGATGTAAGAAAAGCAATTCAGGTAGATATGATGAAGAATTTAATAAAAGCTGATACTGAGACAATTGAAAAAAAACACTCAGGTAAATTTATTACAAATTTAATAAGTGATGTTAACTTTATGACAGGACTTGTGAGCGTTGGAATATTAAATCTTTTAAAGGACTCCCTTACTTTGATTGGGTTGGTAGGTGTTATGGTTTATCAAAATTGGAAGTTATCTATAGTTGCCCTTATAATGATACCGCTTGCTAGTTTTTTTGCTAGATTTTTAGGAAAAAGAGTGGGTAAAGTTACCGCCCAAGCTATGGATTTGGCAGGTACGCTTAACTCCTACCTTTTAGAAATTTTTAGAAATCATAAACTAATAAAAGTTTTTCAAAAAGAGACTTATGAGACTTCTAGGGCCGACAATGCTTTAGAGCAACTTAAAAATAAGGGTAAAAAGTTAGCCATTATTTATGCAAGATCGTCTCCAATAATGGAGTTCTTAACTGGAATTATGATTGCTATTTTAATTTATTATTCAGGAAAGTTAATTATGAGCGGTGAGATAGCTGTAAATAATTTTTTTTCATTTTTGGCAGCAATGATGTTGGCTTATCAACCTGTAAGATCCCTTGCCACACTTAATCTTACAATTAACCAAGGTTTAGCATCAGCTAAAAGAACTTTACCTATAATTGATCAAAAACATAATATTTTAGAAGATAAAAATTTGAATGAATTGGAAATTTCTAACGGAACAATAAAATTTGAAAACGTAAAATTTAATTATAATTTGGACTCCAAATCAGTTTTAAAAGGAATTAATTTGAATATTTTAGGTGGCGAAATGACTTCACTTGTAGGACATAGTGGCGCTGGAAAATCTACAATCATGAACCTGATACCTAGATTTTATGATAGTTCAGAAGGTGATATAAAAATTGATAGTCAATCAATTAAAGAAAAGCGTTTATCTTCATTAAGAAGAAATATTTCTTTAGTAAGTCAAGAGACTACATTGTTTGATGATACAATTCTAAATAATATAAAATATGCTAATTTAAATGCTTCTAATGAAGAGGTTAAAAATGCAGCAAAACTATCTTTTTCTGAAGACTTTATTAATTCTCTACCAAATAAATATAATACACTAATTGGTGAAAATGGAATTAGGCTTTCAGGTGGGGAAAAACAAAGGTTATCAATTGCCAGAGCTTTTTTAAAAGATAGTAAGATTATACTGTTAGATGAGGCTACGTCTTCTTTGGACTCAGAAACTGAAAAGAAAATTCAAGATGCACTTAGTTCCTTAACGAAAGGAAAAACTACGCTTGTTATAGCACACAGGTTATCAACTATTTTAAACTCTAAAAAAATTTATGTAATAGACCAAGGTAAAGTGGTCGCTGAAGGAAATCATGATGAACTATTAAATAATTCACCAGTATACAAAAATTTTTATAATAATCAGATCCAAAGAAATTGATGAGAATTTTATATAATCTAATAATGATTATTATCATTGTTTTTTCACCAATAATAATTATTTTAAGGATTTTTAAAAAAAAAGAGAACCCTAAGAGATTTTTAGAAAAGTTTAGTTATTTTAAAAAAAAAAAAAGGAATGGTAAATTAATATGGTTTCATTGTTCAAGTGTGGGAGAATTTTTAAGTATCGTTCCTCTTATAGAAAAATTAGAGGTAGAAAAGGACATAAAAAACATTTTGATCACTACATCTACCTTAAGTTCATCGAAAATATTTGATATATTTAAATTTAAAAAAACTTTTCACCAATTCTACCCGATTGATAATTCTTTAATAATAAATAGATTTTTAAATTATTGGAAACCAAATGCTGTTTTTTTTGTTGAGTCAGAGATTTGGCCTGAAATGTTGAATATTTTAAAACAAAAGAAAATAAAAATTTTTCTTTTAAATGCTAGAATAAGTAAAAAATCTTTTAATAGATGGAAATATTTAAAAGATATGGGAATAAACATATTTGAAGTTTTTGATTTTATTTTTCCTCAAAACAAAGAAACATTGAATTATTTAAAATATTTTAGAATTAAAAGAATGCAAATTTTAGGTAATTTAAAATTTACCGAAACAGAAAAACTCAATAATTATAGATTTTATAAAAAAAATTTTTATGGCAGAAAAATTTTATGTGCAGCGAGCACTCATAACAATGAAGAAGAGATTATTTCAAATATTCATTTAAATTTAAAAAAAAAAGTAAAAAATTTATTAACAATTATAATACCAAGGCATACAGAGAGAACTAAAGAAATTATAGGAACTTTAAATCATAAAAAGCTTAATTATATTTGTCATAGCGAAAGAAAAAAAGTTAAAAAAAACACAGATATCTATTTAGTTGATACATATGGTGAGAGCAAATCATTCTACTCTGTTAGTAAAGTAGTTTTCTTAGGTGGTTCGTTAATAAGAAGAGGCGGTCAAAATCCTTTAGAAGCAGTCAGATATGGTTGTTATATTACTCACGGAAAACATATTTTTAATTTTACCGAAATATATAATATGCTTGATAAAAAGAAATTATCCTTTGAAGCTAAAAACCTCCAACAATTAAACAAAATAATTTTTAATTTGATGACAAAAAAATCTAATAATAAAAAAGAAATTAACAATTTTAAAAAAATTGGAACTGATATTCTTATTAAAAATTTTACGAAAATTAGAGTTTTGATATAAATGAGATTAATAAAACCAAAATTCTGGGATTTGAGTTATTTAACTTATCAGTCAATACTACTATATCCTTTTACATTCATTTTAGATATTAGAGATTTAATAACCTTTTACATAAAACCAAAAAAATACAATGAAATAAGAACTATATGTGTTGGAAATATATACTTAGGTGGTACAGGAAAAACACCATTAGTCGATTTCCTTGCAAATGATTTGAAAGTAAAATTTAAAACAGTAATAATAAAAAAAAAATATCAAAGTCACCTAGATGAAAAAAAGTTATTAGAAAAAAATAATAGAGTTTTTTTTTATAAAGATAGAAGAATATCTTTAATAAAAGCGATTAAAGAAAAATATCAATTAGTAATTTTTGACGATGGATTACAAGATAAAAAAATTGAATATGATTTAAAGATAGTTTGTTTTAATTCAATATCTTTAGCTGGTAATCAATTGCGAATACCTTCAGGACCCTTGAGGGAAAAGCTAAATAATCTTAAAAAATATGATGCTATTTTTATAAATGGAAAAGTATTGAATAGAAAATTTATAAATCAAATAAAGAAAATTAATCCAAAGATTGCTATATTTAATGGGGAATATATATGCTCTAATTTATATAAATATAAAAAAAATAGCTATCTTATCTTTAGTGGTATTGGTAATCCACTAGCATTCAAGAACACATTATCAAAATATAATATTAAATTTAAATCGAGCCTCGTATATCCTGACCATTACGATTATTCTAATAATGATATAAGAAAAATAAAAAAAATTGCAAAAGATAAAAATTTGAAAATATTAACTACAGAAAAAGATTTCTATAGGATACCGATTAAAGAAAGGGGAAACATAGATTATTTAAAAGTAAATCTTAAAATAAATAAACAAAAGGGATTTAAAAGATTTATAATGAAGAATTTATGAAAAATTTAAAATATTTTTTAGAATTTATAATAATATTCGTATTTTTTTTAATCTTTAAAATTCTTGGCTACAAAATTGCCTCTAGCTTTGGAAATTTAATTGGAGAGATAATAGGACCTAAATTTAGATCAAAAAAAATTATCACAGATAATATAAAGACTTTTAGACCATCAATTAAAACTGATGAAATCAATACAATGATTAAAAAAATGTGGGGTAATTATGGGAGAATTTTGGCTGAATACCCATATATTCCAAATTTTAGAAATAAAAAATTGGAAAAACATTTAGAAATTCAAGGGCTAGAAAATCTAAAAAAAATTAAGAGAAGCGGAAAACCAACATTATTCATATCTGGTCATTTCAATAATTTTGAATTAATGGCAATGATAATAGAAAGAGAAGGAATTGATCTTTCAGCTGTCTATAGACCCTTAAATAATAAATTTTTAAATGTTATTATGGAATTCCTAAGGAAAAATTATATTTGCAAAACTCAAATTAAAAAAGGTTTAAAAGGTGTAAGAGAAGCTCTAACATATTTTAAAAAAGGGAAAAGTTTAGCCATTATGATTGATCAAAGAGTGTCTGAAGGAATTGATGTAGAATTATTTGGAAAAAATGCCTTTACTACAACTATACCAGCACAATTCGTTAAGAAATTTGGTTGTGTTATTCAGCCTGTGTATATTGAGAGAATTAATGGAGTAAATTTTAAAGTTATTTTTGATGAACATTTAGATTTTGATAAAGATCAAGATATTGAAAATATTACAAGAAAACTAAATCAATGGTTAGAAGAGAAAATTACAAAAAATCCAGATCAATGGATTTGGACACATGACCGATGGAAACACTGATTATTTAAAGGATTCCCTTTTCAATTGAGCCTCCATATAGGAAAAATATGCTTCTTGGAGATCTACATTCCAATAGTTTAGATCTTGTAACATTATTTTTTTATTTGATACTGCGCAAATTACATGATCACCTGGTTCAATAATTTCAAAATTATTAGGCAGATATTTTAATTTAGCTAATTTATTTTTCATATTTTAAGTTATAATTTAATATAAATGATTGTTGGTATTATTGGAAGTGGTGGTAGAGAACATGCTATTTGTGCAAAAATTAAAGAATCTGCAAAAATAAGTAAAATATTTTGTATTCCTGGCAATGCTGGAACTAGCAGTATCGCAGAAAATATAAATATCAAAATTAATGATTTCAAATCTATAAAAGATTTTTGTATAAAAAACCAAATTGAGCTTCTAATTGTAGGACCTGAACAACCTTTGGTAGATGGGATAGTTGATTATTTTTTAGATACTAAAATTAAAGTTTTTGGTCCTAATAAAGTGGCCTCTCAATTAGAAGGTTCTAAAATATTTACAAAAAAAATTTGTGCTGAATATAAGATCCCTACAGCAAATTTTAAAATTTGTGAAAATATAGATGATGCAAAAAAATATTTAGATAATTCAAATTATCCTTTAGTTATTAAAGCAGATGGATTAGCTGCAGGTAAAGGTGTTTACATTTGCAAAAATTATAATGAAGGTTTAATTGCAGTCATCGAGATATTTGGTGGTAAATTTGGATCTACAAAAAATTTACTTATAGAAGATTTTTTAGAAGGTGAAGAAATGAGTTATTTTGTTGTATCTGATGGAGAAAAATATAAATTTATTGGAACTGCTCAAGATCACAAACGAGTTGGTGAAGGTGACAAAGGTAAAAATACTGGAGGAATGGGCTGTTATTCACCATCAAGATTAAATAGCCCTGAATTAGCAGTAAAAATTAATTCAAAAATCATTGACCCTACATTAAAAGCAATTAAAGATTTAGGCACTACTTACAAAGGTTTTTTATATGTGGGATTAATGATTAAAGATAACAATCCATACTTGGTAGAATTTAACGTAAGAATGGGTGATCCAGAGTGTCAAACTATTCTTCCATTATTAAAAACTGATTTAATTGAGATTTTTGTTAACTGTTGTTTGGGTAAATTAAATGAAAAGAAAATAGAATTAAAAAATGAAAAAAGTATTTGCATTGTACTTTGTTCAGAAGGTTATCCTGGAGAATACAAAAAAAATATTCCTATAAAAAAATTAGACAATTTATTTTTAAAACATAAAGAATATGTGTTTCACGCTGGTACAAAATTAAAGAATAAAGAAATAGTATCATCAGGTGGAAGAGTTTTAAATTTCGTATCTATATCTAAAGATATAAAGAAATCTAGGGGAGATTTAATTAAATTAATAAATGATCTGAAATGGGAAAATGGTTTTTTCAGAAAAGATATAGGTTATAAAGTAATAGATTAATGAGAGTAATTTCAGGTAAATTTAGAGGAAAAAAATTGTTAATTCCTAGTGATGACTATACAAGACCTTTGCGAGATACTGTTAAAGAGTCAATATTTAATATTTTGCAGCATTCGAAATTATTAGACCATAGTTTATTAAATTCCAATATTTTGGATCTTTTTTCCGGGGTTGGAACCTTTGGTTTAGAATGTATTTCCAGAAAGTCTAAACATGTTACTTTTTTTGAAAATTACCCTCCAGCTTTAAAAATGTTAAAAAAAAATATTCAAAATTTGGATTGTTCTATAAGAGCTGAGGTTATTGAAAGGGATATTTTTGATCTAAAAAAATTAAATATACCTTTAAAAAATTATGAATTTATTTTTTTAGATCCACCTTTCAAAGAATCAAGGATTAAAACTTTATTGAATCTGATTAAAGATAAAAATATTTTAAAAAAAAATGGCATTATTTTGATACATAGAGATAGAAAAACTATAGATCAGCTACCCGAAGGTTTTAAGGTTATTATTAAAAAAAACTATGGTAGATCAAGAATTTTGTTTGGTAAATTTTATTAAATCAAAATTTTTTTAGTTTCTTTTTTAATTAATTCCACTGCTGGTTGGTCAAAAGGATTTATTTTCATCATTTTGCCTAATAAAATAGTTTCTAACATAAAAAAAGTAAATAATTCACCAAGTGTTTCCTCATTTTTATTTGAAACTTCAAAACTTCTAAAGGGTATGTTTTTTGCTTTGAAAACATTTTTGGTAGCTTGTTTTTGAGCAGATTTAATAGAATGAACATTATGTTTTTCTAAATAATTAAAATTTTTATATATTTTTTTTCTATTAATTTTAGGAGATTTTTGGCCTAGTACATCAAAAAAAGTGAAAAAGCAGTTTTTGTTTCCATCTAAATAGAGTTGCATAAGGCTGTGATTATCTTTTGGCATATTTGAAATAATAGGAAACACTCCATTTGATTTTTTTCCTAAACTTTCAGCAACTAGCTGCTGATACCACATAAATAAACTAGAGGAACTTTCATCGTAATTAAGAATAATAGAATTGGTCTTTTTTTTTTTTACCATATCATAAATAATATTTACATTTGTTAATAAATTATTAACAAAACTCTTATTTAAAATTAATTGATCAAATCTTTTAAATTTATTACTGTTAAGTCCCATTAATTCTGCGGGTAACATTCCGACTTCTGATAAAACAGAGTATCTGCCACCAATAAAGTTTTTATGTTCTATTATTTCGGATTTTAATCTTGAGGCGAAATTTCTTAAATAACTATCTCTACTTTCAGTTATATATAATTTATTTTTAGAGGAAAAAATATTTTCGTTTACAATAGTCTCTAGAGTATTGCCAGATTTAGAGATTACTATACTAAAAATTTTTTGATTTTTTTTTAACAATTGATTTTTTAAGTCAAGATTATCATAAAAATAAAATTTTTTTTTTATCTTATGATTTACAAAATCATAAATTGCCTTGGCACCTAGTGAAGACCCTCCCATACCAAAAATTTGAAAAATCTTAAATTTTTTGAATTTAATTATTTTTTTTTTATCAAAAGAATATGAATATGATTTTGTAAAACTATTAATAAGATTCTTTTTCTTAGTTCTGTTTTCAACTATACTTTTATAAAATATTTTTAATTTTTTTTTAATTTTTTTTCTTTTAAAATTTTCAAAAATAATATTTTTTGAGAACATTATTTATTTTTTAATTTGCTCAAGAACAAACTCTTCTGTTGAAGAGTTTTCTGATAAACTTTCAACTTTATCTTCTGAAATTTCGTTCGGTTTTATTGATGATAAGATATCATCTATTTCCGTTTCGATTGACTCTTCTCTAGACATTTTAACTGAGTCTTCAGGTTTAGGGAGACTGTCAAAATCTGGAGGTAAAATTAAAGGATTCTTTTTGATAACTAAGAACTCATCGCTAGACTCATACTTTTTTCCTGACAAAGCATCTTTAACTGATTGACATGAGCATAAAGAAATCAGCAAAATAAATAATAATAATTTTTTATACATTTTTTTTATTCTTAGAGAAAAATTCAACTAAAATAAGGCAAATAACTCCTATTGAAATGAATATATCAGCGGGATTAAAAATAAACCAGTGCAAATCTCCAACATGAAAGTCTATAAAATCTGGCACAGCGTTATATATTAATCTATCATATAAATTACCTAATGAGCCTCCCAATATAACAAGAAAAAAATATTTTCTTAGATCGTTTATCTTAAATAAAATATAAATAATAAATAAATTGATTGTAATAATTAAAATAGTAATAAAATTATAGATATTTTTACTCTCAGACGAAAATAATCCAAATGCAATTCCTTCGTTCCAAATTAAATAAATGTTTAAAAAAGATGTTATAAATATCTGTTGATTATTTAAATCCTCAAATAAACCTATTACATGAGTTTTGCTTACTCTGTCGATTAAAAAAATTATTATTACTACTAATAAATTTAGAAAAAAGATTTTATTTTTTCTTTGCATATAAACCACGATTGTGTCTCTCACACTTTTCTTGAAATATTTTCCAGCAAACAGGGCATTTTTCTCCTACTGCTTTTTTTGTTATAACGTTTGTGCTAGCTTTAATATCAGAATTTAATTTCAATTGCGCAACTGAGGTAATGCATATTTCTGCAAAATCATAATTCTTCAAAAGATCATATTTTTCTTTGTTAAGATCGATTATTATTTGTGCCTCTAAACTAGAACCAATTAGCTTATCCGCTCTTTTTAGCTCTATGCTTGAATTTGCAATTTCTCTTACATTTAATATTTCTTTCCATTTTTCTGCAAGATTTTCATTTTTCCAGTTTTCAGGAATTGATGCAAATTTTTCTAAATGTATGCTGACACCTGACTCATTCTTAATTAATTTAAAAATCTCTTCGGTAGTAAATGACAAAATTGGGGCAAACCATTTTAATAGACATTCTAGTAAAACATTTAAAATTTTCAGACAATTTTCTCTTTTCTTTGATTTAATGTCATCACAATACAAAGAATCTTTTTTTATATCAAAATAAAAAGATGACAAATCAACCGTGCAAAAATTTAATAAATCTTTATAAAGCAAATGAAAATTGTAAGATTTAAAGTTTTTAAGAAAACTTTCGTTCAATAAATATATTTTGTGTAACATAAATTGATCAAGTTCAGATAGATCATTATAATTAATATTATTAAAATCTATTTGTGAAAATTCATCATTTAAATTACCTAGTATATATCTAAATGTATTTCTTATTTTTCTGTATGCATCTGCATGTTGCTCTAAAATTATATAATCTATTCTTAAATCCTCAGAATAGTTAGATGCTGCTACCCATATCCTCAAAATATCAGCACCATATTTTTTTAAAATTTCATCTGGCGAGATTACATTTCCCATTGACTTGGACATTTTTAAACCCTTTCCATCTACGACGAATCCATGTGATAAAATTGCTTCAAATGGTGCAGTACCTCTTGTTCCACACGATTGTAAAAGAGATGAATGAAACCAGCCTCTATGCTGATCTGATCCCTCTAAATACATTGATGCGGGCCATTTTAAATCTTTTCTTGCTTCTAATACAAATGAATGTGTCGATCCACTGTCAAACCATACCTCAACTATGTCCGATAATTTTATAAAATTTTCAGCCTTGTATTTTTTTCCAAGAAATTTTTGAGCATCGTCCTCAAACCAACAGTCTGATCCTTCTTTTTCGTAAATTTTTGCAATATTTTCAAATACCTCATCATCTGCAAGAACTTTTCCATCGTCTTTATTTAAAAATATTGGTAAAGGTACGCCCCAAACTCTTTGTCTTGAAACACACCAGTCTGGTCTTGTCTCAATCATAGATTTTAATCTCTCTTTACCCTTTTCTGGATAAAAAACAGTTTTATTAATTGCTTTTAATGCCTTGTCTCTAAGACCATGACTCTCCATTGATATAAACCATTGTGGAGTTGCTCTGTGTACTAAGGGCGCTTTTGATCTCCAGGAGTGAGGATAAGAATGATTTAATTTTCCATTAGAAACTAACTTTTTTTCTTCTTTAAGTTTTTCGATTACTAAAGTATTTGCTTTAAATATGTGAGTGCCCTCAAATAATGGAATATTTTTTGTATATTTTCCGTCATCATCAACTGTTTCTACTGCTTTAATACCATTGTTTAAACATAAATTAAAATCATCTGGACCATGACTAGGTGCACAATGAACTATTCCTGTGCCCTGTTCTGTAGTAACAAATCTTGCATCTAGCATAGGGATATCATGCTTGTATCCAAGATTAAAGAAAGGATGTGTGCATATTGTTCCTTCAAATACATTTCCCAGAAGTTCAGAAATTTTTTGATATTTTTCAATTTTGCATTTTTCTAAAAAAGAATTTAGTAAATCTTTCGCAACAATAATTTTTTTATTTTTAAAGTCAGATTCACTCTCTACTTTAATAATCAAATATTTGAGACTTTTATTAAAAGCTAAAGCTTTATTAGCTGGAATTGTCCATGGAGTAGTTGTCCAAATAATAATTTCACAATTTAAAAGATCTTTATTATTTGAATTTTTTACAGGAAAAGAAGTGTATATAGTGTCTGATGTGTGATCTAAATATTCTACCTCCGCATCAGCTAATGCTGTCTTTTCTACTGTGGACCAAAGAACTGGTTTATAACCTCTATATAAACTTCCTTCTTTTAAGAATTTGCCTAACTCTCTTACTATTTGAGCCTCAGCATCAAAGCTCATAGTTGAGTAATAATTATTCCAATCACCAATTACGCCTAACCTTTGAAATTGGTCTTTATGTATCTTAATCCATTTTTCTGCAAACTCTCTACACTCTTTTCTAAATTCGACTATTGGAATATCGTTTTTATTTTTTTTGTTTTTTTTATATTGTTCCTCAATTTTCCACTCAATTGGTAAACCATGACAATCCCATCCTGGGACATAAACTGAGTCTTGACCACTCATTTGATGAAATTTAGTAACAATATCCTTCAAGATTTTATTAAGGGCTGTTCCCATATGGATATTCCCATTTGCATATGGTGGACCGTCATGTAAAACAAACTTTTTTTGGCCCTTACTTTTCTCTCTCAATTGTTTGTATAAATTTATGTCAGTCCAATACTTAATTAAATTTGGTTCTTTAACTGGTAGATTTGCTTTCATTGAGAAAGATGTTTTGGGTAAATTTATTTGGTCTTTGCTCATTAATTAAATTTTTTAGCTTTATTAATATCAAGTTTTATTTGTTTTCTTAGACTGCTTATATTTTTAAATTTTTTTTCACCTCTAATAAATTTTACAAACTCAACTCTAATTCTTTTACCATAAATTGTTTTATTAAAATTAAATATATTTACCTCTAAAAGTATTTTTTTTTTATTAAATGTTGGTCTAATACCTAAATTCGCAATTCCTTTATAATTCTTTTTATTTGTCATTAAACTTACTTTGACAGCATAAACACCCAACTTTGCTATTACATAATTTTGCATCTCAATGTTACATGTGGGAAAACCAATTGTCTTTCCTAACTGCCTACCTTTTTTAATAACACCTTCTACTGTCCATAATCTTTTTAGATATTTATTAGCTGTATCAAGCTCTCCTTCTTGCAATAATTTTCTAATTAAGGAAGAGGAAATCATTTTATTTTTTATTATAAGCGGCGATGGTTTTATAACTTTATAATTGTATTTTTTTTGTTGATTTTGTAACAATTTCACATCTCCCTCTCTCTTATTTCCAAATTTAAAATTGTTACTTGCATATATATATTTCATTCCAATTTTACCTATTAAAATTTTTTTTATGAAATCATGACACTGTATTTTCGAAAACTTTCTATTAAATTTTTGATTAATAACAAAGTCTACATCTAATTTTTGAAATATTTTTATTTTTTCATTGAGATTTGAAATTCTGTAATTTTTTAAATTTTTTGAGAAAAACATTTTTGGTATAGGATCAAAAGTATAAACACCGATTTTTATTTTTTTTTTTATCTTTAATTTTTTTGCCCTTTCAAAAAGCTTACGGTGGCCTATATGTAATCCATCAAAGCTTCCAATCAAAATAATTGAGCCCTTGTCACTTTTTTTTATATTATAATTTTTATATAAATTTATTTTTTTTACCATGCTAGGTTCTTTTGTGTGTAATCAATATTTACGTCATATTTTTTTTTTAATTCAGCGATCTTGTTTTCATTTTTATGAATTCCGCTTGTTATAAATAATGATTTAAAATTTTGGATGTTGGCACCTTTAATGTCTGTGTTTAAATTATCGCCTATACAAAGTATTTTCTTGTTTTCAATGTTTGCTGATTGAGTATAAATTAGTGGATAGGGTTTACCAAAATATTCTACTTCTCCTCCAAGATCTTCAAATAATTTAGCTACAGATCCAGCACAAAACTCTCGCTTACTTCCTCTGTCAACTACTAAATCTGGATTAGTGCACACCATTTTTTTTTTTGTTTTATTTTTAAGTAAATCTTCATAATAAATCAAATTTTCTGTGAACTCATCAAACAACCCTGTACAAATTATAAAATCACATTCATCTAGATTATTTACTTTAAATTTTTCAAAATTTTTAAATAGATCGAAGTCACGGGGAGGACCCACATGAAAAAATTTTAACCCTTTATATTTTGTCTTTAGATATTTTAATGCAATTTCACCTGACGTAGATACTTTTTCACATTTTTTATAATCTAATCCCATACGCTTTAGAAATGTTATTACTGTATTGTTTGGTCTTGGTGCATTTGTTAATAAAATATACTCTTTTTCGTGCTGCTCAAGCTTATCAAGAACTTTGATAGACTTCTTATGTAATTTTATTCCATCATGAAGGACGCCCCAAATATCAATAAACAATAAATCTATTTCATTTATTAACGATTTAAGACCTGTTTTATCTAAATTTATGGTCATGAATCAGATATAGCTTAAAAATGACCTAATTTCTTTGATTTTCTTACCATATATTTTTTTTCAGCATCTTGAAAAATTACAGCTTTAAGACTATATGAGCTCAATATTTAAAGGAGTAATTTATGAAATTTAAACCTCTGCATGATAGAGTTCTCATAGAAGTACTAGATAGTAGTGAAAAAACTGCTGGTGGAATAATAATACCAGATTCTGCCCAAGAGAAACCCCAAGAAGGAAAAGTAGTGGCTGTTGGGGGTGGTTCTAAAACTGAAGATGGCAAAATAATTCCAATGGACGTTAAAGTTGGAGATAAAGTTTTGTTTGGTAAATGGTCTGGAACAGAAGTAAAAATAGATGGCAAAGAATACAGCATAATGAAAGAGTCTGACATTATGGGTATCTCAACATCAAAATAATATTTATTAAGGAGTAAAATATAATGTCAAAAATAGTAAAATTTAATTCAGAAGCAAGAACAGCAATGCTTAAAGGTGTTGATATACTTGCTAACACCGTGAAAGTAACTTTAGGCCCCAAGGGAAGAAATGTTGTTATCGACAAATCATATGGCGCACCTAGAACTACTAAGGACGGAGTATCCGTTGCTAAAGAGATTGAGTTGCAGGACAAATTTGAAAATATGGGTGCTCAAATGGTTAAAGAGGTTGCTAGCAAAACCAATGATGAAGCTGGTGACGGAACAACTACAGCAACAATACTTGCACAAGCAATTGTAAAAGAAGGCTGTAAGTATGTAACCGCTGGTATGAATCCAATGGACGTCAAAAGAGGTATTGATGCAGCAGTTGATCATGTTAAAGAAAAATTAATTTCATCTGCGAAAAAAGTTAAGGATAGTGATGAGATCGCTCAGGTTGGAACAATTTCAGCTAATGGTGATAAAGAAATAGGAAATATGATCTCTAAAGCTATGCAAAAAGTTGGTAACGAAGGCGTAATTACAGTTGAAGAAGCTAAGGGTATTGAGACAGAGCTTGATGTAGTTGAAGGAATGCAATTTGATAGAGGCTATCTTTCTCCATATTTTATTACAAATGGCGATAAGATGACTACAGAGTTAGAAAATCCTTTGATTTTATTACATGAAAAAAAATTAACTAACTTACAACCTATGGTTCCACTTTTAGAAGCAGTTGTTCAAGCTGGAAGACCTTTGATGATTATATCAGAAGATGTTGAAGGTGAGGCGCTCGCTACTTTAGTAGTAAACAAACTAAGAGGTGGTTTAAAAGTTGTTGCTGTTAAAGCTCCAGGTTTTGGAGATAGAAGAAAAGCAATGTTAGATGATATAGCCATTCTTACTGGTGGACAAGTAATATCTGAGGATTTAGGAATTAAGTTAGAAAATGTTAAGCTTACAGACTTAGGATCGGCTAAAAGAGTAAAAGTTGACAAAGAAAACAGTACAATTGTAAGTGGATCTGGAAAAAAAGCAGATATTGAAGCTAGGTGTAATCAGATAAAACAACAAGTTGATGAAACCACTTCTGATTATGACAGAGAAAAATTACAAGAGAGACTGGCTAAACTTGCCGGTGGTGTTGCGGTAATCAAAGTTGGTGGAGCAACAGAAGTTGAGGTAAAAGAGAGAAAAGATAGAGTTGAAGATGCTTTAAATGCTACTAGAGCTGCAGTCGAAGAGGGAATTGTTGCAGGTGGCGGATGCGCTTTATTATATGCTTCGCAAGATCTTGATAAAGTTAAAGTAAAAGGTGATGATCAAAAAGCTGGGGTTGAAATTGTAAAAAGTGCACTTCAATCACCGATTAGACAAATAACAAAAAATGCAGGTGTGGATGGATCTGTAATCGTAGGAAAACTTTTAGAGGGAAACAAACCATCTACCGGATATGATGCACAATCAGAACAATATGTTGATATGTTCAAAGAAGGTATTATTGATCCAGTTAAAGTTGTTAGAACAGCTCTGCAAGATGCAGCGTCTATATCTGGATTATTAGTTACAACAGAGGCTATGATTGCTGATAAGCCAGAAGAAAAAGATTCAGCCGCAGGAGGAATGCCAGCTGGTGGAATGGGCGGAATGGGCGGAATGGGTGGAATGGGCGGAATGGGAATGTAATTCCTAAAATTTCATTTTAAAAAATTTAAAGGGCAGATTTATCTGCCCTTTTTTTTTACTTTTTATAAGTTTTTCAATTCATGGAATCTAAAGGTTGTACTTACAAATTTATGCAGTTTTTTTCTGATTAACCACATAACTATAATTTAGTAAATAGCTTGGTTGTATTCAATTATTTTCTTTTTTTAGATAGACCAAGTTTATCGCTATGTCTTAGTCTTAATACAACTATCGCAATTGCTATAAATACAATTGCTAAAGACTCGTATAATAGTTGTGAAGCATCCATTTCTTTACCTTGCAAAATTATAAACCTCGATAGAGCAGTTATTGCGATCAAAAGGGGTAAGGTTATACTTATTGATTGTTCGTCCCAAAAAACTCGTACCATAGCCAAGACCTCTAAATATAAAAACATTAATAGTAAATCTGCTAAAGTAACAGTTTGGTTCATAAACATGTTACGTATTTCTAACAAGACTGCTAAAACTGTGCATATAAGTATAACGGCAAGTAAAATAAGCTGAATATTTTTTACTAAATCTTTCATACTAATAATTTAATTGATTCTCTAATAAATAAGAAGCTATTTATTTCTTATCCTTTTGTGTAAAAGGTAACCATTTTTCAAATGCTGACTTATCAGGTCCATCATACTTTATTCCATAGGAATTTGTTTTAGTTAGGACCTCAATTCCTTTAGAAAAAATAAAGATAAACATTAAAATAAATACTATTGCCATAATTTTAAAAGGGTTGAAATTTTTAGTCTTAAAGACACTCACTGATTGCGCTTCAGCATTATGAAATTGTTTAAAAGTATAATAGACAGCAAAAATTATACCAGCATGAGCTAAAAAAACACCAGCCCATCCAAATATAAAAGTGGTGTATGAGAATATATATAAACTAAACACTACAGACCAAATAAAACTTAAAACTAACAAAATTTGTAATCTAACAGTTTTTGGAAGTGCTCTTAAATCATTTTTACTATCATCAAATAGTATATTTGCAGAATCAATCATGAATCTTTTAATAGACATAGCTCTATTTAAATATTTTATACAAAAAAATCAATTAAAGAATTTTTCCACTATATGTAATCCTAAAGCTACAGCAGGACCTATACCGAAAGCAAAAAATAATGTGCCAATCCCTACAGTGCCACCTAAATACCATCCTATCGAAACAACTAAAATTTCTAAAAACGCCCTTACTGACGCGATTGGTAAATTGGTTTTTCTTTGTAAACCTGTCATAAGGCCATCTCTTGGTCCGGGTCCTAAGTTAGCAATCAAATAAAAACCAGTTCCTAAGCCTACTAATAGAACTGAAACTATAGCTAATAATAATTTATTAAAATATATTTCTGGAGTAGGTACAAAAATTATACATAGATCGATCATGGCAGCAATGATTAAAATATTAAAAAGTGTTCCTAAGCCAGGTTTTTGGCTAAGGAAAATCCATAAAAATAAAACAGAAACGCTCACCATAAAAGTAACTAGGCCCACAGATATGTTGGTATTAAGAGATATACCTTGAGCTAAGACACTCCATGGAGACGCACCTGTAAATGAAACTATGAGCAAACCTTCACCTGCACCAAATAAAATTAGTCCAAAAACTAAAAAAAAAAGAGTTATTAATTTTGGTTTTAAGTTAAAAGGGTTTTTAGAACTCCATGATTTTTTTGGAATTTTTTTTATAGTTAAAAACATAATTAATTATTAGAATGCATCTTTTAATTTTAAAATGAAAAATATTATTACACCAATATTTATTATCATAATAATAGTTTTTTTCCCTCTTAAATCTTTTAGTCATGTAGAGCATTACAAAAACGTTGAGAAATTTATTATGGAAATATTTAAAGATGGAAAAAGAATAGGTTTTAATAATTATACTTTTTCTAGAAATGGTAAAAATCTAATAATAGAAAACAAGACAGCGTTCACCGTTTCAATTTTAGGATTGAATGCTTTTTCAATCAAAGGGTCTAGTAAAGAGACTTACAAAAATAATAAACTTATTAGTTTTAAATCAGATAGTATTCAAAATAAAAAAGTAAAGTTTGTAAATTTGTATTTAGATAAAGCTAAAGAGCATTATTTTATTAAAGGATCTTCTTATACTGGTAAAGCTGACTTGGGTATTGTGATTGGTAGTTGGTGGAATCATAGAGTAATACAATCAGAAAAAAATATAAGTCCAATTTCTGGAAGTATAAACAAACAAACTATAAATTTTATTAAAAGAGAAAAGATAAATTTGTATGGAAAAGACTATGACACTAAACATTTTGTAATTATTTTAAATAGATTAAATAAAGATGACGTTAAAGAACGTAGATACGATGTCTGGTTAGATACAACTACTAATCATATATTAAAAGTGAACTACTCAAAGTATGGATTGTGGGAATATAAATTAAAACAGGTTATTTATTCAAAATAATTTTTTAATTTGTTTTGACTCTCTCTCTTGAGATAAGCTGAGTAAGCGAATCCACCATTAAGTCTGATGCTTTAAAAATATCATTAGATTTAAATTCATGGGAATGATTTTTTTCTGGATTACACTTATCTTCGATTACTATATTTCCATCTAATGAGTTATCTTGAATATAAATCAGAATTAACCATTCTTCATCTTTGGAATCATCTTTCTTAATAAAAATTTCTCCAGTTTCGAACCTTCTATCTATGCATCTGAAAATAGACATTTCTCTTGTTAAATGTCTTTTATTTAATTGAAACACTAGACTACTAGCGCTTCTATAAAAACTTTCTAATGAATTTTCAATTTTTTGTCTTGATAATATATATTCATGCTCTTTTTGTAACAAGGCATCTCTATCATCTTTATCGGAAGTTTTTATTCCTAGTGCTTCTACCCTCTCTCTGATTTTTTGATCTCTAATTAGTCTATATTTTTGTTTAAGTTGATCTATTCTTTCTTGTAAGCCTGCATAATCTTCTCTTTGCTCTTTAAGAGAAATTTTTTCTAATTTCTCTAATTCTTTTATTTCTCTAACTCTAAATCTCTCAATCTGTTTTTGTAATTTTATTTCCTCTAAAAATTTTTTCTGTCTTTCAGATTGTTCTTGTCTAAGAATTGCCTGTTCTTTTCTTAAGAAATTTTTTAAATCTTTAGATCTTTGTTTTTCAAGAACAATTTCTTCTTTTAGTTGCTTTTGTTTGAGCTTTAATTGTAAATTTGCCTTTTCTAATTGCTCTTTTTTTTCTTTTTGTTTGATTTTTTGCTCTTCTTCATACGCTTCTATCTTTAATCTTTGCTTTTCTTCCTTAATCAATAACTTGTAATGGTCGATCTTACTATCAATTAAATCAAAGAAACTTTTTATTTTTTCTTCTAGATTTATCCGAAAATTATTTTTTATATTGATTTTTATATTTTCTTGAAATCTCAACAAATTTACAAGAAGATGATTTCTTTTAACTATTTTTTTTTTTACAATTTTTCTTTTATTTAAATTATTTTTTTTACTTCCTTTATTTTTTATTTTTTTTTTGTTTCGACTTCTTTTTAATTTTTTATTTATAGTTTTTTTGGATTTTTTAGTTTTTTTTATTTTTTTTTTTTTAATTAGCTAGAAATGTTGATTTATCAGCAAATAACTAATAAATATAGTAACTTGTAATTAAAAATTTTTTATTTTTCTCAATTATATTTAAAATAAAAGCTTTTAGTTAATCAATTATTCAATTTCACAACCTGAAAGATACTTAGGCTGCAGCATTTGTGTCCTCTGAAAATTCTAATTCTTTGAGATTATTAAATAAAATTTTTTCATCGGCCTGATCCAATAATGACAAGGTAGGTAGAACGTTAGCAAAATCATTATTTTTTGCCTTTAAAAAAGAATGTAAGCCAGAAATTAAATCGAATTGATCAAAAGTTTTTCTAACTTCACACAGTTTATCATTTACAGTCTGTGGTTTGTTATTAAAAAAATCATCATAAACTTTTCTAGATAGTTTTGCAGTCACATTGCAAGTTGCTGTTATAATTCCAGAACATCCAATTTTTAAACCAGATAATAATTTTAATTCAGAACCTGGAAGAATTGAAAAGTTTTTAATTTTAAGATCTTGATATAAATTATAAGAGCTATCTTTAACACCTACAATATTTTTTGGAAAACTTTTAACTAATTCTTTTACACATTCTATAGAAAATTTATATCCACATAGTTTTTCAAAATTATACAGTATTATTTTAGACTCTGGGACAGAGTGAATTAACTTTGTATAATAGTTAATTACTTCTTTATCTCCATACTTGTAATATGCAGGAGGCATTACTAAAAATTTTTTAAAACCTAAATTAATTGAAATTTTCATTAGGTTTATAGTGTCCAATAAAGAATTTAATCCACAACCTATAATGAAGTTATCTTTTTTTTTATTCTTACTTAAATATGTAACCATTTGAATTTTTTCCGCTAGAGAAATGAGTTGTGCTTGGCCAGTACTTCCAAAGATAATTACGCCATGGCAACCATCTTTAATAATCTTTTCACAATGATTTGAAGTTTTTTCAATATTTAATGACATATCGTCATTAAGTATTGAAACTGATGCCGCATAAATGCCTTTAATTTCAATCATAAAATAAGCTTATCGTTAAAAAATAATTAGTAAAGGTATTAGTCAATTAATGAAAATATTAATTTTACAAAATAGAGTGGGTATTGGAGACATGATAATGTTTCTTCCATTTATTGAAGCAATTTCTAAAAAATACAAAACACCTGTGACTATTTTAGCAAAAAAAAATACAAAAGTTGAAATGTATTTTAGCAACAAGGCAGTCGTTGAAGAAATCATTTATCTTGAAAGAGAAGTTAATAAAAAACACTCGGGTTTAATAGGATTTTTCAGATTAATTAATGAATTAAAATTTAAAAAATTTGATAAGGTTTTCATTTTTAATTCGTCCTTGAGATACTTCCTAATTTCTAAACTTTCAGGCATAAAAGAAGTTTTTCACTACCCTTTGTTTAAAAAAAAAAACCAACAGATTATAGAAACTGCAAAAGAGTTTATTCTCAAAACAATTGGCGAAGATATTGAAAGCACACCAATAATCTTTTTAAAAAATCAGGATATTATAAAAGCTAAAAAAGATCACTCTATTGAAAAAAATATCACTAATGTAATACTTGGTATTGGTGGTTCAGGCAAAACAAAAAGAGTTCCAGCTTCAATATTCAAAAGTTTTATGGGCAAGGTATTAAATAAATTTAATTGTAGATTTTTTTTAATGACAGGAAATAACATCGATGAGTTAAAAATTATGCATGAAATAATAGAAAGTGAATATAAAAAATATTGTACTCCATTAAATAATTTTACAATTAAGGAAATTTTGCCGATCATTCCTAATTGTCAAATAGCAATTTGTAATGACTCAAGTTTTAGTCATTTATCTGCTGGTCTTGGTATAAAGACGATAGTGTTAATGGTAGATACGCCTTTAATATATGGAAGCTATAATAAAAATATGTATCCTATTCTTCCAGAGGGAGAGGATAAAGTAACTCATGATACTTTAGGTAAAGACAAAATTAACCCTGAAGAAATTTACAATAAGTTTGAAAAATTATTAGGATAGATTCTTTAGAACTGTATCCTTTGCCTGGTTTACTATTGATGCAAGGGTAGTTAGTTCCGGACTTACATCTGGATGTATTCTTTTCATAATTATTTTATAAGATTTTTGAACATCGTCTTTTGTATATTTTTTGTTTGGATCTAAATTTAAAATTTTATAAGCTTCATCTAACGGCATACTTTTGCTGTTTGGTTGCTGAAATGCATTAAAATTAAATCGCCCTGAATTTTTAAGAACTTTTAACAATCCCCAGATTCTAAAAAGCTGTACTAATGACAGTCCAGCTTTTGTTTTTATTATTGGCAATATCATTAACAGAAAAGGCAAAGAAAAGATAAATCTACCTGCAAAAATCATCAATAAAGCTAATCCAATTGAGGCAAAAATAATAAACTTTCTAATTAAATTTGATATTTTTTTACTCGATGTTTTCGAAAACCAATTTAATACTAAATATAAGATGACAAAAATAACTACTGATATTAAAAAAAAATTCATATATTAGATTCAAATGAAAATACCACAATTAAGAAAAAAACTGGAGATAAAATCTTGTCACAATATTAATTGGGAGGATAATTATAGTTGGGTTCATCAAGAAAATATACTAGAGGTTCTTAAAGATGCAAACAAACTTCTTCCTGAAGTTAGAGAATATTTGATACAAGAAAATAAATATACTGATTTTCAATTGAAAGATACTTCTCAGATTCAAAAAACATTATTTAAAGAAATTAAAGGCAGAATAAAATTAAATGATGAGTCTTTAAAGTATAAAGATAAAAACTATGAATATTGGACCAAAACTACAGTAAACGGAAACTATTCTATTAAGCTTAGAAAGAAAATAGGCACTGATCATATTGAAGAGATTTGGAATGGTGATGAAGAGAAAAAAAAGTTAAATACAAATTATTTTGGAATAGGTGATTTAGAGGTAAGTTTTAATGATAAATATCTAGCATACTCTTTGGATACTAAAGGCTCTGAATACTTTACAATTCATGTTAGAGACATTGAGACTAATACTTTGGTTACAGACAAAATTGAGGATACATCGGGATCAGTAATGTTTAGTCTTGATGACAAATTCATTTTCTATTCTAAATTAGATGAAAATCACAGACCAAGAAAAATATTTAGACATGAAATTGGAAAACCTATCAAAGATGATATTTTAATTTTTGAGGAAAAAACTAAAGCTTTTACTGTTGGTATTGGGCTTACTTCAGACGAAAAATATTATTTGGTTACCAGCTCCGACCACAATACAACAGAAAAATATTACTTTTCAGTAGATGAGAAAATACCAAAACTTAAACTTATAAGAAAGCGTGAAAAAGGTATAATATATTCTATTAATTCGTGGAATAATAATTTTTACATGCATACTAATAAAGATGCAGAAGACTTTAAAATTCTTAAAACGAGAAATATCATTTCTGATCAGTGGGAAGATTTTATAAATGCGAAAAATGAGACTTTAATAGGAAGTTTAGTCTTTTTGAATAACTGGATAATAAGGACTGAATTAACCAATGCTTTAGATAAAGTTTTTATTAGGAATATTCAAACAAATATAGAAGAAGAATTAATATTTACTGATGAAAAAGTTTATGATCCGAGTGTTTCTTTAAGACAAAAAGATCGTGATACTGATGAGATATATATTTCTTACTCTACCCCTAAAACTCAAAATAGAACTTATCTTTACAATATAAAAACCAAGGAAAAAAAATTAGTTAAAGAACAAATTATTCCATCTGGTCATGAACCAACAGATTACATAGTTGAGAGGTTAGAATGTGAGTCACATGATGGTAGGATTGTGCCTATTACAATAACAAGACATAAAGAAACTCCTGTTGATGGTTCTGCTGAATTATTGCTTTATGGATACGGTTCGTATGGCCACTCTATGTCACCTACTTTTTCATCTACTAGATTAAGTTTAATCAATAGAAAAATAATCTGGGCGACCGCGCATATTAGAGGTGGTATGGAGAGAGGAATGAAATGGTGGAAAGAAGGAAAACTTTTAAATAAAAAAAATACTTTCAAAGATTATATTGCATGTGCAAAATTTTTGATTGAAAAAAAATATACTAGTAAAAAGAAGATTATTGGTATGGGAGGATCTGCGGGTGGACTATTAATGGGGGTAGTCGTAAATGAAGAACCTGATCTATTTTTAGGTGCAATTATGGCTGTGCCTTTTCTAGATAGTCTTACTACTAATTTGGATCATTCACTACCTCTAACTATTGGAGAGTTTGATGAATTTGGAAATGCTAAAGAAAATAAAAAACATTTCGATTACATATATTCCTACGCCCCTTATAACAATATTAAAAAAGCTGATTATCCAAATATTTTAATTACAACGAGCTTAAGCGATAACAGAGTTTTATTTGATGAACCTTTAAAATTCACAGCTAAGTTGAGAGATTACAAGACTGATAACAATTTGTTATTACTTAAAACTGAAATGGAGGCTGGACATGGAGGCAAATCAGGAAGAGATGGGGCAATTGAGGATATTGCGTTTGACTATGCATTTATCTTAAAAATTGCTAATAAAACTGATGAATAAACTTTATAAAGTAAAAGCATCAAAAATAGATAAAAGGGGTTTAATTGCGAAGAAAGATATAAAACCCGGTACCCGTATAATTCAATATATAGGTAAATTAATTACCAAAAAACAAACAGAAAATAATATTAAATTTGATAACGACAAAGATATATATTTATTTAATTTAAATAGCAGATACGATTTAGACGGTGATTTTAAATGGAATACAGCTCGTTTAATTAACCATTCATGTGAACCAAATTGTGAAGTTGAAGGTAAAGGTTTAGAAATATGGGTCACTTCCATTAAATCTATAAAAAAGGACGAGGAGCTTTGTTATGACTATGGTTTTGGTTTTGATGAAGATTACAGACAGTTTCCTTGTAAATGTGGTTCTAAAAAATGTTGTGGATATATTGTTCGAGAAGGTTCTAGATGGAGAATAAATAAAAAATTCAGATTAAGCAAACTCAATAGATAACTTTTTCTAAATAAAGACCTGCACCAGGTGCTGGTGGTGCGCACAAATTTCTATTTTTTGATTTAACAATTCTTTTAAATCTACTAATAGACCATTTCTTTTCACCAACATATTTCAAACAACCCACAATTGACCGTACTTGTTGTTTCAAAAATGATTTTGATTTAATTTGAATTTCAATAATATTTTTATTTTCTTTTATTTTTAAATAATCAATGGTTTTTACAGGACTTAAAGCTGAACAGTTTGAAGCTCGAAATACTGACAAATCATGCGTTCCTTTTAAAAAGAGTGATGCTTTTTTTATTAATTCTAAATTTAATTTTTTTTTTATATGCCACCCCCTATCTCTATTTATAGAAGGTGAGCTCACTCGATTATATATAAGATATTTATAAATCCTTTTTTTTGCTGAAAATCGAGCGTGAAAATTTGGGGTTTTTTTATTAATTTTTATAACAGATATAAGCTTCTTGTTTAAAAAAAAATTTAAAGTATTTAGGAACTTTTTTAAGTTTACAATTTTATTTTTCACATCAAAATGTGCTGATTGTTCAATAGCGTGGACATTTGCATCTGTTCTACCTGACCCATGCAATTTTATTTCTTCTTTTAAAATTTTAGTTAATATTTTTTGAATTGTCCCTTGTACAGTAATATTGTTCTTTTGAAATTGCCAACCATAATATCCTGTTCCTACATATTCTAATAGAATCTGATATCTATGCATCTATTAATTTATCACCCTTTGTAATTTTTGTTCCTAAAATAAAGTCTTTTATATTTTGAACTTTTTTTCCTTCTCTTTGAATTTCTAAAATTTTAATTGAGTTTTTGCCACAGGATATTTCTATATTATCACTTACAACTTTTCCAGGACTAGAAATGATATTAGATATATTAGCTTTCAAAATTTTATATCTTTTACCTTTGAAATAAAACCAAGCACCTGGATTAGGATATAAACCGTTTATTTTGCCTAAAATATTTTCGGCATCATCTTTCCAATTTATTTTTCCCTCAATTTTTTTTATTTTGTTAGCATAAGTTGCTTTTAAGTTATCTTGTTTAACAAAAATCTTTTTATTCCCTAAAATTTCCTCTATTTCCTTAACTATCTTTTCTGAGGCAAGATTAGATAATTTTAAAGACAAATCTTCAGCATTATCATCCTTGTTAATATTAACTTTGAATTGACTACAAACATTTCCTTGATCTAATTTATCATTAATTTGCATGACACTTATGCCAGTTTCATTATCTAAATTAATTATAGAACGTTGAATTGGTGCTGCACCTCTCCATTTTGGAAGTAATGAAGCATGAATATTAACGAATCCATTTTTACATGTACCCAGAATACCCTTTGGAAGCATTTGTCCATAAGCTACAACTATGGCAAGATCTGCTTCTAATTTTTCTAAAATATTTTTTTCCTCATCTAAATTGTCAAAATCTTTAGGTGTTCTTACATTTAATTTTTTTTTATCACAGAATATATGCACTGGTGACTTAATAACTTCTAAACCTCTATTTTTTTTACTTGGGGGCTGCGTATATACCAAAGGAATATTGTAACCTTTTTCAAAAATAGATTTTAGAATTGGGACTGCGAATAAAGGGGTTCCCATAAAAACAATTTTTTTCATAATTGTTTATATAACCAATCTTTTTTGATCTAGTTTTTGTTTTGATAATTTTTTTAAAATTATATCTCGTTTGAGTTTTGACAAATAATCTATAAATAATATTCCTTTTAAATGATCTATTTCATGTTGAATGCATGTTGCTAATAAACCGGTGGCTTTAAGAATTTTTTTTTTTCCTTCATAGTTTAGATATTCTACATCACACTCACTCGGTCTTTGGATTTCAGCAAACAAACTTGGCAATGATAGACATCCTTCATCATATTTTGACATTTTTGAACTTTGTTTTATGATTTTAGGATTAATAAAATACATCGGATGTTTTTTTTTTTCTTTTGTTAATAAATCAATAACTATTAAATTTTTTGGTATACCTATTTGGATTGCAGCAAGGCCTATTCCATTAGCTGAGTACATTGTTTCCAACATATCGTCCATGAGGCTTTGTATTTCTTTATTTACTTTATCTACTGGTTGGGAAACCTGTCTTAAAATTTTATTAGGTTCTATTAAAATTTTTTTTATTGCCATTATTTAGTTTTAGTACAAAATTGTCAAAAACTTAAGCCCTTAAAGGCAAGACATTGAACAAAATCTCATTTCTTAATGGGTCAATATTCATTTGATTAAGTGCATTAATTAAGAAGTAAAGAGTTTCAGATCCTAAATCGCTAATTTTATCTTCGCCTATAATTTCGATTAATCTCAAAACTGCCATTCCAATTTCTTGATCATTTATCAAAATTTGAATGTCAGTTGGTATTGTGTTCTCTTTGGCATTATATAAGTTTTTAAATTCCTCTTTAATTTCAATACCATCAGATACCATGGCTTCAATCAATATAATATCTTTAGTAATTAAATAATTTTTATTGCTTTTTTTTATTTTTTTTAAATAATTATTTAAATCTTTTTCAATTTTTTTATTTGAAATATTCTCTTTACTGAAGTATTTCACTAACTTAGATTGATGCAAAATCTTGTTATTAAATTTTATATCCTTATCTTTATTTTCTTGTTCTAAGCTTTTAGAATAAAATTTAGTAAGATCAGAAGATAGATCCTCTAATTCATAATTATTTAAAATATTTTTTAATTCATTTTTAAATGAATTTGCAATATTATCATCTTCAAAACTTTCTTTTAAAAGTTTTGATAATTTTACTACAGTATTGGGTTCTGTATTAAGAAGTATACCTTGATATAGTAAAGCTCTCGATTGTATTTTTGAAATTCTTATTATTTCTTCTTCAATATTTAATAATTGATCTACTGAAAACTGAAATCTTTTGTATAAATTAAGTAAATCTAATTCTTCATAATTTCCCTGATGAGTAGCTTTTTCAAGTAAGGAGATTTGTTTCTCGTCTTCAATGTCAATGTTATTTATGCTTTCCAATAAATTGTTAGAGGATAAATATTTCCAATACAATTTTGGAGTTTTATTGTTTGGTAAATATTTGTATTTCTTGTTAGTTTCAAATGAGATATGAAGATTTAGTAGATCTTTTTCTGAGGTCTCTTGGGAATTTGAAATATATCCTTGTAAATATTGAAATTTTTTTTCAAAAAAAGGATCATCATAACCAAGTTCTTTTTCTAAATCATATCTAAGTGAGGCTTGCTCATTTTTTTTTAAATAGATTAGACAATAAATAGAAAACTTAGTTAAATAACTGTCATTAAAGTTTGTATTAAGTTTTTCTAAAAACTCACATGCTTGTCTATATTCGTTAACTGAAAATAATTCATCTAAAACAAATTTAGTTAATTGTTGATTTGGCTCGATCTCAATATTCTTTTTTAAATACTCTTTAATCAAATTAATATCTTTAAATCTCATTAACCAATCAGACTTGATATCTAAAAAAATTTTTTCATCTATCTCATCAATAGGTGAATAGGAGTTAGTCAAAAGAAGTTTTGTGTATATTTTTTCTGCATCTGCTGAAAGTGCCATTTTGCTAATTCTTTTTGATAATTCAAAAATTTTATTTGGATCGGTATTACTCCACATCTCCAAGGCAAATCCATTTTCTTCTGGATCATATAAACCAACTATTTTTCTTTTATTTGCAATTTTACCCTCCTCTATATTAGTTATTAAATTATCTTGAATAATAATATTCTCGGATAAATCAATTTCCCCTGTTATGTTTGGATCTTGGTTAGTATTTTCATTTTTTTTTTCTATGCTCCATATATCAACTGGTTCTTCTGCATAAATGCATGTGTATAAAGTTGATGATATAAAAATTATTATAATTATGAAAAGTTTATTTAACAATTTTTAAGTTTTCTCTAGGTATTTCTTGTTCAATTAATTTATTAGGTGCTGGAAAATTAATTTTACCTACAAAAAAAATTATCAAGGAAATTATTGCTACAAACAAAACAATTTTGACAATCAATCCAGTGTAGTTATAAGATTTTCCAATACTTGTTTTTTTATAAAATTGCATGTAATTTAAATAATTTCAAAATAAGACAAATTTGTGTTTTTTCAATAAAGAAAAATATGGAAATTAAAAAAAATATAGTGTTATTGGGCATGATGGGTTCAGGAAAATCTACTATTGGTGGTTTGTTAGCTAAAAAATTAGATCGAGTATTAATAGACATAGATAGAAAAATAGAGAAAATCCAAAATCAGGAAATAAGCCAAATTTTTGAATTAAAAGGTGAAGCATATTTTAGAGAGCTAGAATTTAACGTAACTACCCAGGTTATTAAAAATAATGATAAAATAATATCGCTTGGTGGTGGGGCATTTATGAACAAAGAGCTAAGAAAAATTATAAAACAAAAGTCGAAGACATTTTGGCTTCATTGGAATGCTGACACTTTAATAAAGAGAATTATAAATAATGATAAAAGACCATTAGTTAAAAATATGAATCAAACAGAAATTAAAAAATTAATTAGCGAAAGAAATAAGATTTATTATTTCGCGGATTTTAAAATAATTTGTGAAAATTTAAAAAAAAGTGAAATAGTAGATAGAATTATTCAAAAATGTAAGAAGAATGAGATTATTTATTAAAACTAAAGAAAAAAAATATCCAATCTATTTTGGAGAAAATAACTGTTTTAAGATTAAAAAAATTCTTATTCAAAATAAAATTAACCCAAAAAAATTAATGGTAATATATGATAAAAATATTCCTAAAAAAATTGTATCTAAATTTAAGACAAGAATAAAAAAAGATGAAAATATAATTCTAGAGTTTAATTTTAACGAAAAAATAAAAAATTTAAACACAGTAAAAAAGATATTAGACATTTTGGGAAAAAATAATTTTAACAGAAATGATTGTTTAATATCGATGGGAGGTGGGATAGCTGGAGATATATGTGCTTTTGCTGCAAGTATTTACAAAAGAGGTATAAAATTTGTAAATATTCCTACTACATTACTTAGTCAAGTCGACTCCTCAATTGGAGGAAAGACTGGTGTCAACAATTTTCTTGGAAAAAATATGATTGGAACTTTTTGCCAACCAAATTTAGTAATTGCTGACATAGTTTTTCTTAGATCACTTCCAAAAAGAGAAATGATCTGTGGATATGCTGAGATACTAAAGCATGCACTTATCAGTGATAAAAAATTTTTTATTTTTTTAAAAAATAATTATAAGGATATTTTAAACTTAAAATCAAATACAATTAAAAGAGCAATATTTAGAAGCTGTAAGATAAAAAAAGCAATTGTTGAAAAAGATGAAAGAGAAAGTAATTTAAGAAAAACTCTAAATTACGGACATACTTTCGCTCATGCATTTGAATCTACATTAAAATATACAAACAAGTTAAATCATGGGGAGGCAGTACTACTTGGTATTCTAACAGCATCAAAATTCAGTAATAAAGAAAGGTTGCTTGCCAAAAACGAGTTTAGTTTGATCGAAAACCATATTAAAGAATTAAAGTATAATAACTTGAAAAATTATTTTAATAAAAACAGTATAAATAAAATTTCAAATTTTATGATTAAAGATAAAAAAAATTACGGTAAAAGTATAAATTTAGTTTTATTGAGGAAAATTGCAAAACCAGTTCTTAATAACACATATTCACAAATTAAAGTAAAAAAATTTTTAAGCTCGTTAATTGATTGATAATTGAATTGAATGAATATAGTTTTTTAATTCTTGACTTAAAATTTTGAATACATGTCTGTTAGCCTCTATTTTATTTTTTGATTTAAGTTCTAAAGACTCTATTCTAATTTTAATATGAAATTTTTTATGGTCAAAATTTTTATGTTTTTTGTGTAAAAAAGTTTTGTCTTCAATCAATATGTTTTCACATTTAATATTATTACAAATTTTATCATTTATTTTTTTGATTAAATTATTTATTTCCATAATAAATTATATAATAATAACTTAATGAAAACTATTTGTGATTGGAATAATTGTAAGAATATTGGAGAATATAAGGCACCAATTGAGAGAGATAATAGTAAAAAATATAGGCTACTTTGCTTAAAGCATATTAAAGAATTTAACAAGAACTGGAATTATTTCGAAAAGATGAATGATGCTGAAATTTTAGAATTCATTAAATCTGATATGACTTGGCATAAACCTACTCAAAACTTTAGCGCTCAAGATAATTTTTTTAAAATATTATGGAATAACGCTTTAAAGGAAGATTTGAATAAAAATGGGATTGATAAAAATTATGCTAAAATAGCACAGCTTAATTTTTCCAATAAAGATTTAAAAGCCTTTGATATTTTAGGCTTAGATGTAACGATAAATTGGGAAAATATAAGATCTAAATTTAAAAAACTTGTCAAAAAATTTCATCCTGATATGAATTCAGGAAATAGAAAATTCGAAGAAAAACTTAAAGTAATAACTTTAGCATATACGCAATTAAAAAGAACTTTGAAAAAATGAACAATGATATAAATATAGTACCAAGTATCAAGTTATCTGTTAAACAAACTTTTGGAATAGATAGCGATTTAGAAGTTGATGCTTTCGAAAAAAAAAATGAATATGTTCCAGAAATTGACAGAAATTATAAATTTGATAAAGATACAACTATTGCAATATTATCAGGCTTTTCTTTTAACAAAAGAGTTCTAGTCCAAGGTTTTCATGGAACAGGAAAATCAACTCATATAGAACAGGTCGCTGCTAGATTAAATTGGCCTTGTATAAGAGTTAATTTAGATAGTCACGTAAGTAGAATAGACCTTATAGGAAAAGACGCCATAAAACTAAAAGATGGAAAACAAATAACAGAGTTCCAAGAAGGTATTTTACCATGGTCTATTCAGAATCCTGTGGCTTTAGTTTTCGACGAATATGATGCTGGTAGACCAGATGTCATGTTTGTCATACAAAGAATTTTAGAGTCAGAGGGAAATTTCACACTTCTTGACAAAAATAAAGTTATTAAACAAAACAATTATTTTAGACTTTTTGCAACTTCTAATACTATCGGCTTGGGAGACACTTCAGGGTTATATCATGGAACTCAACAAATAAATCAAGGTCAAATGGATCGATGGAATATTGTTACAACTTTAAATTATTTAAGTCTTGAAAAAGAAATGGAAATTATTTTAGCAAAAAATAAATCTTATAATAATACTGAAGGTAAGGAAAAAATTTCTAACATGATTAAGGTTGCAACACTAACAAGAAAAGGTTTTATGGCTGGTGATATATCAACTGTCATGAGTCCAAGGACAGTTTTACACTGGGCAGATAATACAGAAATATTTAAAAATCTTGGGTATGCATTCAGAGTTACATTTTTAAATAAATGTGATGATGCCGAAAAAAGTATAATTTCTGAGTATTATCAAAGATGTTTTGGAGAAGATTTGCCTGAGTCGCTTATTAATTCCTAAAATTAATGGAAAAAAAAAGAGAAATCTTAGAGGAATTGATTAAACAAGCACTAACTTCAACTTATAAAGTTATTTCTAATCAACTAGATGAAAGCAATTTAAAAGATAAAACTTTTAATACCAAAAATTTGGATTTTTCAGATATTAAAGATTTTAAAAATAAGTCAGATTATACGAAATTAAGAGCAAATATAGACTCCAAAGCTTTAAAATTAAGGTTTTCTGATAACGCTGTCTTCCAAAAAAATCACCCTAAAAATCCAGCTCTAAAAAAAATTTATGAACTATCTGAAATATTCAGATGTGAAATGCTCGGCTCAAAAATGTTGAGTGGAATTAAAAAAAATCTTGAAAATTATTATATTCAAAAAACTAGTAGTAAAAAATATAATAAGTCAAATTCTAAGGAAGAAATAAATGTCCATGATGCATTTGAGTTATACATTTTAGAAAAATTCTTTAAGTTAAATTTTGACAAAACATCCCTTGAAGTTTTAAATTATTGGAGGAAAGATTTTGATAAAAATTTTAAAAACGATTTAAATTATTTGGAGCAAAACTTTGAAAACCAGAATAATTATAATTCAAAATTTTCAAATTTACTTGAGAAAATGGATATTTTTGATGATAATCAAAATCAACAGAGTAATCAAAATCAAGACAATCAAAATTCAGTAAATGACCAGAATACCAAAAATGATAAGGATGATGAAGACAATGATACCTCTGAGGAAAAAACTGAAGATCAATCTAGCACTGAAACTGATTATGATGTTAATCAATTTAGAATGCAGGAAGATACAGATCAGGCTGATGATTTCGGAGAAAGTTTAGAAAGAGTTTCCCAAAAACTAAATATTAAAAAAAAAAATTTAGAATATAAAGTTTTTACCTCAAAATTTGATGAAATTGCTAAAGCTGAAAATTTAGAAAAACAGGAGGAAATTTTAAGACTCAGAAAAAACCTTGATCAACAATTAATTAATTTCCAAGATTTAATTACTAAATTAGCAAATAAATTGCAAAGACAACTGTTAGCAATACAAAATAGATCGTGGGAATATGATCTTGAGGAAGGGTTGCTAGACTCATCAAAACTTACAAGAATTATAATAGATCCACAAAATTCTTTAACGTTTAAAAAAGAAAAAGAATTTGAATTTAAAGATACGATTGTTACTTTGTTAATTGATAACTCTGGCTCTATGAGAGGTAGGCCCATAACAATAGCTGCATTATGTGCAGATATTTTATCTAGAACATTAGAGAGATGTAATGTTAAGGTTGAAATTCTAGGATTTACTACCAAAAATTGGAAGGGTGGAGAGTCTAGGGAAGATTGGAATAAGAATGGGAAACCCCAATATCCAGGAAGGTTAAACGACTTAAGGCATATTATTTATAAGAGCGCAGACACAAACTGGAGACAATCAAAAAAAAACTTAGGGCTTATGTTAAAAGAGGGATTGCTTAAAGAGAATATAGATGGTGAAGCAATACTTTGGGCATTTAATAGATTAAAAAAAAGGAAAGAGGAGAGAAAAATTTTAATGGTTATTTCTGATGGTGCACCTGTTGATGACTCGACATTATCGGTAAATTCTGGAGATTTTTTAGAAAAGCACTTGAGAAAAGTAGTAAAAACAATTCAAGATAATAAAGATTTTGAAATTTTAGCCATAGGTATCGGTCACGATGTTTCTCGTTACTATAAAAAGGCAATCAAAATTACAGACGTCCAAGAACTTGGAGATGTAATGATCAAACAGTTAAGTCAAATGTTTGAAAAAAACTCAAAAAAAAGGATTTACCATTAAATAGTTTTCAAAAAAGTATTTTTCCAACTTATAATTACTTCAGCACCAGGTCTAGTTTTTGAGTTTCTGCAAATCACTTTTGCTTTATTTCTCTCTAACAATGTTTTACCAATAAAAATTCCCAAGCCTAAGCCTGCTTTTTTATTTTCTTTATCAAATGAAGATTTTATATAAGGTTCACCTATTTTACTTAAAATATCTTTTGGATAACCATTTCCATCATCCTCGATTGATAATTCAGTAATTTCATTATTGCTCTTAACAGAAACATATATTTTTTTTTTAGCAAATTTATTTGCATTACCTATGAAATTCCTAATTCCATATATAATTTCAATTATTTTTGATATTTTAAATGAATTTGAATCTTGACTTAGATTAATCACAATTTCTTTATCTGATATTTCACGAAAAGATTTAATAATTTCTGAAACATATTCTGAGATAGATAATTCCTGGTTTATAAAATCATCTTCTTGAGTTGGATTTAAGGTTAATTTTTTTAAAATTTGACCACATCTTTCAACCTGACTTACCAGTAATTCAATATCTTTTTTTATTTCTTTTTGATCTTTAAACTGTTTATGCATATCTTGGGATATAATTTTTATGGTTGAGAGTGGTGTATTTAGGGAATGGGCAGCAGCAGCAGCCTGACCTCCGAGTGATACTAATTCGTGCTCTTTTGCAATAACCTTTTCTAATTTATCCAGCGCTTCTTTTCTCAATCTCGATTCTCTTCCAAATATAGCAGCAAAATAATTTAGAAAAATTAAAGCTATAACTAGTGATGTTGGGATTGCATAATAATAAAAAGTATTAACTAATATAATATTTGTACCCGGATAGATTAATTCTACATGATAAAAAGTCAGCAAAAGTATTGATAAAATTGTTAATGAAATTAGTGTCAAACTGGCTTTTAATTCAAGATTAGATGACGAAAAAACACTTGGAATAATTAGAAATATAGAAAAAGGGTTTAAAATTCCACCAGTGAGATAAATTAAAGTGCTTAGTTGCAATATATCTAGCATCAAGAAAATAAAAGAGTCTTTATTAGTTAAGATATTTTTTTGGTAAAAATAAAATAAAAAAAGATTTGATAAGATACCAAAAAAAATAATTAGATTAGTTAGATAAATATTGAATTGAAATTTAAAAATAAAAAAAACAATATTCAAAGTCAAAAATTGACCAATTATACCAATCCACCTTAAATTGATATAGGTTGATTTGTTTAATGAATAAATTTTAGAAACTGCTGTTGTTTCCATAATTTTTATACATCTAGATTATTAATATCAATTGCGTTTGATATTATGAATTCTTTTCTAATACTTACATCATTACCCATTAAAGTGTGAATAATTTCTTGGTCTTTTTTTTGATCTTTTGAATATCTAACCTGTAATAAGTTTCTATTTACTGGGTCCAGTGTTGTGGCCCATAATTCCTCAGGGTTCATTTCTCCAAGTCCCTTGAATCTTTGTATATTCAATTTAGATTTCTCTTCTGATAAAATTTCTTCATAAACTTTTGAATTTTTTTTTGCTTTCTTTAAATTTTTAGAATTCCTTATTAAGAAATTATCGAGCTCTTTCTCGTCCTTTATGTAAAAACTTTTTCCAGATTTATTTAATTTAAATAATGGAGGTTGTGCTAAATAAATATGACCATGTTGTATCAATTTATTAAATGGTTTGTTATTAAAAAAAGTTAATAGTAATGCTCTAATGTGAGAACCATCTACATCCGCATCAGTCATTATAATTATTTTTCCATATCTCAAATCCTCTAAATCGATTTCCTCCATTTTGGGATCTAAACCAAGTGCATTAATTAATGTAACGATCTCATTAGATGATATCATTTTTGTTAGTGCTTTTGTTCTTAAGTCAGAATGGTTGCCATTTTTTTTTAAACTATTTGTTTCAACATATGTATTTAAAATTTTACCTCTAAGTGGCAACACCGCTTGAAATTCTCTATTTCTTCCTTGTTTTGCTGAACCACCAGCAGAATCTCCCTCAACAATAAACAGCTCTGTTCCATCTCTTTTTGAGTTTTGGCAATCTGCTAATTTTCCAGGTAGTCCAGTTAGCTCAAGAGCACCTTTTCTTCTTACGCTCTCCCGCGCTTTTCTAGCCACATCTCTCGCTTGAGCTGCTTGAATAATTTTAAGAAGGACTATTTTTATAACTGCAGGATTTTGATCAAACCATATAGAGAGCTTCTCATTTAAGAAAGTTTCTACAATGTTTCTAATTTCTGAGGAAACTAACTTGTCTTTAGTCTGTGATGAAAATTTTGGATCTGGCACCTTAATTGACAGAATAGCTGTCAAACCCTCTTTTATGTCATCTCCAGCTATAGAAAGTTTATTTTTTTTTATAATATTATTGTCATTTACATATTTGTTTATCACTCTTGTTAATGCACTTCTAAAACCCAATAAATGAGTACCACCATCTTTCTGATAAATATTGTTTGTATAAGCATATACATCTTCTGAATAAGTTGAATTCCACTCTATAGAACACTCTATTTCTATACCGTTTTTGGTTCCGTCTAAACTTAATGGTTTTTTAAAAAGATCATTACCATTTTTATTTTTTAATTTTTCTTTTTTTAAATTTAAGAAGTTTATAAATTCATTTAAACCACCATCAAATTTGTAGTCAAAAGATCTTTCCTTTTTTTGAGTTTTATCAACTACTGTTAATTTTACTCCTTTATTTAAGAATGCGAGCTCACGCATCCTTTTTTGAATAATTAAGCTGGAAAATTTGGTAGAGGAAAATATCTCACTTGAGGGCAAAAAAGTAATTTTTGTTCCAGTCGACGTAGATTTTCCTATTTGTTTTAGCGGTGCTCTAGCATCTCCGTCCTTAAATTCTATAAAATACTTTTTGCTATCTCTATTAATTTCTAATTCTAATCTTTTAGATAGAGCATTTACTACAGACACTCCTACACCATGCAAACCACCTGAAACTTTATATGAATTGTGATCAAATTTTCCACCAGCATGTAGTTGAGTCATTATAACTTCAGCTGCTGATTTTTTTTCACCTTTATGCATATCCACTGGAATGCCTCTTCCATCATCAGAAACGGTGATTGTGCCATCTGAATTAATCTCAATTTTTATGTTTTTACAAAAGCCAGCGAGCGCCTCATCTATAGAGTTGTCAACTACCTCGTAAACCATGTGGTGAAGACCCGTTCCATCATCAGTATCACCGATATACATTCCTGGTCTTTTTCTTACAGCTTCAAGACCTTTTAAAACCTTTATAGAGTCTGCCTCATAACTTTTTGTTTTTTCAGTTTTTATCATAAAAAATATATTTTAGGAAAGAAAGACCTTATCATTTTTTAAGTATTTAATAAAACCATGTTAAAACGTATGATCAAATAACGCACAATATTAAACCTTTATTTAACGAATAATTATTTTTTTATATGTTTGAGCTTTATTGCCAAAAAATAGAGAAAAATAGTGCTAAAATTAAGATTCGGTCTTATAAAGTCATAAAGTAATATATTTTCTATAAAGACAATAAATTTTAAATACTATGAAAATATTAATCACAGGCGGATGCGAATTTATAGGTGCAAACTCATCAATTTATTTAAAAAATAATGATGGCAATATTTGATATAGGGTCTAATGATGGGTCTAATGGTTTAGCATTTGCTATGCTAAACCCGAATATAAAAGTTTACTCGTTTGAGCCAAATCCACATTTAAAAAAAATAGTATTAAGAAACAAAAAAAAAATTGAAAAAAAATTCAAAATATACCTTAAAAACTTTTTTTTTTTTCAAGAAGCAGTTTCTAATGAAAATAAAAAAAAGTTATTTTATATCACAAAGAATGATGCCGCATCGTCATTACTGAAACCAAGGAAAAAACTTCATAAATATTGGACTGATAACAAAGATGACTCAATTAAGAATATTGCTGACTGGATTAAGATAAAAAGAGAAATAAAAATAAAAACAATAAAACTAAGTGACTTTTGTAAAGAGAAAAAAATAAGTAAAATTTGTTATATACATTGTGATACCCAAGGGAATGATTTAAGAGTTTTTGAAGGGTTGGGATTTTATAGAAATTTTGTCCAAAAAGGAGTTTTAGAGTCTATTGTTAATCCTAAATTATCTCTTTATAACAATTCAACAAACTTAAAAAAAATAAAAAAAAGATTTAAGCAATGGGGGTATAAAATAGATATTGTTCACGAATTTCACAAAAAAAATCCAGAAAGGAATATTTATTTTACAAATTCTAAGATTTTAAAAAACGACTATTTTATTTTTCCAACAGAAAAAAATATGAGGCTTTTAAGCAGAGTATTGAGAGGCAAAACAAGAATTAAAGATCTCATTAATATTTTTTTCATAAGTAAAAAGTTTAATAATTAGGGGTAAAATGAATGTTGCATTAGTGGGATCTAATTTTGCTTTAAGAGGCTATTTGCCTGTAATAAAAAAAATAAGACAGCTAAAATTAAAAATTTTATGTAACAGGAAAGTTTCAAAATCAAAAAAAATTTTATCAAAATTGCCAGGCACAATTCATGAGAATAATTGGAAAAATATTTTTATTAATGACATAGATTTAATTATACTTGCAGTACCACCAAAAGTTCAGAACCAGATATTAAATTATAATTTAAAGTTTAAAAAAAAAATATTGATTGAAAAACCAATCTCACAAAATTTAGCTAGTTCAACAAAAATTATTCAATCTTTTAAAAGAAAAAAAATAAAGTCAGATATAAATTTAACTTTTTTAAATCATGAATTATTTCAAAAAACAAAGGGTATAATAAAAAAAAGAAAATTAGGTGAAGTTTATAACTACGAAATTTTATGGAATTTTAAAAGTTTTGATTTAGAAAATAAGATAAAAAGCTGGAAAACTGTTGAAAAACTAGGAGGTGGAATTAAAAATATATTCCTAACTCACGTTTTTTCTTACTGTGAATTCTTATTTGGTAAAAGTCAATTATTAGATTATAACTTTAAGATCTCAAACTTTAAAAAAATTAGGTATAAAAAAAGTATTTACTGCATCTTAAAAAATAAAAATGGAGTTATCGGAAAAATAACGTTATTTGTTAAAAAAAAGGGTTATCAAAATCATAAAATAATTATAAAATGCGAAAAAGGTTATATTCGATTATTTACTAAGTCAAAAGATTGGACTAAAGACTTTATTTTAGAGACATACAACAATAAATCTAAAATAAAAAAAATCATAAAAAAAAAACTAAATATTTTTAAAGATGGAAGATCAAATCAAATATTTATTATGATTAAAAATTTTTTAAAAAAAAATGATTATGCAAAGATAGATTACTGTTTAAATGCTGAGAAATTAAATAAAAATATTAATTAATATTATGGACAAACATAACTTTAAACCTGGAAAGATTAATAAATGTCAAATATGTAATTCTATTAATTTGATCGAAGTGATGAAACTTGGTGACCAACCACTTGCAAATTCATTGATTAAAGATATTTCTGATGAAAATTTGGTTCCAAAATTTCCTGTGAATATAATAAGGTGTAAAGATTGTGGTCTACTACAAATTGACTACATCGTTGATCAAACAAAAGTATACCATCCAGATTATCCATATTTACCAGGAATTACACAAACTGTTGATAGAGAACAAAAAGAATTATCTGACTACTTATGTAAATCTTTGAATTTAAAAAAAAATGATTTAGTTGTTGATATAGGTAGCAATGATGGAAGTTTGTTGAGATATTTTAAAGAGCATGGGTTAAAAACGTTAGGTGTTGAACCTACAAATATCGCCCGAATAGCAAATCAAAAAGGTATTGATACTATTCAGTCTTTTTTTAATAAAGAAATAACTGATGAAATAAAATCTAAAAACGGGAAAGCTAAACTGTTAACGAGTACGAATGTTTTTGCTCACATGTCGACATTGGGAGATGTTATGGATGGCATAACTAATTTAATTGACGATGACGGATATTATGCTTTTGAAAATCATTACATTATGGAAATTTTAGATAAATTACAATACGACACTTTTTATCATGAACACCTTCGCACCTACTCTCTTTTATCTTTGATAAAATTATTTGAAATGTATAATTTGTGTTTGTTCGATGCACAAATAGTGTCAAGATATGGTGGTAGCATAAGGTGTATTGTATCAAAAAAAGAGAGAAAGAAGTCGGAAAGATTAATAGAATTATTAAGAAAGGAGAAAAATGCTTTAATTGATAATTGCGAACTCACATATAAAAATTTTAAAGGTAGGGTAGAAAAATCTAGAACCGATTTAATGAATTTGATAGCTAACTTAAAGTCACATGGAAAAACCATTGTAGCAAAATCTTGTCCTGCGAGAGCCGTGGTATTGCTAAGTTATTGTGGTCTAAATAATAAACATTTAGATTATGTGGCAGAACAACCTACATCCTTAAAGCTTAATCATTACATACCAGGAACAAATTTGAAAATTGTTGAAGATAGTATTTTAACAAAAGATGAACCTGATTATATTTTACTTTTAGCATGGCATTTAAGTCAGCCAATAATTGATAAATGGAAAAAGCGAGGAATTAAATCTAAATTTATTGTGCCTTTGCCAGAGGTTAAAATTATATGAATGAAAAGTATTACTTACACTCAGATATAAAAGAAATTGTAGATAATCTTGAAAAATATCATAGTAAACTCTATGGAAAAAAATTTTTTATAACAGGCGCAAATGGATTTTTAGGTAAATATTTTATTAAAGTAATTATCGAAATAAATAAGAAAACAAATAATAAAATTAAAGTGTTAGCTAATGATATTAAATTTGATAGCTGTGATATTTTTAAAGATAAAAATGTTAAAATTATTAAAAAAGATATTAACAAAATAAAAAAATTTAGTTTTAAATGTAATTATATTCTACATGCAGCAGGCATCCCTAGTCCAAAAAATTATTATAAAAAACCGATAGAAACAATTTTTACAAGTATTACCTCAACAAAAAATCTTTTAGAATATTCATCAAAAATAAAATCAAAATTTATATTTTTTAGCAGCAGTGAAATATATGGAAATCCAGACAAAAAAAATATTCCAACAAAAGAAACTTATAATGGGAATGTCTCATCAATAGAAGATAGATCATGTTACGATGAGGGTAAACGGGTTGGAGAAACTTTATGTTACTTTTATAAAATTAAACAAAAAGTAGATATATGTATTTTTAGACCTTTTAACGTTTTCGGGCCTGGTATGCCAAGAAAAGATTATCGTGTTTTTCCAAGATTTTTTAGTTCAATTAAGGACAAAAAACCAATTACAATTTTTAAAAAAGGAAATCAAACACGTACTTTCTGTTACGTTGCTGATGCAGTTACGGCAATGTTCATAGTCACTTTAGTTGGTAAAAATTTTGTTTATAACATTGGCAATAATAAGCCAGAAATTAATATGAACAAATTACATAAAGTAATGCAATCTTCTCTCAAAAAGAAAATAAAAGCAGTAAATATTAGCTATCCAAAAAATTATCCACAAGTCGAGCCTCAAAGAAGATGCCCAGATATTTCCAAATTGAAAAATGAATTTAATTATAAAAATAAAGTAGATATTAATGATGCTATAAGAAGATTTTACTACTGGACATATAGGTATTATTAATCTTTAAAATATTTTTTAAAATTTCTGATAGATTTATTAATCTCCAAAGAACTTGGATTATTTAAGATCATTTCTAATGATATATCCTTAAAATTAGAAATCGGTTTTAGAGATTTTGAAAACTTCAAATTATTAGAGCTAATTTTATTAAAATTTTTGAAGTATTTTTGTGAAATTTGTAGGTTTTTAATAATTTTTCTATATTTGTAAAAGAATGTAAAGTTAAATTTTTTAAAGTGAAATAAACTTGAGTCAAAATTAATACAAATTTTATTGGAATTTATTTTTTTTATCAAACTAGCCAAATGATCTATATTATAAATGTAATCTTCTCCATATTTTCTTGGAATTGCTTCCAAACATAGGGTTACGTTATTTTTCTTTAGGTAAATTTTAAGTTTTGAAAAAAATGCTACAAACTTTTTATCGGATTGTTTTAGACTCATTCCTTTTTTTTTTCTAAAGTGGGATGATCCAATTACTATTTTTTTTACATTTAAAAATTTGCAGATTCGTATGATCTTCTTTAAGTGCGAAGTTATTTTCAAAATTTCGTCATTAGATGAATAAAATAAATTAGTTTTCCAGCCAAAAAAAATGCCCTGCATCGCATTTATTCTAATTTTATTTTTTATTAATCTTCTTTTTAAATTAAAAACATTATTTTCAAATTGAATCCAACTTTTGAAAATAGTCAATGGAGCAAGATCTATACCATCTAAATTATTTTTTTTTATTAATTTTAAAATTTTACTAATTGGGTATTTCTTAAATGCTAATGTTGATATAAACAAATTTCTATTCATTATTTTCTTGAAATTTTTTAAGATCGATTTTAATCAAATAATATAAAATCATAAAATTGACACTTAATAGAGAAAATCTTAACTTAATTAAATCTTCCAGGATCCAAAAAAACGTTTTTTTAATTTGCCGTATAATATTTTTTAATGTTTTGAAAAGATTTCTTTTTTTTAATCCATCTCCATAAAATACATAACGCCAGTATCTAGATGCTAGAGTTTCGTAATTATCGTCCTGCAAATGGAAGCATACAGCTGAACTATCATAATACAAATCAAAATTTTTCTTTCGTAGAAACTTACACAATTCTGTATCATCACCATTAAGTCTAAAATATTCATGATCATGTTTATAAATTTTAGATAAATCTAAATTTGTAGTATTAAGAATATTATTGCAACCAAATATAAAATTGGGATTTAAAATATCTTTTTCACCCCAATTCTGCCTTAATCTTAGTGATCTCCAGTAATTACATGGTTTGTTTACGTATTTTTCATAAAGTTTACCGCCTACCAGCGTAGCGCTATTTTTTTCTAGTGAATGATAAACTCTACTTAACCAATCTTTAGATAAAACAACATCTGCATCAATTGAAGCTATATACTTTGTTTTTAAATAATTTACTGCTAACAGTCTAGAACTTGAAACTCCTTCATTTTTTTTGTTATTGATTACCTCAATATCATTACTGTAATCATCTAAGATTTTTTTTGTATTATCAGTAGAATTATCATTAATAACTAGGATTTTATTTGGTATTAGAGTTTGATTAAAAATAGAGTCTAAACATTGTTTGATGGTTTTTTCGCCATTAAAGACAGGCACATAAATAGATATTTCTTTTGTCATATTCAAATAAGTTTTGATAATTGATTTGGTTTTAAATAAATATCTCCATTCTTTCTGTTTTTTTTAATAGGGGGTGTAACAATTTGTTTATACATTAGATTATAAGCTTTAGAAATTTCTTTGAAGTTATTTGGTCTATTTGTAGGTTTGATTTCTATAACTTTTGTATTTTTTTTACAAAATATCAAGTTTGTAAAAGCTGCACCATGAGGACCAATGATAAATTTTGCATTATTAAAAAGGGCTATTTGATCTAAAAAGTCTAATTTACCAACCTTAATTGATTTAAATCCTTTTTTTAAAAGATATTTTTTTATTTGGTCATTGTTGATTAGTTGACAACGTTTATATTCGCTTTCCGACCTATCTATAAAAACTTTTTCAACTTTAATATTGTTTTTTTTATTTTTTAAACAAATTTTTCTTAACCATTTTGAAATCCAAATAGGCAAATTATTTACTTCTTCATCAATAGTATTTTTAACATACCAGGGATGTTCAGGTATAATAATTTTATCAGCCTGAATATGTTTATTTTTTTTTGAATTAATAATATTAAATTTTTTAAAGCCAAAAATAGATAAAATTTTTTTTTGAAATGGTTGTATTTCAGGCATATAAAAATAATCTATATTATTAATTTTATAATTTGATAAAATCATTTTTATTTTGGGAAGAATATCAAACATCCAATGAAAATAATTATTATCTCCACTTGCCCCTTGCGCTAAAGAGACAACAGTCCCTTGATATTTTTTTTTAAAATATGGAGTCCCTCTGTAAATTACAAAATTTTTTTTTGCTGATACCAATTTTCCTTTTATTTGTGTAAAGGATATATCTTCAACTAAGTTGTTGCCCGATATATATGCGACTTGCTCAACACCATCAGTACAAATTCTTCCATTTCTAATTATGAATATTTTATATTTCTTATTTTCTTTATTTTTAATATTAGGTTTGTTTAAACTTTTTACTTTTATCTCTGAGGAATTATTTATTGTTACTTTACCGTATAAAGATTTGAATAAGGTATTTACAAAAATTTTATAGATATATTTTAAAATTATTTTTATACTTTTTGGCAAATTTTTAACCTTTATTTAATAAAAATTAATATTTTTATCATTTAAAAATTTGAATATCTCTTATCACAAAAATCTTTATACTTCAAAATTATGGCGGAGAGAGTGGGATTCGAACCCACGAAAGAGTTTCCCCTAAACACGCTTTCCAAGCGTGCGCCTTAAACCACTCGGCCATCTCTCCTGATTATTATTATTTTTTTTTAATTATTGCAATTTCGTTAATATTACCATTATAAAATTTGATTGTATCAAAATTTTCTAAAAAATAGTTTTTTTCATCTTTGTTTATATATTTAGAATTAAAATCTTCTTTATTAATGATTTTTTTTAATATGGTTTTAAGATCTGGGAATTCTTGACCAGTTCGCATATCTTCTTTTTTTTCAGGGAAATCGATTTCTTCAACGATAAAAATACCTCCTGACTTTAAGCTCTTAAATAAAACAAATAATGAAATTATCTGATCTTTTAGCATATGGCTTGCATCTTCAATTATCAAATCAAACTGTATATTTCTTGTTAATATATTTTTTTCAATTGAGTCTTTAGAAGATGTGTCAGTAAAAAAATTTTCAAGTCTTTTAGATTTATATAGATACATATCAGGATTAATGTCTGCACTATAAATCTGTGAATTTTTAAAATAGAAATAAAATGCAGCAGATGCGTTGCCATAGAAAGAGCCTAACTCGATTATATTTAAATTTTTTTCTTTATTTTCTTTTAAATATTTTTCGTAAATTTTAGAATATCCATGTGCAGTAATTTTTTTATCATCCTGTTTGGATGGTTTAGCATATTGATTTTTAAATTTTTCTCCCTTATCAGAGTTAAAATATTCACACAAATAATTTAAATCTTTCTGAAATAAATTTTGATTTTCTTTTGCATAATCGTCTAAATTTTTTTTCTTAGGTAGATAAAATAAATTAAAAATATATCTAAAAAAAACTGTTATTATTAAGTAAATCTTTAAAACATATGAAGCTTTTTTTATTCTATGTCTATAATAAATTTTGTAAAAAGTGGTTAATTTCATTTTTTTTTCTGGTAAAATACCCAATGCCATTCAAGGTATTTCGTATGTTTCCTAAACCAAAAAGATAAATACCTTTCAGCTAAATAGGCATAAAGTCGTTCTTGGTCGTATCCTTTAAGTTTAGAAAAACCAAATATCTTTTCACATTTAAATAACCAATTGAATAAATCATTAAACCAATTTTTTATAATTTTTTTTTTAGATATGAACATTATATGAGGATTAAAACTTGTATTCTCATTAACAAATTTTCTAAACTGATTTCTATCTTTATTGTTAAGTTTGTTTATAGCTTTATCTAATACATTGTATCCATGATGCATATCAAAATGAAGTTTTATGGTTTGTCTTTTCGAATTATAAAAAACTGAGGGATCTTTTAAAAGGTTCCGCCATCCTCTTTTTATAATTTTCATTTTTTTTGGATTATCGACTCTTACGGGTTTACATATTATACTATTATACTTTTTCCACTTTTTATCTGGCTTTAGAATTAAATTTTCCTTTAGACTTTTAAAATTTTGAATTTTAGTGTTATTTTTTAGCCAAAACCTTCTTTTTTGACAAAAACCAATCCATGTATCTGATTTACATTTCTTCAATTGATTTTTCCAAAACCAATAATGAAAAGTGAGCTCTGAATAATTCCTTTCTTTATGTTGAATATTCTTTCCTCTAAGACATGTGATGTAATTTTTACTAAATTTTTTTTTTCCTACGCCTGCTAAGACTAACTTAGAATCCTCCATATGCTTGAGTCTTTCATTAGTAACACAATAAATTTGAAGCTTATTCATCTATCCAGTCTTTATATTTTTTAATATTCTCTATCAAATAGGTAGGGAACGAACTATCCAATGGGACTTTGTTAAAATTGTCATCTCTTCCAATAATATCCTCGCCTTTAACAACTCTTTTTTTTATCTCATTTATATCAAGATATTTTTCATCAATTTTTTCTTTAAAATTAATAGGATCGTTTGTTTCACAAAGATTTTTATATTTATATAAAAGATTTTCTGGTGTTTTTAGATTGCAAAAATGCCACCCACCTTCTTCGATTATATTATTGAGTCTTAATTTATCTATTCTCCAAAATGGTCTTTTTTTAAACTTTAGGTTTCTAAGCCATTGTGGTGATTTTAAATATTTCTTTACACAAATTCTACTACCATACCAATCTGGAAATTTTATACTTTGTAAATTAAATTTATAATAAAAATGTTTTTGTTTAAAAACTGCATATTTTTTTTTTGGATCAAATAAATTTATTTTTTTAGGGTCTGGAATTTCATCTAGATCTGAGATTATTATTAAATCATTGTCATTTGCTTTTTGTAAACCGTTTACTATTGCATTTCTTTGGTGATTTTCTCTCAAATAAGGATCTTCACCATCAGGCAAATCTGTTACAGGAACATAAATTATTTTATTTTTAAAATTATTAAATTTTTTTATATCAAATTTTAATTTTTTTAAATTATTTTGCCAAGTTTTATTTCCTTCGACTATAACGAAATAATCAACAAATTTATTTAATATATTTAAACGTAAGTCTAAAAGAAGGTCCTCATCCCAATAAGAAAAGCAATCATAAATCATCTATCTCTCTTTGTTAATTTTTAATACTCCAATGAAAGCCTCTTGGGGTATTTCAACTCTTCCGAATTGTTTTGATTTTGCTTTACCTTTTTTCTGTTTTTCTAAAAGTTTTCTTTTTCTATCCATTGCGCCTCCACCATGTATTTTAGTTAGCACGTCTTTTTTAAAACCTTTAATAGTCTCTCTTGCTATAATTTTTCCTCCTATTGCAGCCTGAATTGGAATCATAAAATTGTGTCGAGGTATCAAATCTTTTAATTTCTCACAAACTTCTTTTCCAACTGATTGTGCAAAATCTTTATGAACCATCATTGCAAGTGCATCTACTGGCTCTGAGTTCACCAATATTCCGAGTTTTACCAATTCTCCTTCTTTATGACCAATTATTTCATAATCAAAACTTGCATATCCACTAGTCATTGACTTTAAACGATCATTAAAATCAAAAACCACTTCATTCAAAGGTATCTCATAGCTGATTACAGCTCTATTACCTGAATAATTCAAATTTTTTTGAATTCCTCTTTTCCCTTGGCATAATTTCATTATTGATCCTAAATATTGATCGGGACTTATTATTGTTGCTTTAATCCATGGTTCTTCAATCATTTTAATCAATGTTGGATCTGGTAAATTAGATGGATTTTGTAGATCTATAATTTTACCATTGTTTAAGTGCACCTTATAAACTACACCAGGCGTTGTAGTTAATAAATTAATATCAAATTCTCTTTCTAATCTCTCTGTAATTATTTCTAAATGTAAAAGACCTAAGAAACCACATCTAAATCCTAAACCTAAAGCTGAAGACGACTCGGGATCATAGGAAAAACTAGCATCATTCAATTTTAATTTGGCAAGTCCATCCTTTAATTTTTGATATTCTGAGCTATCAACTGGAAACAAACCACAAAAGACAACTGGTTTACTTGGCTTAAAACCTGGAAGAGCTTCTGTAATAGGATTTGATGTTTCGCAAATAGTATCACCAACTTTTGTTTCTGATAGATTTTTTATACCAGTAATAATAAAACCAATTTCCCCCGAATTAAGTTCCTCTATATCTATTGGCTTAGGTGTAAATACCCCAACCTTTTCAACATTATAGTCTCTATCAGATGACATCATTTTGATTTTCATATTTTTTTTTATTTTTCCATTAATAACTCTCACTAAAATAATTACACCTAGATAAGAATCATACCAGCTATCTACTAACAAACATTTTAATTTTTGATTTTTGTCTCCTTTAGGAGATGGCAATACAGATATTATTTGTTCTAATATTTCTCTTATACCTTCTCCAGTTTTTCCTGAACAAGGTACTGAATTTGAAGTTTCTATGCCAATAACATCTTCAATTTGCTTTCTTGTTCTTTCAAGATCTGAGGCAGGTAAATCAATTTTGTTTAAAATTGGAATTATCTCATGATTTATATCTAAAGCCTGATATACATTTGCTAAAGTTTGTGCCTCAACGCCTTGTGTGCTATCTACAATTAATATAGATCCCTCACAAGCATACAATGATCTACTAACTTCATAACTAAAATCCACATGTCCAGGTGTATCAATTATATTTAATATATAATCTTTACCGTCTTTAGATTTATATTTAAGTTTAACAGTTTGAGCTTTTATTGTTATTCCTCTTTCCCTTTCAATATCCATTGAGTCTAAGACCTGTTCTTTCATCTCACGTTCAGTCAAACCACCACATAACTGAATTATTCTATCCGCAATGGTTGATTTGCCATGATCAATATGAGCTATAATTGCAAAATTTCTAATGTTATCCAGTGCAGACATTTATGATCTAAGTTTTGCGCCAACTTTTTCTTCAACAGAATTGACAATTTTTTTTGAAATATCTGTCAAATCATTTTCATTTAATGTTTTATGGTCGGATTGTATTGTAACTTTCAAAGCAATTGATTTTTTTCCGGGAGGAATATTTTCACCTTCATACACATCAAAAATTTTAATATCTTTTATTAAAGATTTATCAATACTTGAAATTATATCTGTTAAATTTTGTGCATTAATTTTTTTGTCGACTACAAATGCAAAGTCCCTATCTGATTTTTGATAATCTGAAAAAATAAGACTTTCTTTAACCCTGCTAGTTCTACTTTTATATTCTACTATATTTTCAAGAAGTATCTCAAAACCAAAAGTTTTTTCTGTAATTTTTGGATGCAGTTCACCAAAATATCCTAGCAGAAGATTGTATTTTTTTGAGTAAATAGATCCAGATATTCCAGGATGATAATAGCTAGGAGTTTTATCCTCAATTTTAAACTCATTTTTATCAATTCCAAGTTCTATTAATGTTTGAACCAAATCCTTTTTTATTTCAAAGACATCAACTTGTCCGTAAGTTTTATCATTTTTACTTTGTCTTTTTAAGCCGCACACAACTGTGATTTGTTCGCCTGGCTTTTTTCCAATAAAAACAGGTCCAATCTCAAAAAGAGACTGATCATCAAAACCCCTTTTAAAGTTTTTGTCCATATAAAATATCAAATTTGGATACAAAGAATTTCTTAGAACATTTAGGTCAGAACTAATTGGGTTAACAATTTTTATAGTCTCAATTTCTTCTTTAAAATTGTCATTTAAATTTTCATCTGAAAATGACCAGGTAACAGTTTCAAAATAGCCTTTAGATGCGACTGATCGCTGTGCCAAATGAAAATGTTTTTGATAAAAATTGAGTGTTGGTTTAGTTCTATTTTTTTCAGGCTCAATTGATTTGATATTATCTAATCCAATAATTCTAATAACTTCCTCAACTAAGTCAATTTCACCAAATATATCTGGCCTCCAGGTTGGAACTTTTACAGAAAGAATCTTTCCCTTTTTTTTTAAAGTAAAGCCTAATTTATTTAAAATTTTCGAAATTTGATTCAAATTGACTTTTATTCCAATTATTTTAGTTACAGTGGTTGGGTCTAAATTGATCTCCAATGATTTAAATTTTTTGCCTTGTTGAATATCAAATTTAGAAACTTCACCACCACAAATACTTGTAATTAGATCAGCTGCTGCTTCCAGACCTGACTCGATTGAATTAGGATCTACACCTCTTTCAAATCTAAACTTAGCATCACTATTTAAATCTAATTTTTTAGCAGTTTTTCTAGTTATTTCAGGGTCAAAATAAGCAGACTCAATCAAAATGTTTTTAGTATCTACCTCTGTGCCAGATCTAACACCACCAATTATACCACCTAATCCTAGTGGTCCCTCATCATCAGCTATAACACACATATTTTCCTCTAAAGTATAATTGTTATTATCTAGTGCTTTGAAGGTTTCACCTTTTTTGGAATTTCTAATCATGATTTTGTTTTTAATTTTGTCTAAATCATAAGCGTGGAGGGGTCTATTTAAATCAAACATTACATAGTTTGTAATATCAACGACTGCAGATATTGGTCTTAAACCTAATGCTAAAATTCTATTCTTTAACCAGCCTGGACTCTCTGTATTATTGATATTTCGAATTACACAACTTCCAAATGCGTAGCAAGCCTGGTTTTTATTGTTATCAATTTTTACTTTAAAATTGTGTTTATTTTTTTTATTTATTTTTAATTTCTTTAAATCTTTTAATTCACCAAAATCACATGCAGCTAGATCTCTAGCTATACCTCTTACACCCAAACAATCTGGTCTATTAGGTGTAATTGATAATTCAATTACATTATTTTTGTTTGAATTATTAAAATAGGACTTGCCAATTTTATTATCATCATTACTATTTAACTCAATTATTCCTTTGCTCTCATCTGATAATTTAAGCTCTGACTCTGAGCAAAGCATTCCGTAAGATGTCTCACCTCTGATTTTAGAAATTTCTAACTTCATCCCACTCTTTGGAATTACAGAACCTGGGGGAGCATATATTGTTAAAAGATCATCTTTTGCATTAGGAGCACCACATACCACTTTTACAATTTTTTTTTCACCTATATCAACATCGCATAATTTTAATCTATCTGCATTTGGGTGTTTTTTAGCTTTTATTATTTTTGCAACTACAAAATCGCTTAATTCATTTTTTATTGGCTCAATATTTTCTACCTCTAAGCCAATATTATTTAACTTATCTACAATTTGAGATTCTTTTTTCTTAGTTTTTAAATGAACATCAAGCCAATCCTTTGTTAATTTCATTTACTTAATCCTCTATAATTTGTTGGTACATCTAATGGATCAAAGCCGTAGTAATTCAACCATCTATAGTCACACTCAAAGAAAGATCGAAGATCGTTAATTCCATATTTTAACATTGCTAATCTATCTATACCTATTCCAAAAGCGAAGCCTTGGTATATTTTTGTGTCAACTTTACAATTTTTTAAAACATTCGGATGAACCATTCCGCAACCTAAAATTTCGAGCCACTTATCTCCTTCACCAATAATTATTTTATTATTTTCAATTCTGTAACCAATATCGACTTCAGCAGATGGTTCTGTAAAAGGAAAATGACTTGGTCTAAATCTCATTTTAATTTTTTTTACTTCAAAAAATTCTTTTATAAAATAATTAAGACATCCTTTTAAATGTCCCATATTTATATTTTTATCAATATGTAGTCCTTCAAGTTGATGAAACATTGGTGTATGAGTTTGATCACTATCACTTCTGTATGTTCTCCCGGGTGCAATAATTTTAAATGGAGGTTTACCATTTAACATGGTCCTAACTTGCACAGGAGAGGTGTGGGTTCTAAGCAATGTTTTCATGTCATGATCAAGGTAAAATGTATCATGCATATCTTTTGCAGGATGGTGTTCAGGTGTGTTTAAAGCCGTAAAATTATTGTAATCATTTTCTACATCTGGACCTTCTTCAACAGAAAAACCAATTTCTGAGAATATACATGAGATTTCGTCTATCACTTGAGAAACAGGGTGAATTTTTCCTATTTTAAAATCTTTTTCAGGTAATGTTACATCAATTTTTTCTTTTTCTAACCTTTCTTTAAGTTCTTTATTTAAAACTTCATCTTCTTTAGATCTAAAAATATCAAGAAGTTCTTGTTTTGCTTTATTTGTAGATGAAGCAAAATTTTTTTTTTCCTCCGGGGACAAAGAGCCAATTTTTTTAAACTCTTGGTTGATAAGCCCATTTTTTCCAAAGATTTCAGTTCTGATTAAGTCTACTAATTTTGTGTCCTGCGTTTGGCTTAATTTATTTTTAAATTCTAATACTTTTTTTTCAAAATCTGACATATTTACAGATTATTTCTTAAACAAATAAAAACAATACCAAAGATTACTTTAGTGTAGCTTGTGCTTTTTTAACAATAGATTTAAATGCCTCAGGATTGTCATAAGCGATTTCAGCAAGAATTTTTCTATCAATTTTAATACCTGATTTACTTAACGCATATATAAATTTAGAGTAAGTAAGACCCTCTAACCTTACTCCAGCATTAATTCTTTGGATCCAAAGAGATTTAAATTCTCTTTTTTTATTCCTTCTGTCTCTGTAAGCGTATTGCATGGATTTTTCCATGGCCTGTCTTGCAATACGGATTGTGTTTTTTCTTCTTCCCCATTGCCCCTTTACAGCCTTTAATACTTTTTTGTGTTTTGCTTTACTAGTTACACCTCTTTTAACTCTTGGCATTTTGTTATCCTCTTAAATTATAAGGCATGTATGATTTTACAATTTTGCTATCTTGTTTTGACATTACTGTTGTGCCTCTTTGTTTTCTAATTTGTGAATTCGTCCTTTTAATCATTCCATGTCTTTTACCAGCTTGAGGCATCATAACTTTTCCTCTTGATGAAATCTTAAATCTTTTTTTTGCTGAACTTTTAGTCTTAAGTTTTGGCATAAGTGTCAGGTTTATACAAAGATAATATTAAATTTACAAGATATTTATTAAATAGGCTGAATGATCATTATCATCTGTTTGCCATCAAATTTTGGTTGGAGTTCAACTTTTCCAAGTGTTTCCATATCTGTTTTAATCTTTTTCATTAATTCATCCCCTAAATTAGAATGCTGTAATTCTCTACCTCTAAATTTTATAGTAAATTTTACCTTGTCACCTTTGGAAAGAAATTTTTGTGCATTCTTTATTTTAAAAGTATAGTCGTGAATTTCTGTTACTGGTCTTAATTTAATTTCTTTAATTTCAACCTTCTTTTGTTTCTTTTTAGCTTTGTTTGCTTTTTTTTGGGCATCATACTTATATTTTCCCATGTCCATTATTTTGCATACTGGAGGCTTAGCATTTTGAGCTATTTCGATTAAATCTAGCCCCTCATTTTTTGCAATTGTTATCGCTTCATTTGTATTCAATATTCCTAAATTTTTTCCATCACTTGAGATAACTTGAACTTCTGCAGAAACAATTCGATTATTAGATCTGGGGCCTCTGTTCTTAGTTCTTCTTTGAAAGTAATTTTGTTTAAAATCTGGCACTTATAAAGAAGGAGCTTTGTTTAAAGCTTGATGGGTAGTTATAAATTTTTTCAATTCTATGTTTTCCTGTTTTGTAGAATCCAATCTTCTAATAGTTACGCTATTAGAGTCAACTTCTTTTTTCCCACATATTAGTAAAATAGGTACTTTTGATAATGAATGATCTCTAATTTTATAATTTAAGTTATGGTTTTTGAGATCTACTTCTGATGAAAAACCTGCATCAATTAATTGTTTGTTGACTTTTTTCGAATACTCATCAAATTCGTCTGAAACAGGTATAACAACAGTTTGTAGAGGACTAATCCAAAAAGGAAGTTTCCCTGAGTAATTTTCAATAAGTATTCCTATAAATCTCTCAAGTGATCCGAACAAAGCACGATGCAACATAACTGGGACTCTTTTAGAACCATCTTTTTCAACATACGATGCTCCTAATCTTTCTGGTAAATTTAGATCTACTTGTAATGTTCCACATTGCCAATCCCTGCCAATGGCATCTCTTAAAACAAATTCTATTTTTGGACCATAAAAAGCTCCTTCACCTTTGTTTATACTGTAATCTAATTTTGTTTCTTTTACTGCTTTAAGTAAAGCTTTTTCAGATTTGTCCCAAACAGCGTCACTACCAACCCTAAGGTCTGGTCTATCAGAGTATTTAAGAATAACATTTTCAAAACCTAAATCTTTATAAATATCTAAGATTAAGTTTGTGATAGAAAGAGATTGTTCTGTTATTTGATCCTCAGTACAAAAAATATGTGCATCGTCTTGTGTAAAAGCTCTTACTCTTAACAATCCGTGCAATGCTCCAGATGGTTCATACCTATGAACTTTCCCAAACTCTGACATTTTAAGTGGAAGATCTCTATAACTTTTTAACCCTTGATTAAATACCTGGACACATCCAGGACAATTCATTGGTTTGACAGCAAAAATTTTTTCATCTGGAGTTTGAGAAGTATACATATGAGCACCAAATTTTTCCCAGTGTCCTGATTTCTCCCATAAAGATCTATCTAACATTTCTGGGGTGTTAATTTCTTTATAGCCAGCATCTTGCTGTTTTTTCCTCATGTAATTAACTAACTTTTGAAACAAGTTCCATCCTTTTTCATGCCAAAAAACTGCTCCTGGACTTTCCTCTCTAAAATGATATAGATTCATCTCTTTTCCTAATTTTCTATGATCTCTTTTTTCAGCCTCTTCTAATCTTTTTAAATAATTCTCTAAATCTTTTTTGGATGCCCAAGATGTTCCGTAAATTCTTTGTAACATTTCATTTTTTGAGTCACCCCTCCAATACGCACCAGCAACCTTTGTTAGTTTAAAATTTTTACCAATCCTACCAGTCGATGGTAAATGTGGACCTCTACAAAGATCGTGCCATTTCCCATGAAAATAAATTGATATCTCTTCATCTTTAGGAATGTCTTTTATAATTTCAGCTTTGTAATTTTCACCCATTTTTTTGAAATGAGAAATCGCTTTATCTCTTTCCCAAACTTCTCTGTAAGTAGTTTCATTTCTGTCAACTATTTCTGACATTTTACTCTCTATTCTTTTTAAATCTGACTCCGTGAAAGGCTCCTTTCTTGCAAAATCATAATAAAATCCATTTTCTATAGTTGGGCCAATTGTAACTTGGGTCCCTGGAAATAATTCCTGCACAGCCATTGCTAAAATATGAGCAGTGTCATGTCTAATTGTATCTAAACCATCTTCATCTTTTGATGTTAAAATTTTCACTTTAGAATCTTTTTCTATTTCGAAACTTAAATCTTTTAAATTGCCGTCAACACTCATTAGAAGTGCTTCTTTAGCTAAAGACATGCTAATTTTTTCTACAATCTTTTTTCCAGTTACCTTTTCATTAAAAGACAACTTTTTTCCATCTGGTAAAGTTATATTAAGCATTTATTAGTTTTTTATATTCTGAATAAGTTGAAAAACACATTTTTTCAACATTAAATTTTTGCTCAACATTTTTTCTTCCACTATTTCCCATGGCATTTAGTGTTGTATCATCAGATCTAAAAATATTATCGATTTTTTCACTTAGAGATTTTGGATCTTCAGACTTAAACAATAGTCCCGTTCTATTATCAACGATAGTCTCTTTAGAGCCACCAATATCACTGGCTATAATTGGTCTTTTCATTGACTGGGCCTCTACAGATACTCTTCCAAAAGCCTCGGGTTCAATTGAAGCGGATACCACTACATTTGCTATACTATAAGCAACAGGCATTGAATTTGCGTGTTCTAAAAAAATAACATCATTATTAAGTCTATGTTGTTCAACTAATCTTACTAATTTTTTTTTATATGTATCTCTTCCTTGATTTGACCCCAAAATAATAGCTACAAAATTTTTGTATTTAAAATTATTTTTTAAAATATTTAAAGACTCTATTAACAACTCTTGACCTTTCCACTCTGTTAAACGTCCTGGCATAAGAATAATTTTTTTACCTGGTTCAATGTTTAATTTTGCAAAAAATTTTGTTCTTTCTTTTTTGTTTATATTATTTGGATCATAATATTCTGTATTAATACCTCTGAATATTACTAAAAATTTTTTCATTTTAGGGACATGTTCAGGATAATTTTCTGAAATATGTTTGAATATAAAATTTGAGCCAGCTATTACACAATCTGACTTAAGCATAATTGAATTATAATATTTTTTTAATGACGAATTAAAGTTATATGTACCATGGAATGTAGTAACCAACTTACACCTAGTAATTTTAGCAACAAAATAACATGACCAAGCAGGAGCTCTACTTCTTACATGGATGACATTAATTCTATAAAGAAATACTATTAATGTTAAAATTAAAATATTTAAGATCATTAATATTGGATTTTTGCTGTGAACTGGAGTTTTGAATAATCTAACTTTTTTTTTGTTGATATATTTAGTTAATTTGCCTCCACTTGTTGCAATATAAGATTTGCTCTTTTGCTCACTTAAGTAGTGCGCTAGATCATAACACCCTATTTCAGCTCCTCCATAGTCTAATCTAGGTATTACTTGTAAAACTTTTAATTTAGATGACATATAATATTCTTATATTATCATATTTTGAAATTCTTTATGACTAAATTTAAATTTATAAAATTTAAAACTAACAAGAAAATAAGGGTTCTATTCAAGAATTCTGAATCAGATATTTTTGTAGTTTTTTTACATGGTTTAAAGTCAGATTTAACTGGAAAAAAACCTGATTACTTAATGAGATATTGTAAAAGAAGAAAAATTGGCTTCTTAGCTCTCGAGTACTCTGGTCATGGTAAATCATATGGTAAATTTGAGTCAGGAACAATTACTAGTTGGTCAAATGATGTAAAATTTATTATTAAAAAAAAACTAATTGATAAAAAAATGATAATTATAGGATCTAGTCTAGGAGCATGGTTAGGCTTAATTCAGTTTAAATATTTTAAAAATATAATAGGTTTTATTGGCATTGGATCAGCCCCAGAATTTCTGGAAAGATTAATATGGAAAAAATTAAGTAAAAAAAACAAAAGTTTGGTTTATAAAAATAAATATTATAAATTAGAAAATGATGATTATTCATATCAAATTTCATTAAAAATAATTAAAGATGGCAGAAAAAATAGGGTTCTTGATAAAAAAAACAAATCTAAATCCCCAGTTTATCTTCTGCACGGTGAAAAAGATGATGTAGTTCCTCAGAGTTTATCAAAAAGAATATTAAAAATATTCCCAAATTCAAAGAAGAAATTTATAAAAATAAAAAACGGAGACCATAGCCTCTCTAGAGTGAAAGACTTAAAAATTTTAAGTAGTTATATTGATAAGATAATTGATTAATGGGATAAACCCTCTTTATAAGAGGGGTAAATAAAATTGTAATTTAATTCCTTTTTTATTTTTTCATTAGAAACTTTTTTTGAATCTCTATAAAAATCTTTTAAAACTCCATCTTCTAAATCTTCAAAATTAACTTTCGTGGGTAATTCACATCCTATCAATTTAGATGCAAAACTTGTTATTTCAACACTCGATGCAGGTTTATTATCTGCAAGATTGTATATTTGGTTTTCTTTAATATCTACTAGAGACAGGTATAATATTTCAGAAATATCCTTAACGTGTATTCTTGAAAAAAAATGATTTTCTTTAATTACTAAAAAACTTTTTTTGTTTTGGAGTCTTGTAACTGCATTATTATTTTCTGAATAAATCCCAGCTAATCTAAATATTTGGATTGGTAATTTTTTTCTTTTTGAAAATTCTAGCCACTTATTTTCTATTTTAAGTCTATCTAAGCCCATTTTAGTCTTGGGCTTGGTCTCACTGTCTTCATTAACCCATGCGCCATTATGATCGCCATATACGCTGGTTGACGACAAATACAAAATAGATTTAATTTTACTATTTTCAGCTATATGATTAGACAAATGTTCTAAAAATAAATCTTTTGAGTTAATTGGTGGGACAGATATTAAAATATAATCATACAGATTTAATTTTTCTAAAATTTTTTTGTCGTAAAAATTTTCATTGAATTCTAAATTCTCAAATTCAAAATTGTCTAATTTTTTATATGATGAGTTTTTTCTGGTTGAAATAGTTAAATTTAATTTTACCTTTTTTTTTAAAAGATTTGATATAAAGGCTTTAGCAACTTGACCATAACCAAAACAAAAAAGTTTCATTTATATCCTAACTTGCAAAACTGACAATTTTATTTGAAATCGGATTTTCTAATTTATCAATCATTTCTTTTGGACACACTTGTACAAAATTTTCAATCTCCTGGTCAAAATTTTCAATTATTTTTTTTGATAATAAAGACTCTGTCTCATGGTGATGTTCTGTAATTAAGTTTTTTAAAAATGATCTCCAATAATCAGTCTCAACCTTTTGCCAAACTACTGACTCTGGATTGATTCTTTTATCTACTTCTTTTTTTGTATCATAAATAAAGGCCATCCCACCTGTCATTCCAGCTCCAAAATTATCACCTGTTTCTCCTAAAATTATTACATTTCCACCTGTCATGTACTCGCAGCCGTTTGAATCGCATCCCTCAACTACCGCTGTTGCACCAGAATTTCTTACTGCAAACCTTTCTCCTGCTTGGCCTGCTGCAAATAATTTTCCAGATGTCGCCCCATACAATACTGTATTTCCAATAATAGTGTTTTCAAATGAAATTAGATTACTTTCCTTTTGAAGTTTTACAACCAAAGTTGCCCCTGAAAGACCTTTGCCAACATAGTCGTTTGCATCACCACTTAGTATAAGTTTCAAACCTTTAATTCCAAATGCGCCTAATGATTGACCAGCCGAACCCTTTAAATAAATTTCTAAAAAACCATCATTTAAATTTTTATTTTGAAATTTTTTATATAGTTCATAAGATATTCTTGTACCAACAGCTCTATCTGTATTTTCAATTAAATACTCATCTTTAAGAGGTGTTTTGTTATCTAGGTGATTTAATATCTCCGGCCAGATTTTTTGATCAACTGTATCGGGAACGTAATTAATTTTAGGATCCTCACAATATCTTTTGTTTTTACCTGGGTCGGTTTTCACAAATAAAGGATTAAGATCTAGATCATCAAGATTAGGTGAGCCTTTACTTACTTGCCTTAGTAAATCAGTTCTTCCTATTATTTCATTAAGTGATTTAAATCCTAATTCTGCAAGTATTTCTCTAACTTCTTCAGAGATAAATTTGAATAAATTTACTACTTTATCGGGTGTACCTGTAAATTTTTTTCTTAACTCATCGTCTTGAGTACAAACTCCAACTGGACATGTGTTTGAATGACACTGTCTTACCATGATACAACCCATTGCGACTAATGCGGTTGTAGCTACTCCAAATTCTTCTGCTCCCATCATTGCTGCTATAACTACATCTCTGCCAGTTTTAATTCCTCCATCAGTTCTTAAAGTCACTTGATGTCTTAAGTTATTTAAAGTTAATACTTGGTTTACTTCTGTTAATCCCATCTCCCATGGTATGCCAACATATTTGACACTTGTTTGTGGTGTTGCTCCTGTTCCTCCATTATGACCGGATATAAGTATAATATCTGCTTTTGCTTTAGCTACACCTGCTGCAATTGTTCCAATTCCAGAAGATGCAACAAGTTTTACTCCAACTCTAGCTTTTGGATTAATTTGTTTTAGATCGTATATTAGTTGAGCCAAATCTTCTATAGAGTAAATGTCATGGTGTGGAGGTGGAGAAATTAAAGTTACTCCTGGAGTTGAATGACGAAGTTTTGCGATTTCTTTTGTAACTTTAAATCCAGGTAGTTGTCCACCTTCACCAGGTTTTGCACCTTGAGCAATTTTTATTTCTATTTCATTACAATTATTTAAGTAATCAACTGTTACCCCAAATCTAGCTGAAGCAACTTGTTTTACACGTGAATTAGCACTGTCTCCATTTTCCATCTTTTTAAATCGAGATGAATCTTCTCCACCTTCGCCACTGCACGATGCTCCTTTAATTCTGTTCATGCCAATCGCAAGTGTTTCATGTGCCTCTTTTGACAAAGCTCCATGAGACATACTTCCACTGCCAAATCTTTTTTGTATGACTTCAACTGACTCAACTAGGTCTATCGATATTGGAGTTCTTTTTTTAAAATTAATTAAGTCTCTTAAATTTATAGGTGGTAAATCTTGTATTCCCTTTGAATATTTTTTATATAAATTATAAGAGCCCGCAGTGACAGCTGATTGGAGTAAATGTATTAATTTCCCTTGATACTGATGCGTTTCTCCATTTTTTCTATACCTATAGATTCCTCCAATAGGCAATACGTTATTTTCATTGCTAAATGCCTCTTCGTGTATCTTTCTAACTTTTTTTTCAATACCTGTTAATCCAATTCCTGATATTTTAGACAAAACCCCAGGAAAAAAGTCTCTTACAATTGTTCTACTCAGACCAACAGTTTCAAAATTACATCCACCTCTATATGAGCTTATTACCGAAATACCCATCTTCGACATAATCTTTAAAAGACCTAAATTTACTGATTTTACATATCTTTCAACACACTCTTCATACAAGAATTTGTCAAATAATTTTTTTTCAAATCTTTGATATAAACTATCTAAGGCTAAATAGGGGTTTACTGTAGTTGCACCAACTCCTATTAAAGTTGCAAATGAATGTGTATCAAGAGCTTCTCCAGTCTGTACATTTATAGAAACATAGCCTCTTAATTTCATTTTTGTTAAATGAGTATGAACAGCACCAATACATAAAAGCATCGGAATAGGATAATTTTCTCTAGAAACATTTTTATCACTCAGTATTATCTGGGTTACCCCTTGTCTTACGTAAATTTCAGCCTCTTGCTTAATAGAATTTAGTTTTGCTTGAATGTCCTCATCAGATTTAAAAGTACAGTCTATAGTTTTGTTATTCTTATCAAATAAACTAACAAATTTTTCAAACTGATTATTTGATAATATGGGGCTGTTTAAAACGTAAATATTTTCTTCAGTTAAATTGTTAAAATCTAAAATATTACCTAAATTGCCAAATCTAGTTTTTAAACTCATGACTTTATTTTCTCTTAATGAGTCAATTGGAGGGTTGGTAACTTGACTAAAATTTTGTCTAAAAAAATGATAAAGTGGCCTGTATTTATTTGATAAGACTGCAAGTGGAGTATCGTCTCCCATTGAGCCTGTCGCTTCTTTGGCATCTTCTGCCATAGGGTGAAGTATCAATTCTAAATCCTCCAAACTATATCCAAAACAGTGTTGAAGTTTTCTTAAACTGTCTCCTGAAAATATGTTCTTTTCATTTTTAATAGGTAATTTTTTATCCAAATCAATTATTTGGTTATTGAAATGCTTATATTCTTTAGCAAGATAATTTTTAATATCTTTATTGTTAAAGACTTTTCCTTTCTCTATTCTAACTCCTAAGATTTCTCCTGGCCCTAATCTTCCTTTAGATATTATTTTTTTTTCATTAAGTTCTATCATTCCAGTCTCCGAGCCAGCAAAAAGAAGATTATCTTTTGTTAATGTGTATCTCATAGGTCTTAAACCATTACGATCGGTTGCTACTATTACCCATTCATTATCAGTTGCAGCAATAGCTGCGGGTCCATCCCAAGGTTCCATCGTACTATTTAAAAAGTTAAATAATTTTTGGTGATCGGCAGGCAGTATTTTGCTTTTTTTTGACCAGGCATCTGGTATCAGCATTAATTTTGCCAAGGGAGCTGGTTGTCCAGAAATATTTAGTATCTCGAAAACATTATCTAATGACGCAGAGTCTGAGTTGCCACTTGGTATTACTGGTTTTAAATTTTCCATATCTTCAAATATGGGGCTAAACATTTCTTCTTCATGCACTCTCATCCAATTAATGTTGCCTTTTAGCGTATTGATCTCACCATTATGAGCTAAAGCTCTAAATGGTTGAGCTAAGTCCCAACTAGGTGCTGTATTTGTTGAAAATCGTTGGTGAAAAATTGCATATCTTGAAGTGAACCTTTCATCTTTTAAATCTAAATAAAAATCTGATAGAGCCTCAGCAAGAAACATACCTTTATAAATGATTGATTTGGAGCTAAATGAACAAATATAAAATTCATTTAAATTCGCTTCCAAAATTTTCTTTTCAATTTTTCTTCTAGCCTCATAAAGTTTTATCTCTAATTTTTTGCCTTTATCTTCTTTAATATTATGTTTGAATAGTACTTGAGTAATTTCGGGTCTATTGGACTCTGCTGTCTCACCCAACACTGATGGATCTACTGGAACTTGTCTCCACCCATAAATATTAAAATTGCTTTTTGTTAATTCACTCTCTACAATTGATCTACATTCCTCTTGTGCTGAATAATTATTTCTTGGTAAGAACAACATCCCAACACAAACTTCGGAGTCATCGTGTTTATGTCCAGTAGCTTCTATTTTTTCAATAAAGAAATCTGAGGGAATTTCTATGTGAATACCAGCTCCATCTCCAGTTTTGCCATCTGCATCAATCGCTCCTCTATGCCAAACAGCCTTTAATGCCTTAATACCGTACTCAACAACTTTTCTAGATTTTTTTCCGTCAGTTGATGCAACTAAACCAACTCCACAAGCGTCATGCTCCATGGATTCATGGTATACACCTGATTTTTTTAACAAATTTAGATTTTTTTTTCTTAATTTATTCATGCTACTTTTAAATTCTGCTCTCTTTTTGACTTTAGTAATTTATCAATACTCTCTGCAACATCTCTACCGTCTTTAATCGCCCAAACTACAAGAGAAGCACCTCTCACAATATCACCTGCAGCGAAAACTCCTTTTAAATTAGTTTCCATAGTATCAAAATCGATTTTAATGGTTCCCCATTTAGAGACTTGAAGATCTTTTTCATCAAATAATTTTGGAAGATCCTCAGGATCAAATCCTAAAGATTTTATAACAATATCAGTTTCAATTTCATACTCAGATCCTTCATCAATAATTGGTTTTCTTCTTCCACCGTCATCAGGATCACCTAGCTTCATTTTGTTTACTAAAACTTTTTCAATTTTATTTTTTCCAATAAATTCTTTTGGACTACTCAACCAAACAAATTCAACACCTTCTTCTTCTGCATTTGAAACCTCTCTTGAAGACCCAGGCATATTCTCTTTATCTCTTCTATAAAGGCATTTTACAGATTTAGCTTTTTGTCTAACAGCTGTTCTTACACAATCCATTGCTGTATCACCGCCACCAATAACTACTACATTCTTATCTTTTGCATTTAAAGTTCCATTCTCAAAGTTTTCAACTTTATCACCTAAGCCTTTTTTATTAGAGGTTGTTAAAAATTCCATAGCTGGAAATATATTTCCGAGATCGCTTCCCTTAACATCTATTTCTCTAGGTTTATAAACACCTGTTGCGATAAGTATTGCGTCGTGTTCTTTTTTTAACTCATCTAAAGTTGCATCTTTTCCAACTTCAAAATTTAGTTTAAAATTAATTCCCCCGTCTTTTAAAAGTTTTATTCTTCTTTCAACAATTTCTTTCTCAAGTTTAAAATTAGGTATTCCATAAATTAATAAACCTCCTGCACGGTCATACCGATCGTAAATGGTTATTTTATAACCTTTCTTTCTTAGTTGTTCAGCGCAAGCTAAGCCCGCAGGTCCAGATCCTATTATTCCAATACTTTGATTTAATTCTTTTTCTAATTTGATTGGTTTCACCCAACCATTTGCCCAGGCATTATCAGTGATAAATTTTTCTACAGATCCTATTGTAACTGTACCATGTCCAGATTGTTCTATTACACAATTTCCCTCACATAATCTGTCTTGGGGACAAATTCTACCACAGACTTCAGGCATGTTATTTGTACTTTGAGCTAAGTTGTAGGCCTCTTCAAGTCTGCCCTCAGCTGTTAACTTAAGCCAATCGGGAATGTTATTACTTAAAGGACAATGTATTTGGCAAAACGGAACTCCGCATTGAGAACAACGGCTTGACTGTTCTTGAGCCTTTCCATGAATAAATTCTTTATAGATCTCATTAAAATCCTCTTTCCTATTATCTGTACCTCTTTTAGGTGGATTTTGCTGACCTATATTTACGAATTTGAGCATTTTTTCTGACATAATCGATCGTTCTTATACATTAAGCAGTGGGTTATATAAATCAAAATTAGGACATAGTAATTGACCTAAATTTTTAAAATAGTATGAAAATTAAGCATTAATTCTAATTTTGCATAGCAAATATGCATACATCTTATTGCTATAATTTTGAAATATCTTATGAAAATAAGATGTTATTTGATTACTACGAAATTTTAGTTCTTTCATTTATTCAGGGAATTTCAGAATTTTTACCAATAAGTTCTTCTGCACATCTTTATATAATTTCAGAATTATTTGATTTTAAAAGTCAATCACTAATGATTGATGTGGGAATGCATTTAGGATCTCTTTTAGCAGTTCTAATTTACTTTAAACATGACTTCTTGAATATTCATAAAAATAAAAAAATTTTATATTTAATGGTAATTGGATCTATTCCTCTAATTTTAGTTGGTTTTGTAATCTACACGACTGGTTTTATAAATTTTATAAGAAACTTAGAACTGCTTGCTTGGCTCTCATTAATTTTTGCAATAGTGCTTTATTTTGCTGACAAAATTAAAGTAACAAAAAAAATAGATACTGATTTAAATTTAAAATCAATATTTATAATTGGGCTGTTCCAGATTGCTTCTCTTTTTCCTGGAGTAAGTAGGTCGGGTATAGTGATAACGGCAGGAAGATTTTTGAATTTTGATAGATATGATGCTACTAAAATATCTTTTTACTTATCTGTACCAGCAATAGCTGGAGCAAGTTTTTTAAGTTTGAAAAGTATGTTTGACAACGATATAAATTTTAATTCATTAGTACTATTGTCTGTGTTCTTGTCTTTTATTTTTTCTTATATTGCAATTAAATATTTTTTGATCTTTGTAAGAAATTTTAATTTTAATATATTTATAATTTATAGAATTATTCTATCTTTATTCATTTTTTATATTATTTATAGCTAGCTTTTTTGATTTCAGGAAGTAACTGCGATAATAGCACTCCAATCAAAATAAAAAAACATCCAAGAATATTATTTATATTTAATACTTGGCTTAAGATGAGCCAAGCTGCAATAGCTGCAAAAACACCTTCTAAAGAATATATTATTGCTGCTGGAGCAGGATTAATATTCTTTTGAGCATAAATTTGTAGAACGAATGCAAATCCGCCTGATAAAACCCCTGCATAAAGAATCTCAAATTTTTCTGAGAGTATTTTTTGAAAATTGATTTCTTCAATAAAGAAACTTATGATTAAAGAAAGCATGGAAACAATAAAAGTTTGGACTAAACCGACAGTTATCGGAAGATCAAAGCTTTTCACAAGTTCACCTATAAAGATAATATGTAAAGCCCAAAAAAAAGCACAAAAGATAACCAGCATATCTCCTTTTCTAACAGTAGCATCATAGAAGTTGGTCAGTAAGTAGCCACCAATTACACACAAAACTACCGAAGGGTATACACTCCAGTGAACTTTTTTTTTAAATAAAATTAAAATTATAAAAGGAACCATTGGAACATAAAAGATTGTGAAAAATGCAGCATTTGCAATATCCGTGTACAAAAGAGCTACTTGTTGCAGAGCAGTTCCTAAAAAAAGAAAAATACCAATTGAAAATGATAAATAGATAAATTTTTTTTTGTCTTTATTAAACTCAATAGAAAAATTTTTTTTTTCAATTAGTAGGAAAATAGGCAGTAATGCAAAGAAACCAACCATAAATCTTACACCATTAAAAGTATAAGGACCTATGTTGTCCATGCCAGTATCTTGTGCGATAAAAGTTGTTCCCCAAATAAAACAGCAAAGTAGTGCACTTGCTAATGAAGCTTTTTTTGTCATTTATTTATAACGATAATTTATAAGCGAAATTTTGACCTAGATTATCTTTCAGGTCGTTGCAAAATCTTGCTGCATCTGCACCATTTACTACTCTGTGATCGTAAGATAAAGACAAGGGAAGCATTAAATTTCTATTTCTTTCAACTATTTTTCCAATTCCTAAAATTGCAACTTCTGGAGGGTTTATAATTGGTGTAAAGAAAGTCCCACCAATGCCTCCTAAACTTGTAACTGTCATGGAGCCCCCAAAAAATTCTTTTTTATCTATTTTTAAATTTCTGCATTTTTCACTAATATCCTTTAGTTCGTAGGATAAATCCTCAATTTTTTTATTATCTGCATTTCTTATTTTTGGAACCATTAACCCATGCTCAGTATCTACTGCTATACCTATATGAAAATATTTTTTTAATATAAGTTCATAATTTACCTCATCTTTAATTGAGCAATTGAAATTGGGAAATTTTTTTAAGGTATTGACTAAAGCTTTTATAATAAATGCTAAGGGAGTTATTTTTTTTTTTTCTCCAGTGAAATTATCTTTAAGATTTTTTCTAAAACCTTCAAGTTCAGTTACATTAGCCTCATCATGATGAGTTACATGAGGTATTGTTCGCCATGACTCTAATAAATTCGGTACGGCGAGTCTTTTAATTCTTGGCATTTGAACTACCTCAATTTCTCCAAAGTCACTGTGATCAAAGTCTATTTTCTTTTTATCTTCTTTTTTAGATGGGTTATTTTGATCTTTAATCTGATTTTTAATAAAATTTCTTACATCCTCCTCTGTGATTCTTCCGTTTCTCTCAGATCCTTTTAATTGTGAAATGTCTGCACCAAGTTTTCTAGCAAATTTTCTAACTTTTGGACTTGCAAGTACAATTTGTGTCATAAATTATAATTTAGTGGGCATGGGTTTATCCTGATCAATATTGTATTTTTTGATAGCTTCCTCAGCATATTTTGAAGCAATTAATTGCTCTTTTGAAAGAACACTCAATGCGTAAGTTACAATATATTTTTTATCTACCTCAAAAAAGTTTCTTAAACTTTTTCTTGTATCACTCCTGCCATATCCATCGGTACCTAGAGAGTAAAAATTTTTCTTAGTGTATGGCCTAATCTGATCTGAATAAATTCTCATATAATCTGATGCAGCTAAAACTGGGCCTTCAGAATTTTTTAGACATTTTTCTATATATGTTTCTTTAGGTGGATCATTTGGATGAAGTAAATTATATCTTTCGATCTCTATTCCATTTTTTCTTAATTCATTAAAACTTGTAACACTCCAAACATCGGCATCTATTTTATAATCCTTTTCTAAAATTTCAGATGCCTCCATCATTTCTCTTAAAATTGCACCTGATCCAAGTAAAGTAATTTTCGCTTTTTTGTTTAGATTTTTTGACTTAATCTTATACATTCCTTTTAATATTGCTTCCTCTATACCTTTTTCGTTCGGGATTGCTGGGTGCGTGTAATTTTCGTTTAGAGTTGTTATATAATAAAAGATATTTTCATTCTTTTCATGCATTCTTTTTAGACCTTCCCTGAAAATTACAGCAAGTTCATATGCAAAAGTAGGATCATAAGAGACACAATTCGGGATAGTTGAAGCAATTAAATGACTATGTCCATCTTGATGTTGCAAACCTTCTCCTGCTAAAGTTGTTTTTCCAGATGTTGCTCCAATTAAAAATCCTCTCGTTTGACTGTCTCCAGCAGCATATGCAAAATCACCAACTCTCTGAAAACCAAACATCGAATAAAATAAATAAATAGGTATCATCTCAATATCGTGATTTGTATAAGCTGTTCCTGCGGCTATCCAAGATGACATTGATCCTGCTTCGGTAATTCCCTCTTCCAAAACTTGTCCCTTTTTATCCTCTCTATATGTAAATAGCTGTTCTGAATCTACTGGTTCATATTTTTGTCCCTCATGAGCGTATATGCCAATTTTTTGAAAAAAACCTTCCATTCCAAATGTTCTTGCCTCATCTGGAATGATAGGTACTAATCTTGGAGAAACATTTTTGTCTCTTAAGAGATTAGTTAACATTCTAACAAGCGCCATAGTCGTTGACATCTCTTTTGAACCAGTAGACTGTTTTAAAACTTCAAAAATATCTTTAGGTGGAGCCTTTATTGGTTTCGCAAAAGAAGATCTCTCGGGTATATTGCCTCCGAGCTTCATTCTTCTTTCTTTCAAATATTTAATTTCTTCAGAGTTTTCGCCAGGTTTGTAATATTGAATATTTTTAACTTGTTCATCTGTTAGTGGAACATCAAATCTGTCTCTGTAATACATAAGATCTTTGATATCTAATTTTTTTTGCTGATGTGTTGTATTTATACTTTCCCCAGATTTTCCCATTCCATAACCTTTGATTGTTTTTGCTATAATAACTGTTGGGCGTCCTTTATTGTTTACAGCTTGATGATATGCTGCATAAACCTTGTGTGGATCATGACCACCTCTATTAAGTCTCCATATATCTTGATCAGTCAAAGTAGAAACCATATCTTTTAGTTCTTTGTATTTTCCAAAAAACTTTTCTCTAACATATGCTCCACCTTTAGCTTTAAAAGCTTGATACTCACCATCAACTGCTTCATTCATCCTTTTTACCAAAATACCTTTTTTGTCAGTTGCTAACAATTGATCCCAGTATGAGCCCCAAATAACTTTAGTAACATTCCATCCAGCTCCTCTAAAGATGCCTTCTAGCTCTTGAATGATTTTACCATTGCCTCTTACTGGGCCATCTAATCTTTGAAGATTACAATTTACTACAAAAATTAAGTTGTCTAAATTTTCTCTAGCTGCTAAACCTATTGCTCCTAAAGATTCTGGCTCATCCATTTCTCCATCACCTAAGAAAGCCCAAACCTTTCTACCTTCATCTTTAATGAGACCTCGATTAATTAAGTATTTCATAAATCTTGCTTGGTAAATTGCAAGCATCGGACCAAGCCCCATGGATACTGTGGTAAACTGCCAGTATTCTGGCATTAACCATGGATGTGGATAAGACGACAGACCGCCTGGTTTTACTTCTTGTCTAAAGTTATCTAATTGTTTTTCAGTTAATCTACCTTCAAGATAAGATCTTGCATAAATTCCTGGCGCACTATGACCCTGAAAATATATCAAATCTCCTCCAAATTTATTATTTTTTGCTCTCCAAAAATGATTCATCCCAACATCGTATAAAGTTGCAGCTGAAGCAAAAGTTCCAATGTGTCCGCCTAGTTCTGGATTTTTTTTATTAGCTCTTACAACCATAGCAGCTGCGTTCCATCTAATTAGAGATCTAATTTTTCTCTCAATATTTTGATCACCTGGTAATTTTTTTTCTTCCTCGGCAGGGATTGTATTAATATAAGGAGTGTTTCTAGACATTACTAATCCAGAACCCTCTCTATAAGAGTGCTCTATTAATTGTCTTATTATGTATTGTGCCCGTTCTTTTCCATCGCTATTAAGAACTGCCGACAATGACTCTAGCCATTCTTTGGTCTCGCTAGGATCTATATCATTTGTATCCGATACAATCTCGATTTTTGAATTTTCTAATTTGGAAATCTGTTTATCTTCTGAAACTTCTTGTGTGATAATTTTTGGTTCTTGAATTTTTTGTACTTTTTCTGCATCACTTATAATATTTTCAGTATCTTTTGGTATATCTATTTCTTTTTCAACTTCCTTTACTTCCTCAATTTTTTCACTTCTGCCCTCTACTGAAATTGAAATTAGTTTATCACCTTTTGAGACTTTATCTCCTATCTTAATTGATATACTTTCTACAATACCTTCCTCTGTTGACGGAACTTCAACGCTAGATTTATCACTTTCTAATGTGACTATTGGATCGTTAACAGTAATTTTTTGACCCTTTTTTACTAGCAGTTCTATAATTTCAACATTTTCGAAATCGCCAATATCAGGTACTAGAAGATCTTTTTTCATTAATTTGAAGCTATATTTATACCATATTTATATCTTTTTTTTGACAACCTTAAATATGAAAGTTTTAAAATGATTAAATTTTTAAAAAAAATATTACTAAAAAGACATAATACCAAAAAAATTGACACAAGAGTATGGATACAATTGGCGCTGTTAAATAAAAACTTAAAATCTTTAAAATATTAATCGCGCTCGATACACATAGAAATACCCATACCCCCGCCAATACAAAGAGTAACTAAACCTTTTTTATTGTCTCGTTTAATCATTTCATGAATTAAAGTAACTACCAATCTTGCTCCTGATGCTCCAATAGGATGACCTATAGCTATTGCGCCACCATTGACATTTAGTTTTTTCTTAGGAATTTTAAGCTCTTTGATAACTGCAAGTGTTTGTGCTGCAAAAGCTTCATTACACTCTATTAAATCAACATCATTTATATTCCAGCCAGCAATTCCAAGAGCTTTTATAGATGATGGAATAGGTCCTAAACCCATTAAGGTTGGATCAACTCCACAAGTGGCCCAGGAAACAATTTTTGCTTGGATATCTAAATTTTTTTTTTCAGCTAAATCCCTTGTAGTAAGTAAAACACCGGCTGCACCATCATTAATACCAGAAGAATTACCTGCTGTAACAGTGCCGTCTTTTTTAAAAGCAGGTTTTAATTTTTTAAGATTTTCAATATTTAAATTGAACCTTGGATGTTCATCTTGATTATTGTCAATTATTTCATTTAAAAATTTTTTATTTTTGATTGAACTTTCTGTCTTAAATTGTGATTCTAAAGCAAATTGATCTTGTTCTTCTCTTGATATATTAAATTTTTCTGCAACATTTTCTGCGGTAACGCCCATATGATAATTGTTGAAAGCATCAATTAAACCATTAGTTAACATTTCTTTTTCATTTGAATTTGACATGCTTTCTTGTCCTCCAGCAATAACAAATTTAGAGGAACCCATGCCAATTGATTGGTATCCTAATACAATAGCTCTTAGCCCTGATCCACAAACTTGGTTAATATTAAAAGCAGTTTTCTCTTTAGGAATCCCTGACTTTATTAAGGCCTGTCTTGCAGGATTTTGTCCGCCTAAGCTTGATAAAACTTGTCCTAGTATGACTTCATCTACCTCTCGTACATCCATTTCAGTTTTATTTAATATACCTTTTATAACCATCGAGCCTAATTCATCGGCTTGGAGTTTCTTATGATTGCCTCCAAATTTGCCTACTGATGTTCTTAAAGTAGATATTAAAACTATATCTTTCGAATTTTTTGACATTACGATAGAATAAACCTAAATTTAAAAATTACATTAAAATATAGATGATTCATGGTAATTTATTAGCGCCTGTAGCTCAATTGGATAGAGCGCTTGGCTACGGACCAGGAGGTTCTGGGTTCGACTCCTAGCAGGCGCACCAATTATATGAAAATTTCCCTACAAAAAAGTGTAATAGTTTTTTTTGTAATTGTATTTGTATTTTTGTTGTTGCTAACTATAGTTCTTTAATTTTTTATGAAAAAAGATTTTGAACAAATTAGTAGAGTATCAGGATTTATGCACCACAATGGTGGTCTCTATTTTAGAGAAATCTCCGAAAATGAATATGAATTTAAATCTACAATTAGGGAATTCCATTTAAATAAACGTGAAATTACTCATGGTGGGTTTATTTGCTCATTAATAGACGCAGGAGCAGGAACCGCTGTACATAGAACTACTAATGAAAAATCTTGTGTAACTATTTCACTTGATATCAAATTTATTGCACCTTCGAGAAAAGATGATGAAATAATTGGAAGTGTTCAAATTCTAAAAAAAACGAGAAGTATGGTATTCGTAAATTGTAATTTAAAAAAGAAAGATCAATTAATCGCCTCTGCAACTGGAGTTTGGAAAGTAATAAATAAAATATGATTGGAATTTTAGGCGGTATGGGAACCCAAGCTGGGTTAGATTTTTGTAATAAAATTGCAGTTTTGAATAGAGGTAAACAAGACCAACAATATCCAAAATTTATATTATTTAACAAATCTGATACACCCAAAAGACCTGAGAACCTAAAAAAATATTTTAATGTTCTTGATGAGCTTGTTAAAGGTTGTCGGTTACTTCAGAAGAATAAATGCAAGTTTATTGTAATGCCATGTAATACTGCACATTATTGGTTCAATGATGTGCAAAGAAAAATAAAAATTCCTATAATTAGTATGCCAAAAGAAGTTTTTTTGCATACAAAAAAAACGTGTAAAAAAAATTGTAAAATTGGATTATTGGCTACAGAAGCGACTATAAATACAAAAATATATCACAACTATTTATCCAGAAATTTTGAATTAGTTACACCAACTAAAAATCTACAAAAAAAATGTGTTAACAGAGCTATTCAACTAGTTAAATCTGGTAAAGTTAAAGAAGCTGAAAAAATCATTGGTCCTGCTGTTAGGTATTTATTAAAAATAAGGTGTAAAAAAATTATTCTTGGTTGCACAGAAATACCAATAGCAATTTTTGCTTACAAGTCTTTTAAAAAAGCTAAGAAATCAAAAATATTTATAGATCCTAATTTACTATTAGCAAATGTATGCATGAGAAAATATAAAGGTATTTAAAATTTAAAGTGAATGTAAAATTTAAAAAAATGAGAACTTTTTTTCCTTCGATTCGGTCATGTTTTAGACCATATTTGTTCTCAAGAGGTAACAATATATAGTATACAAAATTTTTGACACACAATTAATAGATATGAAAAAAAATAAAATAACTGCGGTTCTTGGTCCAACGAATACTGGAAAAACCTTCCTGGCTATCGAAACGATGCTTTCATTTGACTCTGGCATGATGGGCTTTCCTCTAAGATTATTGGCAAGAGAAGTCTACGATAAAGTAATAAAGAAAGTTGATCCTAAAAAAGTAGCTCTTATAACTGGAGAGGAAAAAGTAATACCAACGGATGCTAAATATTATTTTTGTACTGTAGAATCTATGCCAGTTGATAAAATGTTAGATTTTGTTGGAATAGACGAAATACAAATGTGCAGTGACAGTGAGAGAGGTCATATATTTACAGATAGATTTTTAAATTTAAGAGGCGAAAAATTAACGATGTTCATGGGTTCAAACTCAATGAGAAATATCATTGAAAAATTAGATGAGGATATTGAATATATCGATAGAAAAAGGCTTTCTAAGTTAACTTACTCAGGTCATAAAAAGATATCTAGAATTGAGAGAAAAAGTGCAATAATCGCATTTTCAGCTGAAGAGGTATACGCAATAGCAGAGTTGATAAGAAGACAAAAAGGAGGAGCAGCAATAGTAATGGGATCCTTAAGTCCAAAAACGCGTAATTCTCAAGTAAGTTTATACCAGTCTGGTGATGTTGATTATTTGGTGGCAACAGATGCAATTGGAATGGGAATAAATATGGATTTAAATAATGTTTATTTTTCGAACTTAAAAAAATTTGATGGTAAAAAATTAAGGAGATTAAAGCTTTCTGAGATATCTCAGATCGCTGGAAGGGCTGGAAGATATTTAAACGATGGTTCATTTGGAATAACTGGTGAATGTGGAGAAATAAGTGCTGAGGAGATAGAGTTATTAGAAAACCATAAAATCGACGAAATACACACAATTTTTTGGAGAAACCCAAAATTAAATTTTAAAAATGGAGAAAAATTAATAAAATCTTTAGAGGATAAACCAAATAAAAGTTGGCTTAAAAAAATTGCTGAGTGCGAAGATGAAAAAATACTTAAATATATTCTAAAAGATACTGAAAAGCTTCAAATCTTTAATAATGAAAATGAACTTAAGTTACTATGGGAATGTTGTCAAATACCAGACTTTGTTAAAAAAACTTATGGAAACCATTTAGAAGTTGTTGGAAAAGTTTTTAATTTTCTAAGAGAGTCTCCTGGAAAAATAACAAATAAATATATGAAGCAACAATTGTCTATACTTGATAAATTAGACGGAAATGTGGACTCTATATCAAATAGGATTGCTAATGTTAGAACATGGTCTTATATAGCGAATAAAAATGGATGGGTAGAAAACCAAGACTATTGGATTGAAAGAGCCAAATTTTTAGAAGATAGATTGTCAGATCGGTTACATGATGAACTTACAAAAAGTTTTATTGATAAACGGGCAAGTGTTTTAGCAAAAGGTTTAAAGCAAGATATTATATTTGAGACTAAAATAGTTGAAAATGAAAAAGTTATGATCAATAACCAGTTTATTGGGAATTTAAAAGGTTTAAAGCTTGAACTTGATTTTAAAATTGGAGATTTAGACTCTGATATAAAGTCTTTGAAAAAAGCGTCAAGGCAGAATGTAGGTCCAGAGATATTAGGGAGAATTAATCAAATAATAAAAACAAAAAATATAGAATTGAGAAAGGATCTTAAATTATACTGGAACAATTTTCCAATAGCATATCTGTCTAAAGGTAACGATTACTTAAAACCTGAAATAACTGTAATAGTTGATGATGTTATTGAAACTGACGATAAAAACAAATTACAAAATTTTTTAAAAAAATGGTTAAATGGAAAGATACACAGAGAATTAGATGGTCTTATTGAATTAAAAGACATAAAATCACATAATTCTTCGACTAGAGCTTTATCTTATATGTTGTATGAAAATAATGGAGTTTTAAAAAGAGATAATATTGGAAAATTGTTAAGCGAGATTGATCAAAAAGAAAGAAAAATCTTAAGAGATCATGGGGTAAAATTTGGTAGATATCACGTATTTTTATACAAACTATTTAAACCAAACATTGTTTCTTTAAGATTAATTTTATGGAAAAATTATAATGAAAAAAATTATAATTTAGAACCCCCAACCTTTGGCTTAAATTTTCTGAATGATAAAAAATTCACTGATAAAAATTTTATGCTTCTCTGTGGTTTTGAAAAGTTCGACGGATATTTTGTACGTATAGATATTTTAGAAAGATTATTTATAGAAATTATAGGCTCAAAATCTGTTAAAAATAACAAAATTGAATTAGTTCCTAAAATGTTGAATCTTTTAGGTTGTAGTAGAGATAATTTCCTAAAATTAATAAAAAAAATGAATTACAATGTGTCACTTGAAAATGATAAATATTTTCTTAAATATAATCCAAATAAAAAAATTAACAGAATACCTAAGGACAAGTTTCGAAGTGACAATCCATTTGCTGCTTTGAAAGAACTAAATTTAAAATGATACTAAAATTTTTTAACAAAGATAACCAATCAAATAATGACAGTGATTTACTTAATGTAGCCTGTTTGATGATACATGCTGCTAAAATTGATGAAAATTACACAGATAGAGAGAAAAGTATTGTAAAAAATACCATTAAAAAACTTAATGATGACAATGAGGATGTAGATAAATTGATGATAATTGCTGAAGAAAAGGAATCGGATTCTAACCACATACAAGAGTTTACTAAAAGTATCAAATCTATGGACAAGGATAAGAAAAAAGAAATTATTAAAAATATTTGGGAAATTATTTTATCAGACGGTAATTCAGACATTTACGAGGAAAATCTAATGAGACGTTTGGCGGGATTGCTTTACATTGATGATAAAACTATTGGTGAAATAAAATTAAACATACAGACTGAACAAAAAAAATGACTTATATAGTCAATGACAAATGTATAAAATGCAAGCTCATGGATTGTGTAGAAGTTTGCCCAGTAGACTGTTTCTACGAAGGAAAAAATATGCTTGTAATTAAACCTGATGAGTGTATAGATTGTGGCGTTTGTGAGCCAGAATGTCCAATAGATGCAATAAAACCAGATACAGAAAAAGGATCCGAAAAATGGTTAGAGATGAACCAAAAATATTCAGAAATTTGGCCAAATATTTCTCAGAAAAAAAATCCTCCAATTGATAACGAAAAGTATAAAAATGAAGAAAATAAATTTGAAAAGTATTTTAAAGAAAACCTTTAAAAAGAAAAAAACAGTACCAAAAAAAGTAAAAGTAAAAGCCAAATTTAAAGTTAAAAAAAATATTATAAAAAAAGTTGGCAGACCAAAAATTTTAAAAAAAGAAAATCTAAATAAAACTGGAAAAAAAGTTTCAAAAAACAATGTCAATAAAAATGATAACTTAAAACTTACAAAAACTTTAGATCAAAAACCAGAAATAGTAAAAATTAAAAAACAAGGAACAGAAAAAAGAGAATACAAAATAAAGGATTATATTGTTTATCCAAAACACGGTGTGGGTCAAATATTGTCAGTTAGCGCAAAAAAAATCGGAGATATTGATGTCCAGTGCTATGATATTAAATTTGAAAAAGATAAAGCTATTGGATTATTGCCCATCAACAAACAATCAAACTTAAGGCCATTGTCAACAATTAACCAAGTAAATAAATCTATCTCTATTTTAAAAGGAAAACCTAAAATAAAAAGATCTATGTGGAGTAGACGGGCTCAGGAATATGAGCAAAAAATTACATCTGGAAAAATTTATGATCTTGCAGAAGTTGTAAGAGATCTAAACAAAGGAGATGATATAATGATAGACCAATCTTATAGCGAGAGACAATTGTTTGAAAAAGCTTATGAAAGAATTATTTCAGAATTTCAAATTGTATTAAATATATCTCTTGAGAATACTCAAAAAAAACTAGATAAAGCCTTAAAAAGAAACTTAGAGAAAAACGAAGCTATAAATCAAAAAGAAAAAAAATCAGAAGCTCATAAACAATCAGTAGAAGATGTAAGTGAAGAGGAAAGCGTAAGTTTAGCTACAGAGAATGACGAAGAGTAAAAAAAAACGCTTCTCACACAATCGTTATGAGAAGCGTTTTTAAAAAAGAAATACTATCTTCTTTTTTTTCTTTTCTTAGCTTTTTTCTTAGCTTTTTTCTTAGCTTTTTTTCTTCTTTTAGCCATCTTTAGCTCCCTGTTTGTACGAATCATTTTGATTCGTTGTTTAACTAATTTTTAAATTTTTTATTATGTTATGTCAAATATATAATTTTTTAGAAATTAAGTTGTAAAATTAAAATTTATTTTTAATTTTTTATATTTATTACAATGTAAAAACATTAATGTTTATGCGATTAATATAACACCAACAACTCGCTAATTATTATAAAGTTCTTCAAAATTTTTTTTGTAAAGTTTAATAATCTTATATCTTTTTAACTTTAATGTTGGTGTCATCATACCATTTTCAATTGAAAAATTTTCTTTAACAACAAAATATTTTTTTATTTTTTCTATTTTAGTTAAATTTTTATTTATTTTTTCCATCTCAACACTTAAATCCTCTTTACTTATATGTATTTGTATATTTAAAACTATTAAAGCTACAAGATAAGGTTTGTTATCACCATAAACTAAACATTGATCTATAAAATTAGAATTTGTTATTGCTGTTTCAACTTTAACTGGTGATATGTTATCTCCGCCAGGTGTGATTAATATATCTTTTTTTCTATCTGTTATTTTTAAATAATTGTTTACAAATTTTCCTATATCACCTGTATGAAGCCATCCATCAACCAATACTTTTTCGGTCTCTACTTTATTATTCCAGTAACCTAACATAATATTTTCTCCCTTGACTAATATTTCACCATCTTCAGCTATTTTTACATTGTTACACCTGAAGGGAATTCCAACAGTATCAATTCTAATATCCTCGATAGGATTACAGCTAACAACAGGTGAGCTCTCCGTTAAACCATATCCTTGTAAAGTAGGTAGTCCTATAGAATTTAAAAAAGTGCCAATTTTTGGGTCAAGAGCCCCACCACCTGAGACAAATGTTTTGAGGCTACCTCCAAATTGTTTTTTTATCTTAGATCTTACCAGAATTTCACATATATTATTTATTATCTTATCTTTAAGAGTCATTTTTTCTTTTCTAAATTTTTTTGAACCAAGTTTCAAAGTATTCTCAACTAAATATTTTTTTATACCACTCGATTTATTAAATGCAGAATTAATCTTTTGATACAAGTTTTGATAAAACCTTGGAACAGCTGTCATGATATCTGGTGAGCAATCACTAATATTTTTAAGTAACTTATCAATGCTTTCTGCATAAAACACTTTTGCTCCTACAGCGATTTGAATAAATTGCACAGTATGTTCATAAGAATGTGATAAAGGTAGCCAAGTTAAAAACTTCATATCTTTAGATATAATCGATTTGAGCAATTCATAACCTCCTTCACAGTTACTTAGAATCCCACCGTGACTCAAGATCACTCCTTTGGGATTTCCTTGTGTGCCTGAAGTATATATAATGCAAGCTGGGTCATGCCTTTTTAAATTTATTTCATTATCAAAAATTTCAAAATTATTTTTTTTATTAATAATATCTTCCATACAAATATAATTTTCATATTCAAAATTTTCTAATCGTTCAAATGAAATAACTTGTTTAATCTTTTTAAAATTCAAAATACTTTTTATCTTTGAAAATTGATTATCATTTGAAACTATTACAATCGAAGGTTCGCAATCATTAATTATATACTCATAATCATTAGTTGTGTAAGTAGTATATGCGGGCACACTAATTCCACCTGATAACATAATTGCTAGATCAGATATAAACCACTCTGGTCTATTTTCTGATATTAAAATACATCTATCGCCTAATTTTATGTGTTTAGAAATTTGAGTTGATAAATGATTTATCAATAAATAAGTTTTTCCCCAACTTATTTCGATTTGTGGTTTACCTAGATTGGTTAAAAAAATCTTATTTTTGTCTTGTTTCTTGTACTGATCAAAAAAAAGTTCCAATAGATTATTATAATTATTTAATTTCATAAAATTTTGGTGGGCGAAGAGAGACTCGAACTCTCACAACATTGCTGCTATTGGATTTTGAGTCCAACGCGTCTACCAGTTCCGCCATTCGCCCTTTTTAATTAATTTAACATAAAATTTATAGTATAAAGGTAGTTTTTAGAACATAAAAAATATGATAAAAAATATTTATAATAGGTCAATTAAAATTGCTGGTCACAAAAATTCTAAAAAATTTTTAGGTCTTATATCATTCATAGAAAGCTTTATTTTTCCTATTCCACCAGACGTATTTATAATTCCTATGACAATTGCTAAGAAAAAAGAATGGAAAAAAATAGCTTTAATAGCAACAACTGGATCTGTGTTAGGTGCTTGTTTAGGATATTTAATAGGATTTATTTTTTTTAATGAGATTGGAATTAAAATATTTGAGCTATATGGAGTTGATAACGCAAATTTTTTAAAAAATAAGGTTTCTTCTGATGGTGGAACAATTGCTTGGATAACCTTACTTGCGATTGCAGGTTTTACACCTGTCCCTTTTAAGTTACTCACTATTACAAGTGGGTTTGTGCATTTTAATTTTTTTTATTTTATCGTAGTCTCTCTTCTCACAAGAGGATCTAGATTTTTCATTATTTCCTTTCTTCTAAGTAATTTTGGTGTTGCGATGAAAAAAATTATCGAAAAAAAGCTTTTGCCAGTCTCAATTTTGATTTCCACTATTATTATAATTTTTGCATTTTTTGTATATAAATTCCTAATAAATTTTTAAAATAAATGTCTAACCAAATTATTAAGTACTTTTTTTTATTCACATTTGTTGTAAGTTTTTTTTCTTTAGCTGCAGCTTTTTATATTGAATATATTCTTGGTTTTAAACCATGTGTATTATGTTTATATCAAAGAATACCTTATGCTTTGGCTTTAATAATTAGTTTGATAGCTTTTTTTTATAATAATAAAAATATATTATTAAAATTTTTAGCACTTACTTTTATTTCAAGTCTTCTAATATCAGGTTATCATGTAAGCATTGAAAATGGGTTTATCGAGCCAATATTTTCGTGCACAGGTGAAAATACCAATATTATTGATAAAGAAGAAATATTAAAATCTCTTAAAAATAATACTCAAGTTGATTGCAAAGACGTAAATTTTTCATTGTTTGGGGTTTCGCTTGCGACTTTAAATTTTATAAATTCGTTTGTTTTTACTACTGTCATTGTCTATATATTCAAATATGCAAAAAAAAAGTAATAAAAAAAAAATTGAAGAATTTATTAGAGTTGATCATGCAGGTGAGAGAGGTGCTATTAAAATTTATGAAGGTCAACTATTAGCTTTAAATACTATAGTTAAAAATGAAGAGTTAAAAAAAACTATTGAACACATGAAAGAGCACGAAGTAGAGCATTGTGAATTTTTTGAGAAAGAAATTAAAAAAAGAGGGATTGAACCAACTAAATTTTTACCTTTATGGGACCTTTTAGGTTTAGGCTTAGGTTTTGGAAGTACTTTGTTGGGAAAAAAAGCAGCGATGCTTTGTACTGCATCTGTTGAAGAGGTGATAGATGAGCATTACTTTAATCAGATAAAAGAAATCAAAAATGATGAAAAAGTTTTAAGAAAAAAAATCGAAAAATTTAGACAAGATGAAATAGATCATAAAGATATTGCATATGATGAAGGAGCAACCAAAGATGGCTTGTATTCAATATTTGATAAAGTGATAAAAACTGGGTCTAAAATTGCAATCAATATATCTGAAAAAATTTAATTAGGGTTCAAGTTCAACGTCCCAATATAAATAGTCCATCCAACTTTTATGTAGAAAATTTGGCGGAAAATTTCTACCATTTCTATGCAAGTCTTCTGTGGTAGGTTGAAAAGGTCTTTGATTTAATTTCATTCCTGATTTTTCTAATAGTCGACCACCTTTTTTTACATTACAACCTGAACAAGCTGTTACAACATTATCCCAATCAGTTTTTCCTCCTTTTGATCTTGGCAATAAATGATCAAAGGTTAGTTCATGTTTACTTCCGCAATACTGACATGAAAATTTATCTCTTAAAAAAACATTAAATCTTGTAAAATTTGGGTTAGAAAGTGGTTTGATGTAACTCTTGAGTGCAATAACGCTTGGAAGTTTCATGCTAAATGAAGGGCTTCTTATTACTCTATCATAATAGGAAACTATTGAAACTCTATCTAAAAAAACAGATTTAATTGAGTCTTGCCAGCTCCATAAAGACAATGGATAATAACTTAAGGGTCTATAATCTGCATTTAATACAAGTGCGGGACATTTTTCTAATGATACATTGTGATCTTTGAAATTCATAAATTAAATTAACCCAAAAAAAAAATTAATTCAATGCTTCAAATTGTTAAATTTAATTTAATTAATATTAAATATTTTTTTTATAAATTTTAAACCAAAACTTGATGCCTCAATAGGTATATGATGACCACAATTTTTGATTATTTCTAACTTAACTGGAATTTTATTTCTTTCCAGAAAATCTTTAGCTTCTAAAGAATTTACACAAGGAACGATATCATCATTCTCACCGTGTATTAACAAAGTTTCTGGTTTAAAGGTTATTCTTTTAGATAAGTCATTTTTACTAATTATTTTTCCAGAAAATCCTAAAATTCCAGAATATTTTTCATCAGATGAAAGACCTACACTAATTGACATCATGCAACCTTGACTGAATCCAGATAGACATATTTTTGAATTAGGTAGAGAAAACTCTTCCTTAATTTCATTTAGAAAATTTTTCAACACTAATTCATTTTTTTTACTTTCATTTAGAACAAATTCTTCATCGTCTTTACTTAGATCAAACCATTGATAACCTACAGGGTTAATAGAACATACCTCTGGAGCATTTGGACATACAAAAAGTGTATTGGGTAGAAATCTTTTCCAATTTAATACGACTTGGGCAATATCATTTCCATCACCTCCATAACCATGTAATAATATTACTATATTTTTTATTTCTTTGTCAGAATCTGGTTTTATAAGTTTTGTATCAAGGCAAAATGACATAAAAAAATTATTTTATTTTTTTTTTAATATTAATGTAATAAGTATTTTTAATGGTTTCAGAAATTTTTATAAAAGTTATAGCTATAGTACTAATATTATCTGTTGCGATAGTTTTGATTTTAGGTATTGGTACGCTTTTTAAGGGAGGATCGGCTAGCAAAAAATATTCAAATAAACTTATGCAGCTAAGGGTTCTTTTGCAATTTATCGCCATTATAGTTTTAGTTTGTCTTGCATATTTCTTTAAAGATTAATCAAATTTCCTAAGCCAAGTTTTAAAATTTTCATCTTGAAAATCTATAGACCCAACAATTCTTGCAATTTCATCGCCATCTTTATCAATTATCAGTGTTGTTGGCACCCCTCTAAGTAAAAACTTTTTTGCTAATCTAACATCAGTATCAAAAAAAATATCTAAATTTTTAATTTTAGTTTCTTTATAGAACTCCTCAATTTTTTTTTTTTTTTCCTGACTAATATTTATTGGTAAAATTTCTATATTTTTGAATTTTTGATCAACAGCAAGTTTATCTAATGATGGCATTTCTTCTTTGCACGGTTCACACCAGGTTGCCCAAAAATTCAATAACAGTAACTTTCCATTAAAATTTGCTAAATCAATATCCTTATCAAATCTATTTTTGAAAGATACATTCTCATATTTTTTTAGTTTTTCGTGGATAATCAAATTTTTTGGTAAATTTAAATCTTTTGAATGACTACTAAATGTAGAAAAAATAATTATAACTGTTATAAAAAATTTAATTAAATTACGCATACTAAATATAATTAGTAATTATCATGAGAAAAAATAAAAACAACTATGCAGTTTGGAGTACTCGTATTAAAAAACAAATCTCAGGTACTTTTAAGAAAGTAGGTTCATCAATTAATATAGATAAACGTTTGTACAAAGAAGATATAAAAGGTTCGATTGTGCATACTGAGATGCTTTACAAACAAAAAATTATTTCAATCAAAACTAAAGATAAAATTTTATGGGGATTAAATAGAATTAAAAATGAGATTGAGAAAAAAAAATTTAAATTTGATATTTCTAAAGAAGATATTCACATGAATATAGAAAGTAGATTGTTTGAATTAATTGGTGATGATGCTGGTTTTATGCATACGGCAAGATCAAGGAATGATCAAGTTTTAACAGATCTTAAGATGTGGATGAAAGATTCTGTTAATGATATTGATAAATTATTATTAAGAGTAATTAAAACCTTACTTAATAACGCACAGAAAAATATAAAAACTATTTTACCAGGATTTACACATCTGAAAAATGCTCAACCAATTTCTTTATCTCATTATTTTTTGTCGTGTATTGAAATGTTTAACCGAGATAAAAAAAGATTTAAGAATAGCTATGAGAGTTTAAACGAAAGTCCTTTGGGAGTTTGTGCAATTTCTGGCACCTCTTTTAAAATTGATAGATGGTATACAACAAAAAAACTTAAGTTTAGTAAGCCTACAAATAACTCTATAGATACAGTATCTGATAGAGATTTTGTATTAGATTTTTTATATAATGTTGCAGTATGCTCAATGCATATTTCTAGAATTTCAGAAGAATTAATTATTTGGAATTCTGATCAATTTAATTTTATAAAGTTAAAAGACAACTTGGTAACCGGCTCTTCTATTATGCCACAAAAAAAAAATCCTGATACATTAGAATATTTAAGAGGAAAAACAGGAGTAAGCTATGGTTCTTTGATCTCTATGCTTACAATTGTGAAGGGACTACCTTTATCTTATTTTAAAGACCTGCAAGACGATAAGGAGCTAGTATTTAATTCATTTGATACTTTAAAAAATAGTTTATTAATATTCGATGAAGTCTTGAAAGGTTTAATAATTAATAAATCAGAAATGCTAAATGCCGCAAGCAAAGGTTATATAACTGCGACTGATTTAGCTGATAGTATGGTTAAAAATTTAAACATTACTTTTAGAGAGTCTTATAAGATAACATCAAAAATAGTAAATTTAGCAGAAAGATTAAATTTATCACTTGAAGACCTAAGCTTAGATCAAATGAAAGATATTGATAAAAGACTAAATAATGAAATTCTAGAACAAACAAAGTTAAAAAATTCAGTTAACTCAAAGAAATCATATGGAGGAACATCTTTTGAAAACATTAAGAAAATGATAAATAAACTTAAAAAGGAAATTAAATGAAAAATTTTTTATTTTTTACAATTATATTTTTATCTTTAATCTCATGCGGAAAAAAAGGTGACCCTGAATACAAAGCTAATAAAAAGACTGAAAATCACAGAACCATTATTTAATGAATTATAAAAATAATAATTTTTATATAGAAAAAATTAAAGCAGAAAAATTAATTAAAAAATACGGATCTCCTATTTATTGTTATTCAAATAAAAGTTTAGTTAAAAACATCAATAATTTTAAAAACTCCTTTAAATCCTTTAATCCATTGATTTGTTTTTCAGTTAAATCAAATTATAATTCAACGATACTTAAAATTATTAAAGGTCATGGTCTAGGAGCTGATGTTGTATCAGATGGCGAATTAAAAAAAGTATTATCTTTAGGATTTAAACCTAATAGAATTGTGTACTCTGGTGTTGGAAAAAAATTTAGTGAACTAAAGTTTGCCATAAATAAAAATGTACTTCTTATAAATGTTGAGTCTGAAAGTGAACTAAGCAACATAGAAAAATTAGCTAAAATGTTTAAAAAAAAAGTAAATATTGGACTTAGATTAAATCCAAATATAGATGCAAAAACTAATACAAAAATATCGACAGGTAGAATGCAAGATAAATTTGGATTGAGTGTAAGCGATATAATTAAAATTTTGGAAAAATTTAAGAATTCATATCATATTAAAATAAAATGTTTAAGCGTACATATTGGGAGCCAGATAACTCAAAATAAACCTTACAATAATGTGCTTATTAAAATAAGTAAGATTTTAGCTAAATCAAAATTCAAATTTGAGTATATTGATTTAGGAGGGGGTATGGGTATTAAGTACAATCAAAATACCAAGAAATTAAATTATTCCAAACTTTCAAAAAATATTTTAAAGTTTTCAAAGAAAAATAATTGTAAAATAATTTTTGAGCCGGGACGTTCAATTGTAGGCAATACAGCCGTTTTGTTAACCAAAGTAATTTACATTAAAAATAGTATAAACAAAAAATTTATTATTATAGACGCAGGTATGAATGATTTGATACGTCCTGCTCTTTACAATGCAACGCATGATATAATTCCACTAAATAGAAAGTCATCTAAAAATTCTATTCCTCACGATTTTGTCGGACCTATATGTGAAACATCTGATCGTTTTTTGAAAATAAAAAGTTATCAAAAAATAAATGAGGGTGATAATTTAGCTATCAAAGACGTTGGGGCTTACGGTATTGTTTTAGCATCAAATTATAACTTGCGACCACGTCCAATAGAAATAATTGTTAAAGATTCAATTGTAAAGAAAATAAGTAAGAAGCAAAATTTGAATGACATAATTTAAATCAATGATAAGAAATATTATTTTTTTATTTATTTTCTATTTTGGATTAATTTTTATTTTAATTCTATTTTTACCAAGCTTAATATTACCAAATTACTTTGTCACTATTGGTGGTAAGGTTATAGGGTTTTGGGCCGCATTTTGCCTTAGGTATTTAATGTCAACCAAAATAGAAGTTAAGGGTACTGAAAATATTATAAATGATCATAAGTATTTTGTAGTTTGCACTCACCAATCAATTTTTGAAACTTTTTTTTTACAAACAATATTTAATAATTCAGTATTTATATTAAAAAAAGAACTTATAAAAATACCTTTGTTCGGTTGGTATTTAAAAAAATTAGGATGTATTTCAATCGATAGAGATAAGATATCTCGGGAAAATCTCAATTTCTCTGAAGAGGTTGGCAAAATAATTAAAAAAACAAATAAAACTTTAATAATTTTTCCACAAGGGACAAGAAAAAATTCTGATGATAGATCAAAATTTAAAAAAGGTTTTTCGAGAATTTATAGTGATCTAAAAATTGCATGTTTGCCTGTTGCTATTAATTCTGGAAAAGTATGGCCTAAAAAAGGAATTATAAATCCTAATCAAACAATTACAATTTCAATATTAAATATTTTTCCACCTGGGATGACACAAGATAAATTCGCAAGTAACGTGGAACAAATTGTTTATAATGAGCTCGAAAAAATCTCTTAAAATTAGCCTTTCATTGGCATAATTACAAATATACTATCAAAATCGTTTGGGTCTTTAATCAAAGCCGGTGAAGCAATATCATTAAAATATATTTCAATATTTTCTCCCTCTAACTGACTTGCAACATCAATTAAATATTTTGAGTTAAAACTAATATCTAAATCGTAATCAAAATTAACTGAAAGTGTCTCTTTTCCATTTCCACTATTTGCATTATTCACAGATAGATCTAATTTATTTTTTGACAAACTAAATCTAACACCATCTTTTTTATCTGTTGAGACTGAGGCAACTCTATCTACACTATGATGAAATAATTCTAAATCTGCTTCTAATTTTTTTTTGTTATCTTTTGGTATTACTTGAATATAATTAGGAAACTTTCCATCAATAACTTTTGAGGTTAAAGTGCTATTATTTAAAAAGAATTTTATCTTTGATTTAGAATTTAAAATTTTAATGTCTCCGTTTAAATTTTCTAAAAGAGAACACAAGTGGTAAATTGTTTTTTTTGGTAGAATTATTGGTTCAAAATTCATTTTTTGACTCAATCTCATTTTAGAAATTGACATTCTGTGTGAGTCTGTTGAAACAGCTGTTATATAATTTTTTTCATCATTTTGTGTTAAATGTAAAAAAATACCACTCAAATAATGTCTTGTTTCATCGTTTGAGATTGAAAATTTACACTTATTTAACAGTTTAAGAAATTTTTGTGAATTTATTGTTACTGTTTCTCCACTTAAGTCATCTTCAGATAGTGGAAATTCTTTAGCGTCAATACAATTTAACTTAAAAACAGATTTCTCTGACTCTAATTGCAGCTTACTTTCAGATATAGTTTCTACATTAATTTTTTTTCCAACTGAAAATTTCCTAACTATATCGTGCATTATAGAGGAATTAGTTGTTGTTTCGCCCTCCTCATTAATCTCTACATTAGATATAATGTGTACAAAAATCATATCTAAATCTGTTGCAGTTATCTTTAAAATATTATTTTTTGCCTCAATTAGAACGTTAGAAAGAATAGGCAATGTGCTTCTTCTTTCAATAACATTTTGGCAAAAACCAAGCGACTCTTGTAAATCTTTTTGATTAATACTAAATTTCATTCTCTTTTTTATACAAAATCTGATTTTTCAAATAACTAATTCCAGTAGATATTTCGTTATTATCACTCTTTAACTTCTCTATTGTCTTAACAGAATGTATCACAGTAGTGTGGTCTCTATTGGAAAATTCTCTACCTATTTCAGGTAAAGATTTTGTAGTAAGAGTTTTGGAGAGATAAATTGCAACTTGTCTAGGTCTAACTAAATATCTAGATCTTCTAGATGAAAGCATTTCATTTTTACTTATTTTGAAATATTTGCATACCAAAGTTTGTATATTATCAATTGTTATATTAGTTTCATTTACGCTCAATAAATCTTTTAAAATAATTTTAACTTCATTTAAATTTGGAACTCTATTGTAAATTCTTGAAAATGATGCAACTCTGTTTAGAGCGCCCACTAGTTCTCTAATACTATTGCGAATTTCACTACTTATAAATTTTAATATTTCTTCAGACAATTTTAATTTTTCACTGTATAAAATGTTCAATTCATCGACTTTTGTTTTGAGAATTTTTAAGCGTAAATCATGTTCGGGGCTTTGAATATCAACTACTAAGCCTCCAGAAAATCTTGATTTGATCCGTTCTTGTATTTTGATAAGCTTATTAGGCGGTCTATCAGCAGATAAAATAACTTGTGAACCTTTGTCTATTAATGAATTAAATGTATGAAAAAATTCTTCTTGCATAGCCTCTTTACCATTCATAAATTGAATGTCATCAATTATTAGAACATCTGTATTTCTAAAATTATCTTTAAACTTTACCATTTCATTTGACTTAATAGCTTTAACAAATTGATACATGAATCTTTCTGCTGATATAAATGTAACTTTTTTGTCTTCTTTAAGCTTAAGACCTATAGCATTTAATAGATGGGTTTTTCCCATTCCAACACCTGCATATAAATAAAAAGGATTATAATGCGAAATTTTTTCAGAAACTTTTTTTGCAGCTTCAAATGCAAGTTTATTACTTTCTCCAATAATAAAATTCTCAAATGATTTATTATGATCTATTCTATTATATTGAACAAAAGAATCTTTAATAAATGATATTTTATTGTTTGTATTTTGTTGGATATCTTTATTAATACCGTCTATTTTGTTTTCTATTTTAAACTCAATTCTAATTATTTCTTTATTAACCTTTTTAATTGCTCCTAAAATTTGATCAAGATATCTAGAGACAATCCAGTCTCTAATAAATCTTGTTGATACTGAAACCAATATATGGTTTGAGAATTTTTCTTCAAATACAATTTTTTTTAACCAACTTTCATAAATTTCATTTCCAAATTGATGTCGTAATTCTTTTTGAATAACTTCCCAATTAAATTTTTTATCAATACTAACATTTAAATTATTTATCATGAGGAACCCCATCTAAAATCTTAAAGATAAATATTCAATAAAATTTTTCGATTTAAAAAAAAAAAATAAAATCCTCAATTGAATAAATTGTGGATTGAATCTAAAATTTTAATGGTAGTAAAAAAAATATTACTAATACTTTTGTCATTATCTAAAATTTTATTTGACTCAATATCTAGTTATAGAAATTTTAATGAGGTTATATGTGGTATAAGCGTATTTGAGGTTGATTCTTTTAGTAACTCTAAGTTGATTAAAGAGCGCTAATCTTTCTAGCTATTCTTGAAATATTTCTTGAAGCGTTACCTTTTTTTATTATCCCTGTTTTAGCTATCTTCATAAGCTCAGAATTCAACTTGGGCAAGTAAGAAAGGGCTTTTTTTTTGTCTTTATTTACAATCAGACCGTTCATTTTTTTTATAGCTAATTTATATCGGCTCTTTCTAGCTTTGTTTACAGAAGTTTGTTTTTTTATTCTTCTTATTCTTTTAATTGCTGATTTTGTATTTGCCATGTGTCGCGATGGTATAACCTTAGAAAACGGTATGGTCAATAAATTTTTTATTTTTGACAAAAATTACAAATAAAAGTCGACCTATTTGAAATATACCTTTTTTGAATAATTCCTTTGCATTTACTGTTCTTACATTTTTCATTTTCTCTATCATAAACGTTGAATTTTGTTTGGAAAGTTCCACCACTTCCAGAAATGCCTTTAAAGTCCTTAATTGATGAACCGCCAAATTTTATAGCATTTCTTAGTGTCAATCTTGAAAATTTAATAATTTTATCTAAGTCTATTTGACTCAATTCTTTAACACTTTTCATAGGAGAGATTTGGGATTTAAATAATATTTCATTTGCGTAAATATTTCCTATGCCTGAAACAATTTTTTGATCTAACAAAATATTTTTTATATTTTTCTTCCTATTTTTGATTTTTTTTTTAAGATATAGTATATTAAATTTTTTATCTAAAGCTTCCGGCCCTATTCTTTTAAAATAGTCTTCAAAATCGTGTTTGTTATTTAATATTTTAAAATATCCAAATCTTCTAGGATCATTATAAATTAATTTAAACTTTTTAAAATTGATTATTATATGATTGTGTTTTTTTGGTAAAACTGGATTGCTATAAAAACTTAAATTTGAAATCTTTTTATTTCTAGGGATGTGTAAAGTTCCAGACATTCCTAGGTGCAAAATTGTATAAAAATTATTATCAAAATCAAATATGATATATTTAGACTTTCGTTTAATGTTTTTAATAATTCTATTTTTTAAAACGTATTCGAAATTTTGCGGAAGCTTAAACCTTAAATTTCGATTGTTTACAGTAATTTTAATAATTTTATGGTTTTTAATCGTTTTTTTTAATGAGCGTGCTACTACTTCTACTTCTGGTAATTCTGGCATTTAATACTATATTACTAAAAAAAAATATTATTACTATGCAACAAAATCTTCAGCGAAAAAAAGGTTTAGTTAAAAGCGTTTTTGATGCAGTTTATAACAAATATGATTTGATGAATGACTTTATGTCATTTGGTGTTCATAGATATTGGAAGAGAGAATTGATTAGATTAATTAATCCATCTGCAAATGATACGCTTGTTGATGTTGCATGTGGCACTGGTGATATAGCAAAATTATTTTCGGATGTTAATCAGAATCAATCAAAAATTTTGTGTGTGGATTTTAATCGTAAAATGTTAACGGAAGGAAAAAAAAGACTTAAAAACTATAAAAACATAAAATGGAAGCTTTCTAATGCAGAAAATCTTTATATACCTAGTAATAGTTTTGATTTTTATACAATTAGCTTTGGACTAAGAAACACAAAAAATATTAATAAGTCTATAAGGGAAGCTTACAGAGTTTTAAAAAAGGGAGGTAGGTTTTTTTGTTTAGAATTTTCAAAAATTCAAAATCAGAATCTGGAAATTTTATATAAAAGTTATTCCAGATTTATTCCAGCAATTGGAAAAATTGTTGTTGGAGAGAGTAAACCATATGAATATTTAATAAAAAGTATTGAGAATTTCGTAAATCAAGAGGAGTTAACTCAAATATTAAAAAAAAATAAATTTTACAAACCAGGTTATAGGAATCTTTCAGGAGGTATAGTTTCAATACATTCAGGATGGAAAATATGATAAAAAAAATTATTATATTGTTTCAAATTGCTAGAAAGATAGGTTCGTCAGAGATTATAGATATTGTTGATAACACACATAAAGTTCCTTTTTTTATTAAATTATTTTTTAACTTAGTATCTTTTTCTTTTGAAAAAAATAAAAAGAAACAAGATAACACTTCAGATTTAGCTTCAAGTATTCAAGACTTGGGCACTACTTTTATAAAACTTGGTCAATTCTTAGCAACAAGACCTGATATAATTGGTGAAGAGTTAACTAAAAATTTGGAGAAACTACAAGACAAATTACCACCTTTTTCAAAATCTATTGCTGAAAATATTATTAAAAAGGACCTTGGAGAAGTTACGGCAAAAAGTATAATTGAATTCTCTGAGCCTATTGCAGCTGCATCAATAGCTCAAGTACATAAAGCAAAAATAAACGAAGCTAATACTATTAAAGATGTAGCTATAAAAGTTTTAAGACCTAATATTAAAGAAATTTTCAATTCTGAAATTGATGCAATAATGATGTTGGCTTATTTAGTTGAAACATTTATTCCAAAAACAAAAAGATTGAGATTAATTGAAGTGGTTTTTTTGTTTAAAGAAATAACAAATAATGAAATGGATTTAAGATTTGAAGCAGCAGCAGCTAATGAATATTTGGAAAACACTAAGAATGATTTGGGTTTTAGTGTTCCAAAAATATATTGGAATTTTACAAGTGAAAATATTCTTACCTTGGATTGGATTGATGGAGTATCTATAAGAGAAAAAGAAAAATTAACAGAAAGTGGAGTAGATACTTCTAAGGTTGCATCAAATTTAATACAACACTTTTTAAGGCAAGCGGTTAGAGATGGTTTTTTTCATGCTGATATGCATCAAGGAAATATTTTTATAAATTCGTCAGGACAAATTGTTCCTATCGATTTTGGGATTATGGGAAGAATTGACAAATTAAATAGAAGATACCTAGCAGAGATATTGTTTGGTTTTGTAAGTCGAGATTATAAGAAAGTAGCTGAGGTTCATTTGCTTGCAGGATTAGTGCCGAAAAACGTTTCAGTTGATGAACTTGCTCAAGCTTTAAGGTCAATTGGAGAGCCAATATTTGGTCAAAGTGTTAAAGATATATCTGGGGGAAAATTATTAAAACAATTATTTGATATAACTGAAAAATTTAACATGCAAACTCAGCCACAACTTTTGTTGCTTCAAAAGACGATGGTGGTTGTTGAAGGGGTTTCAAGAAAACTAGATCCAAATACTAATATATGGGAAACCTCAAGACCAGTATTAGAAAACTGGTTAAAGGAAACCAAAGATCCAATTAAAAAAGTAGTAGATTCTCTAAAAGATTCTGCAGAGATTTTAAAAAAAATTCCGGAATTTCCAAAAGTTATGGAAAACGCTAATCAAGCTTTAACATTTTTAGCTAGTGGTCAAATTCCGCAAAATACCAATTATTATTCTTCGCTAACTGAGAAGAAAAACGAGATGAAATCTCTAAGAAACCAAAGTATTATTGGAGTATTAATACTTGTTTTTTTAGGTGTCATAGTATTTTAATTCAGTATGAAATTTTTAGAGAAAAAAAAAATATTAATTATAATTTCTGGTGGCATTGCTGCCTATAAATCATTAGATTTGATTAGATCTCTCACAAAGCTTCAGTGTGAAGTTAAAACTATACTGACAAAAGGTGGTACTGAATTTGTTACACCCTTATCGATTACATCACTTTCAAAAAATAAAGTTTATGAAGATATATATTCTGTTGAGAATGAGTCTGAAATGGATCATATTTCTCTATCAAGATGGGCAGATTTAATATTAATAGCTCCAGCTACCTCAAATATTATTGCTAAAATGAGCCAGGGTATAAGTGATGATTTAGCAACAACTGTTATTCAAGCATCTAATAAAAACATATTTGTTTGTCCAGCTATGAATGTAAGAATGTGGGAACATGCCTCAAATAAACAAAATTTAGAAAAAATTAAAAGCTACAATTATAGAATCATAGGACCATTTAATGGAGAAATGGTATGTGGAGAATACGGTGATGGACGAATGGCTGATATAGAATACATACTTAAAGAACTTGATAATTTTTTTAAATTTAAAAGTAATAACAAAAAATTAAGAGCAGTTGTTACAGCAGGTCCAACACAAGAATTTATAGACCCTGTTAGGTATATTTCAAACAGATCAAGTGGTAAACAAGGATACGAGATAGCAAAATCATTATTTAACAATGGTTTTGATACAACTTTAATTTCTGGTCCATCAAAGCTTATCCCTAATCCAAATATTAATTTCTTAAAAGTAAATACCGCTGAAGAAATGTATCAGAAGACAGTAGAAAATTTACCGTGTGATGTTGCTATTTTTTGTGCAGCTGTGGGTGATTTTAAAGTAAAAAATTTAAGTAAAGATAAAATAAAAAAAAATATCGATCTAAAATTAAATTTTGAAAAAAATATAGATATTTTAAAGTTAATATCTACAAATAATAATAAACCAAAATTAGTAATAGGTTTTTCAGCTGAAACTAGTAATTTACACTCTAATAGTAAACAAAAACTGCAAAATAAAGGTTGTGATTGGATTATAGCTAATGATGTTAGCAAAAATGATATTGGTTTTGATTCTGATTTTAATGAGGTTTCAATATTTTATAAGGACAAAAATGTTGAAGACGAAATTATTACTAAAACTTATAAATCAGTAGTGGCTGATGAGATTGTAAAAAGAGTTATCAATCAGCTTAATTTGATTTAATGGTCAGAATATTAATTAAAAAGACCAGTGAAGAAGTAATCACTCCAAAGTACAAAACTGAAGGTTCATCAGGCGTAGATTTATCCGCATTTTTAAATAAAAAAGTTGTGATTAAACCAAATAGCTCAGAGTTAATTCCGACAGGCTTACAGGTTGCAATACCTGAAGAATTAGAAATTCAAATACGACCTAGATCTGGTTTGGCTGCTAAAGAAAGCATGGGTGTATTAAATTCTCCAGGCACTATAGATAGTGATTATAGAGGTGAATTAAAAATAATTTTATTTAATCATGGTGACAAAGATTTTATAATTAATAATGGGGATAGAATAGCCCAGATGGTTTTAGTTCCAATTCTTAAAATGGAATTTGAGGAAGTTGATAATTTACCTGATACTGTTAGGGGTCAAGGTGGTTTCGGATCTACAGGAAAAAAATGAGTCTTAGAGATAACGAAATAGAAAGATATTCCAGGCAAATTATTTTAAAAGATATAGGGGTAAGTGGGCAAAAAAAGCTAAAAAAATCAAAAGTTTTAATCGTAGGTCTTGGAGGACTTGGTTGTCCTGCAGCAGAATATTTAAGTAGAGCTGGAGTTGGAACAATTGGCTTAATTGATCATGATAAAGTTAGTTTATCAAATATTCACAGACAATCTATATTTACCGCTGGTGACGTAAAGAAATATAAAGTTAGTGTTGTAAAACAAAGAATAAAAAAGGTTAATTCTCATATTAAAATAAAAAGTTATAAAAAAAATATTAATGATTTTAATATAAGCCAAATAATAAAATCTTTTGATATAATTATAGATGGGACTGATAACTTTAAAAGTAAATTTTTAATAAACAAATTCTCTAAGATTTTAAAAAAGATTTTTATTGCTGGAGCAATAGGAAAATTTGATGGTCATATTTTTAGTTTTGATTTTTCTAAAAAAAAAAAACCCTGTTTAGAATCTTTTTACCAAGGTATGCCTGGTGATATAGCCACATGTGAAGAAGATGGTGTTATTGGGACAGTCGCTGGTGTAGTTGGCAATATTCAAGCTAATGAGGCAATAAAATATATATTAGATATTGGAAAGAGTCTAAATGGTAAAGTTTTAATTATTAATTTATTAAATCTAGAATTTAAAATTTGTAATTTAACAAAATAAAGATGTTAAGAATTTTAATTATACCGTTATTTGTATTTTTTTTAAATGAGTCTACAGCAGAAGAAAATTACTTTCTCTCTTTAAAATATAATAAAGTAAATGTAAGATATGGACCTGGTTTAGACTATCCAATTAAATTTATTTATTTAAAAAAAAATTTTCCTCTTAAAATTATTGATGAAAAAGAAAATTTTAGAAAAATTATAGATTATAAAAACAATAGCGGATGGGTTCATAGATCCCAGCTTAAAAAAGGCAACTCATTAATTGTACTAGAAGAAAAAATACTTTTTAATAATTTTACAAAATATTCTAAGCCAGTGGCGGTTATAAAAAGTGGAAGAATGTTAATTGTAAAAAAAAAAGAAAATAAATGGTTTAAAGTAGTAACAGCAAATTATACAGGGTGGGTTGATAATGAAAACTTGTGGGGATACTAAGCTATTTTTTTTTACTTGCCCACCATTTATCAAGCACAAAGTACCAAACAGAATTAGCTATAGGCTCAACAATAGCATCTGTTAAAGCAATCGCAAAAGATACATCAGCTACAAGCATCAATACTGTTATAGCTATTGCAAAATGACCAATCGTATATACTATTGTTCTTAATATAGAGCCTTTATTATTTTTATAAACGTCTTTACTTACCTCAAATATACCTTTTGTAAATTCAGTCATTAATTAAATGGGCTTTCCAATACACACGCTACTAAATGTATTCTTGCTTGCTCACCTCCGTTAAAGAAATTATGGTATTTAGTGTTATTTGTTATCCAAACTTTACCATCAGCTGGTAAATGTTTTGCAACATTTTCTATTACCATTGAACAACCAGGATTTGTTATTATTGGTACGTGTAGTCTACACTCTGGATCTTTATGCCAGCTCAAAGTAGATCTAGGTTCTTTCAATAATAACCTAACTCTCCCTAATTTAAATTTTTTACTTAAAGTCTCATAAACTTCTTTAAAATATGTTTTTTCAAATTCAGGTATCAGTTTAGTATACTTGGACTCGTCAATCTCTACATCTCTTGAAACTTCTTTTCCAGTTTCATCTGCTATGGTCCAATATTTACCTCTAATATTATTACCTGTTATAGAATTCTTATCATTAGGTATCTGATTAAGGGGTATTGCACCAAAGTGTGTTACCCCTGGCGAATTAAATTTTTTTTCCTCAAGAATTTTTTCTAAGTCGGCTCTAAGCCTTTCAATATCAAATTTCAAATCAGGCACTTCGTGAAAGTCCTCAAAACTTACTTTAGGTGAATTAATTGCAGTTTCCATATTTTTAATTTAATTTTAAATCAAATCTGTCAGAATTCATGACTTTTGTCCATGCGGAAACAAAGTCATTAACAAATTTTTTAGATGAGTCTTTGCATGCATAAACCTCAGCAATAGCTCTCAATTGAGAGTTTGAACCAAATATTAAGTCTATTCTAGTCCCTTGCCACTTAACTTTACTTGTCTTTCTATCTTTACCTACAAAAAATCTTTCAGATTTGTCTGTCTCTTTCCAAGTAATATTAATATCTAAAAGATTAACGAAGTAATCATTTGTTAATGTTCCAGGTTTTTTAGTAAAAACTCCATTCTTTGAATGATCAAAATTAGTATTCAATACTCTCATACCACCAACAAGCACTGTCATTTCAGGAGCCGTTAAACCCATTAATTGTGCTTTATCTATTAACTTTTCCTCAGATGAAACTGTTGTTGTTTCATCTTTGTTATAGTTTCTAAATCCATCAGCTTGTGGCTCTAAAAGGTTAAATGAATGAACATCGGTTTGTTCTTGAGTAGCGTCTCCTCTTCCTGAAGAGAAAGGTATATCGACTTTCATTCCTGCTTTTTTAGCAGCCATTTCAATACCTACGTTTCCACCAAGTACTATTAAGTCAGCTAACGAAACAGTTTTTTTCTTATTATCAAAGTTGTCTTTGATTTTTTCTAAAGTCTTAACAACCTTATTTATCTGTTTTGGATCATTAACATCCCAATTAATTTGTGGCTCTAATGCAATTCTTGCTCCATTCGCTCCACCTCTCTTATCTGATCCTCTGTATGTTGAAGCTGATGCCCAAGCTGTGCTTACTAATTCTGACACAGACAATTTAGATTTTGATATCTTGGATCTTAGAATTTTAATGTCACTTTTTTTTAATTTATATTTTGGTTTTTTTACAGGATCTTGCCATATCAATTCTTCTTTGGGCACTTCATTGCCTAAATAACAAGCCCTTGGACCCATATCTCTATGAGTTAATTTAAACCATGCTCTTGCAAAAGCATCTTCAAATTCAGCTGGGTTGTTATAAAAATGTTTCGATATTGATCCATAAGAAGGATCCATTCTTAATGAAAGATCTGTTGTTTGCATCATTGGTGGATGCATTTTCTTTTTGTCGTGAGCGTCAGGAACCATCTTAATTTTTTGACCATTTTGTTTAGGTGTCCATTGATGAGCGCCTGCAGGGCTTTTTGTTAATTCCCATTCATGATTAAATAAACAATCAAAATAACCCATATCCCATTTGATAGGAGACTGCGTCCACGCACCTTCAATACCACTGCTTATAGTGTCTACGCCTTTTCCTGATTTATAATTACTATTCCACCCTGTTGATTGATCCTGAATTTTTGAACCTTCTGGATCGGGGCCTTTATGAGACTCTGGCGCTGCTCCATGAGATTTACCAAACGTGTGCCCTCCTGCAACTAATGCAACTGTTTCATAATCATTCATAGCCATTCTTCCAAAAGTTTCTCTAATATCATGAGCGGCCAGTAAAGGATCTGGATTAGCATCTGGACCTTGTGGGTTTACGTAAATCAATCCCATATGTGATGCCCCAAGAGGCTGTTCTAAATCTCTTTTTCCACTATATCTCTCAACACCTAATAATTCTTTTTCGGAACCCCAATAAATATCATCTTCGGGTTCCCAAATATCAACTCTGCCAGCACCAAACCCAAAAGTTTTAAAACCCATAGACTCTAGTGCAACGTTTCCAACTAAAATAAATAAATCAGCCCATGAAATTTGTTTTCCATACTTCTGTTTAATTGGCCAAAGTAGTAATCTCGCCTTATCTAAATTTACATTGTCAGGCCAAGCATTTAAAGGTGCAAATCTTTGGTTTCCTGTTCCAGCTCCACCTCTACCATCACCAGTTCTATATGTTCCAGCTGCATGCCAAGCTAATCTAATAAAAAAGGGTCCATAATGCCCGTAATCTGCGGGCCACCATTCTTGCGAGTCTGTCATTAACTTCTTAAGATCATCTTTTAATTTTCTATAATTTAATTTTTTAAATTCTTTCTCATAGCTAAATTTTTTATCCATTGGATTTGTAAGATTTGAATGCTGACTTAATATTTTTAAGTTTAGGCTATTTGGCCAAAAATCCTTAACTGTTGTACCTTTTCCAGCTGAAAATTTTGCTGTTGTTCCTGCTCCAGTTACGGGGCATTTGCTTAATTGACTATTTTTGAAATCTTTATTACTAAATTCTGTGCTCATGTATCTCCTTTTATTATTTTATAATAATTCTAAATTAATTTGTCAATAGTTTAGAACAATTATAATGTAGAAAGTAGACTAAGATTTGTCGTCTTCGACTTTAACAAGGACTTCTACAGACTTAATTTTTTTACCAGGTATTTTTGTATTAATCTTAACTGGCTCAACATCTGCATCGTCTATATCAATTAGATTTTTTTGGCCCTCATCATAAAAATGATGATGGTGCGACGTATTGGTATCAAAATAACTTTGATCAGAATTAATTGGTATCTCTTTTAAGTAACCTTTTTTTTTGAATGAATGAACTGTGTTATAAACTGTTGCTAGTGATATCTTATGATTTGATACTTTGCTTATTCTTTTAACAAGTTCATTAATTGTAAAATGAAATGTTTTATCTGTATTGAACAAAACTTCGCAAATTTTTAGTCTTTGTTTTGTTGGCCTTAATCCAGAACTTCTAAGTTTTTCAATATATTGGCTATTATTTAACATTTTAATTTATAACTATTCTAAACTAAATCTATATTATATTATTGTTAAATCAAGTATTAAGGATATCGGAAATGAAAAAAAGCTCATATACTTACGATGAACTGATAAGTTGCGCTAACGGTGATCTCTTTGGACCGGGTAACGCAAAATTGCCCTCACCACCAATGTTAATGTTTGATAGAATTACTGAAATTAATGAAAATAAAGGCGAATTTAGCAAGGGATTTATTGTTGCTGAATTAGATATAAAAGATACTCTGTGGTTCTTTGACTGTCATTTCAAAAAAGATCCTGTGATGCCAGGATGTCTTGGATTAGACGCTATGTGGCAGTTAGTTGGATTTTATTTAGGATGGTTAGGAAATCCTGGAAGAGGAAGAGCTTTAGGGGTGAACACAGTAAAGTTTACTGGTGAAGTTTTAAAAAATGTCAAAAAAGCTGTTTATGAGATTAATATGAAAAGAGTTCTTATAAAAGAGGGTACTTGTGTTGGATTAGCAAACGGTATTTTATTAGCAGATGGAAAAAAAATTTATTCCACTGAAAATCTGAAGGTAGGATTATTTAAATAATGAAAAGAGTGGTAGTTACAGGATTAGGAGTAGTATCTTGTCTAGGAAATAATCAAGCAGAAGTGTATCAATCTCTTTTAAATGCTAAATCTGGTATTACGTTTTCAGAGGAGTACAAAGAATATAATTTAAAAAGCCATGTTCATGGTAAACCAAAAATAAATCTTGAAAATCACGTGGATAGAAAATTCATAAGATTTATGGGACCAGGATCTGCTTATAACTACATTTCTATGGCAGAAGCAGTTAAAGACTCTGGCCTAGAAGAAAAAGATGTAAGTAATACTTCAACTGGTATGATCATGGGGTCAGGTGGTCCATCTATTGAAAATGTTATTCTTGCAGCAGATAAGACGAGAGCAAAAAGTCCTAAACGAATGGGTCCTTTTATTGTACCAAGAACAATGTCAAGTACAGCTTCAGCTACTTTAGCTGTTCCATTCAAAATCAAAGGTGTTAATTACACAATTAGTTCTGCATGTGCAACAAGTGGACATTGTATTGGAAATGCGATGGAATTAATCCAACTAGGAAAGCAAAAAATAATTTTTGCTGGTGGAAGTGATGAGGTTCATTTTGCAATGACAGCAATGTTTGATGCGATGACTGCCTTATCTTCTAAATATAATGACACTCCAGAAAAAGCGTCAAGACCTTACGATAAAACAAGGGATGGATTTGTCATATCTGGTGGTGGTGGAGTTTTAGTTTTAGAGGAATATGAACATGCAAAAGCAAGGGGAGCTAAAATCTATGCAGAATTAACTGGTTATGGTGCAACATCAGATGGTTATGATATGGTTGCTCCATCAGGTGAAGGAGCAGTAAGATGTATGCAGATGGCATTAAGCACAGCAAAAAATAAAATTGATTATATAAATACCCATGGAACATCTACTCCAGTTGGAGATATAACAGAATTAAAAGCAGTAGGAGAAGCATTTAAAGATTACAAACCAAAAATAAGCTCAACAAAATCATTAGCTGGCCATTCTTTGGGTGCAACATCAGTTCATGAAGCAGTCTATAGTTTAATAATGATGAAAAATAATTTCATAGCTTCATCTGCAAATATTCAGGATATGGATGATGAAGCAAAAAATTATCCAATAGTAACTAAAGTTGAAAAAGACGTTAATTTAAATTCTGTTATGTCTAATAGTTTTGGTTTTGGCGGAACTAATGCCACTTTAGTATTTGAAAAGGTTTAATAATGAGTTTGATGAAAGGTAAAAAAGGATTGATCATGGGTGTTGCTAATGAAAGATCAATTGCTTGGGGTATTTCTCAAAAACTTGCCGAAGCAGGGGCTGAACTTGCTTTTACATATTTAGGTGATGCATTGAAGAAAAGAGTTATCCCTTTAGCAGAAAAATTAAATTCAAATGTCACTTTTAGTTGTGATGTTGAAAAAAAAGAAGAAGTAAATAAATTATTTGAAGACATAAAATCTAAATGGGGTGAAATAGATTTTGTAGTTCATGCGATTGCATTTTCAGATAAATCTGAATTATCAGGTGAATATCTAAATACAACTAGAGAAAACTTTTTAAGAAGTATGTTAATTTCTTGTTTCTCATTTACAGAGGTTGCAAAAGAAGCATCTAAAGTCATGAAACAAGGTGGTAGTATGATTACCTTAAGCTATGAAGCTAATAAAGCTATTCCCAATTATAACGTTATGGGAGTATGTAAAGCTGCGCTTGAAGCAAGTGTAAAATATCTTGCAAGAGACTTAGGTTCAAAAGGTATAAGAGTAAACGCAATTAGTGCAGGTCCAATTAAAACTTTAGCAGCCTCAGCAATTGGTGATGCAAAATTTTTATATAAATGGAATGCTGATCATTCTTTTTTGAAAAGAAATGTTGATAATCTTGACGTAGGAAATTCTGCTTTATATCTATTAAGTGATATGGCTGGTGGTGTTACTGGTGAAATTCACTATGTTGATGCTGGATATAATAAAGTTGGTATGCCAGATCCAAAAAATATTACCTAATTTTAAGTATCAGCGTCATAATGGTTATTTAAATATTTATCAAAAAATATAAGAATATTAATTATGTTCGAGTTACCTAAATTAGATTACTCAAAATCAGCTCTTGATCCAATAATGTCTGAGGAAACCCTTGATCTTCATCATGGCAAGCATCATCAAACTTACATAACAAATCTTAATAATTTTATAAAAGATACAGAAATGTCTAAAATGTCATTAGAGGAAATTATTGTTAGCTCTTCTAAAGATAAATCCAAGGCAGGTATTTTTAATAATGCAAGCCAACACTGGAACCACATAATGTTCTGGAAATGCATGAAGCCAAATGGTGGAGGTGAGATGCCTGAAAAATTAAAAAAGAGAATTGAAACAGACTTTGGAAGCACTGATGAATTTAAAAAACAGTTTATTCAAGCAGGAATCACTCAATTTGGTTCTGGATGGTGTTGGTTATCAATTAACAACGGTAAATTAGTAGTTAACAAAACTCCCAATGCTGAAAATACTTTAATTCATAATATGAAACCTATTTTAGGTTGTGATGTGTGGGAACATTCTTATTACGTAGATTACAAAAATAAAAGACCTGAGTATTTAGAAAATTTCTACGAAAAACTAATTAATTGGGAATTTGTTGAGTCACAATTAGATTAAAAGGGGCGTTCTGTGTCCCCCGAGAACCAAATCATACCAAAATACCTAGGTTATTGGAATACTTCATTGAAGACTTCATTGAGAGTTTGACAATTTTTTAAAAACCCTGTTTCTAGACTTCATTGAGAATTGGGGTAAAATTTTAAATTGTGATTTTAGAATTAAAAAATTTTTGGAAAAATTATAATTCATACAAACTACATCCTGAGGATGAGAATTATCTAGGTCAAAATAAACTTAAATATTGTTTAGAAATTTCAATAGAAGAATTAAGAGCAAAATATGGAAGTGATTTAAAATCAGATAATACAAGAGAAAAATTTATAAACGATAAACAAAATAGAAATAAAATTTTAAATAATCTCTTTGTAGTGCCTTTTTTTGGGGATGTAGAAAATGCTAAGATTTATATTCTAATGGGAAACCCTGGTTTTCACACGGGGGATTATATTGATGAGATAGAGGATAAAAAATACATTGAACTATTGAAAGAAAATCTAAAATTAAATTCAAATACTTTTACTTGCCTTAAAGATGAAGCATTCAATACAGGTGGATTTAGATATTGGTCTAACAGAGGAAGGATACCTAAAATATCAAAATTTTTAACAAATCTTAATAATCAATCCTCTTTAAAAAATTATGAATTTGTGAAAAAGTCTATATGTGTTGTGGAGTCAATTGCCTATCATTCTTGCAATAAACCTAATGATGAACTTTATAATTTACCATCAAGCAAATTGACAAAAAGATTAGTTAATGAATATATCCAACAAAGAGTAGACGATAACAAAGCAATGTGCTTTGTGTGGAGAAGTGTAAAATTTTGGAATATGAAATCTCACAATAACTTATTGGTAAGAGACCCAAAACAGGCACAATTAGCAGTTTTCAAAAATAATGAAGCAGAAGTAATGGCAAAATTTTTGAATGAAAAAAATTAATCATTAAATTATGTTTTCAAACTTCATTGAAACTTCATTGAACCTTCATTGAACTTTATTTTAGGAAAATGAGATTGGATAAGGGAATCCTTTAACAAGGGGCGTTCTGTTGCCAGGTGCCCCATACCCCGTTGATAATTAAATTTTTTTCGGCTCTTTTTTTAAATGCCCAACAACTTTTCCAGAGTTTTTTCCAGATTTAATAACGTATCCGCTTGTGCCATTGCCATTAGCTTCAACAGATTTTAAATTTCGGAACATTAATTGATTTAGCCTAGCGATCTTTGAGCCTCGGCTAAACAAATTAAGAACTCTGTGCATTCTTTTCATACACACTCCTTGTTAGTTTTTCCAAAACTCGCTTTTAACCGATGCGATATCGGTCTCTTTATCACCATGAGATATGGTAAGTTAAAGATATATTTTTTTAAGTTTAATTCAACTTAATTACAATTTAGAAACACAATTTGAACACGAAAATTAAGGCAATATTAGTTATTTAATTTTCTCCCACTCAGCCATTCCACCTTTGATATTCTTTACGTTTTTAATTCCCATATCTTTCATAGTTTTTGTTGCTAGTGTTCCTTGACCTCCTAGTCCACAAAACACTACGTACTCTTTTTCTGGATTTTTTTTAAAATAATCATTTTCTAAGGGACTACCATCAGCAAGATAAAACTCTAAAAGACCTCTCTCTAGATTCATAGCATTTCCAATAGTTTCTTTTGTAAAACTGTCTTTATCTCTTACATCTATAAATTGTACATTAGGATCATTTAATTTTTGCTTAGCTTCTTCTGCTGTTATATTTTCTATGTCATTGCTGATGCTCATTAAATCCTCAAACTTTTTCATGTTTTTCCTTTCGATTTATTAAATTAAAAATTATTTATTAAACTATAGCTTGCAACAAAAAATATTGCCAGCCAAACTAACCCTTTAATAAAAAAAAATGCAAAGCTACCAAATAATATATATTTACCAAATTTATTTTTTGACAATCTTTTTTTAATACTCTCAAATGTCAACATGGTTTTTAAATTGCAGCTTGTTTAATAGACAGTTTAACTTTACCTCTGTCAAAACCTATAACCTTAACTTTGACTTCATCACCCTCTTTTACAACGTCTGTAACTTTTGCAACTCTTTTGTCTGCTAATTCAGATATATGGACAAGTCCATCTTGTTTACCTAAAAAGTTTACAAATGCACCAAACTCCATAATCTTCATAACTTTTCCGTTATATATTTTGTTAAGTTCAGCTTTAGCAGTTAAATCTTTAATCATTTGCATTGCTTTATTTCTAGAATCTTCATCGGGTGCCGCTACTGTAACTATTCCTTCATCATTAACATCAACTTTTGCTCCTGACTTTTCAACTATCTCTCTAATTGTAGCTCCACCTTTCCCTATTACAGTTGCAATATCTTTTTTATCTACAGTTATTTTTTCCATTTTAGGAGTGTGCTTGCCTACATCATCTCTTGACTTATCGATTGCTTTATTCATTTCATTTAAAATATGCACTCTCCCGTCTTTAGCTTGATTTAAAGCTTGTTCCATAATTTCAAAAGTGATACCCGTAATTTTAATATCCATTTGTAATGAGGTAATTCCATTTTTAGTTCCTGCAACTTTAAAATCCATATCACCTAGATGATCTTCGTCACCTAAGATATCTGAAAGGACACTAAAATCCTCTCCTTCTTTAATTAAACCCATAGCTATTCCAGCAACTGGTTCTTTGATAGGCACACCTGCATCCATAAGTGCTAATGATGCACCACAAACAGTTGCCATTGATGAAGAACCATTGGACTCTGTGATTTCTGAGACTATTCTAAATGTATATGGAAAACTTTCTTTTGTTGGCAATGATGAATTTATAGCTCTCCACGCTAATTTACCATGACCTATCTCTCTTCTACCAGTACCTATCCTACCAGTTTCTCCAACAGAAAAAGGCGGAAAATTATAATGAAGCATAAATCTCTCACGTTGTAATCCTTCTAAACTTTCAATTCTTTGTTCGTCATCAGAAGTACCAAGAGTAGTGGTGACAATTGCTTGTGTTTCTCCTCTAGTAAATAAAGCTGATCCATGAACTCTTGGCAGTATTCCTACTTCACACTTTATTTGTCTAACATCCGAAAGGCCTCTGCCATCAATACGATTTTTATTTTTTAATATGTCAGTTCTTACAATTCCTTTTTCAAGATTTTTTAATTCATGCATAACATCTAATTCTGAGTAATTTTGATCCTCTTCATATAATTTTTTAGCTTTTTCAGTTACTTCAGAAATTAAATTTGATCTTTCTTTTTTATCTTTGACAGAAAACGCTTTTTTTAAGTCTTTGGTAAATTCACTGTCTAATTTTTTCTTAACTTCAGATAAATCTTTTTTATCAACGACCCAATCAGCTTTTTTGCATTCTTTTGCAAGCTCCTCTATCATTTCTATAATTGGAACAAAACCTTCATGACCAAATTTTACTGCATCTAGCATTTGTTGTTCTGTTAAACCTTTTGCTTCAGATTCTACCATTAAGACAGCGTCTTTAGTTCCTGCTACGACTAGATCCAATTTAGAATTTTCTAATTCTTTTTTAGATGGATTTAAAACATATTTTCCACCTATAAAGCCTACTCTTGAAGCACCAACTGGTCCCAAAAATGGCATTCCAGATATTGCTAGAGCTGCGGAAGATGCAATAATTGATAAAATATCAGCTTCATTTTCCTTATCATAAGAAATAACAGTAGGTAATAATTGAACTTCATTTCTAAATTCGTCTGGAAATAAAGGTCTAATAGGCCTGTCAATCAATCTTGATATAAGTGTTTCACTTTCAGTTGGTCTTGCTTCTCTTTTAAAATAACCACCAGGAATTTTTCCTGCAGCGTAATATTTTTCTTGATAATTAACCGAAAGCGGAAAGTAATCTATTTCGGGATTAACTTTTTTTGCACCAACTACTGTTGCTAAAACAACTGTTTCTCCACAAGTAGCTATAATAGCACCATCAGCTTGTCTTGCTATTTTTCCTGTTTCTAAAGTAATTTTCTTACCATTTACATCAATTTCTTTTTTAAAAATTTTGAACATTTATTTCCTTAAATTTAGTTTTGTTAATATATTTTTATATGAGTCAATTTTATTTTTCTTAAGATATTCTAAAAGTTTTTTTCTTTTATTAACTGCTTTTAATAATCCAACAGATGAATGTTTATCTTTTTTAAATTGTTTTACATGTTTTGACAACATTTCGATTTTATCTGTTAAAATAGCTATTTGAACTTCCGAAGAACCTGTATCTTTTTCGTGTAAGCTTACTTCTGAAATATTTTTTTTCATAATTTTTCCTATTTATTAGCTTGTTTAATTAAATTTTCAATTTTTTCTGCATAATCAAAAGACTCATCTTTTACAAAAAATAGTTTTGGCAAAAATTTCATTATAATTTTTTTTGATAATACTTTTCTTACGATGAAAGAAAATTCCTTCAATTTTGATATGATTTCTATTGAATTTTTACCACCCAAAGGCATTACAAAAACTTTAGCAGTTTTTAGATCAGGACTCATCCTAACTTCAGTTACAGTTATTTCTTTTGTGTTAATATCAGGTATTTTTGCCTCATCTTTTAAAAATATCATGCTTAACGATTGCTTTATCATTTCTCCTACTCTTAACTGTCTTTGACTGATTGGTTTTCCTGCGTTTGCCATAATTATATGACCCTCTCTGTTGTTTTAGAACTATAGGCTTCTATAATGTCTTTTTTTTGAAAGTCACCAAAATCTTTGAAGGATATTCCACATTCTAAGCCAGCTGATACTTGTTTGGCTTGGTCTTTTTCCCTGAATATCGTGCTTATTTTTCCATTATAAACTATTGTTCCATCTCTAATTATCCTTGCTAATGCGTCCTGAGTAATTTCACCATCAATAACTTTTGACCCAGCAACTTTACCTACTTTAGATACTTTAAAAATTTCTAATATTTCAGCTGAACCAATTACTTTTTCCTCGACATTTGGCGTAAGTAATCCTGACATCTGGTTTTTTACAAAATCAATCAATTCATAAATTATATTAAATGATGAAATTTTGACATGATTATGCTCTGCAATTTTTTTAGCTTCTTTGCTAGGTTTTACATTGAAAGCTATCAAAATTGCATTAGATGCTTTAGCCAAATTGACATCTGTCTCTGTGACCATTCCTACGTCAGACAAAATTATTTTAACCTTTACTTCGTCATGTTTTATTAAATTAATTGCATTTTTAATAGCCTCAGACGAGCCATGCACATCTGATTTTACTATTACGTTTAAATCTTCTGATTTATTATCCTTAAATGCTGATTCTTGAGTAAACATGGTTAGCGGATTTTTAGATGTTTTAGTTTCTTCAATTCTTGCCTCGGACAAAGACTTGGCCTCTTTTTCTGAGTCTAAAACTAAAAAATCATCTCCTGATTTTGCGGCACCATTAATTCCTAACACTTCAACAGGAGAAGATGGTAATGCTTCATTAATTTGTTTTCCAGTATCATCAATAATTGCTCTTACCTTTCCCCATTTCGTACCACACACAAAATAATCTCCTTTTTTGAGGTTTCCAGTTGTAACTATGATATTTGCGATTGGACCTCTGCCCACATCAATTTTTGACTCTAAAACAACACCATTAGAGTTGGAATTAAAATCACATTTTAAATCTAGTAGCTCTGCTTGAAGCAAAATTAATTCAAGTAATTTATCAATATTTTTTTTTGTTTTTGTCGAAATTTCAACCATTATTGTTTCACCAGACAAGTCTTCTGAAATCAATTCATGTTCTAAGAGTTGGTTTTTAATTTTCTTTGGATCAGCATCAGGTAGATCGCATTTATTAATTGCTACAACAATTGGTACCTTTGCTGCTTTTGCATGTTTTATTGACTCAACAGTCTGAGGCATTACTCCATCATTTGCAGCAACTACTAATACAACTATATCTGTAAGCTTTGAGCCCCTTGCTCTCATTTCAGTAAATGCAGCATGACCAGGTGTATCTATAAATGTAATTTTTTCATTATTTTTCTCAATTTGATATGCTCCTATGTGTTGTGTAATGCCACCAAATTCACCTGATACGATATTTGTACTTCTAATGACATCCAGAACTGAAGTTTTGCCATGATCAACATGCCCCATAACAGTAATAATTGGTGGACGATTTTTAAGATTTTCAGATTTAGTTTCTTTAATATTTTTAATTATTTCGTCTACTTTTTTTTCCCTAATAGGATTATGACCAAATTCTTTAACTAAGTATTCCGCAGTATCAGAGTCAATTGTATGGTTAATTGTAACAGCAACACCCATACCCATTAAATGTTTAATAATATTTGAGGATTGCTCAGCCATTCTATTCGCAAGATCCCTGATAGTAATAAATTCAGGAATATTAATATCTCTTTTGAAATTGGCGCTTAATTCATCACTAATTTGATTTTTTGATACTCTTAGTTCTTTTTCCCTGGCTCGCTTGATTGATGCAAGACTCCTAGATTTGAATTCTAAATCTTCACTTAAAGCTCTAGAGACTGTAAGCTTTGTCTCTCTTTTTTTTGTACTAAATTTTGACTTATTTTCTTTATCTTTTTGATTATTTTCTCCTCTAATTCCTTTCATCGCTTTTTGCTCAGCTAACTTTCTTCGTTCGTAGTCACTTAATTTTGAAATAGGTGGTTTTGTTTTGAAATTTTTTTTAAAATTACTAGTAATTTTATTTATAGGTTTTGAAAACTTTTTATCGTTAAATGAAGGTTTTTTTTTATCTACAAAATTTTGTTGTGGAATAAATGTTTTTTTTGGTTTTCCTGTTATTGAAAGTTTTTTTTTTTGTTTTTCCATTTTTCATCAGTTAGTTATTATAAATTTTTTCTCTAGCATTCATTATAAGCTCATCTGCTTCAACTCTTGATAAAGCAAAATCTTCAAGGTAGCCATTAATTTTTACTTTTTCACCTTTAATTATATCATATCCACCTATTAATTCATCGGAGGCAAGATCAGCAAAATCGTTCAAAGTTAATATTTTTTTTTCCCCAAGTGTAAGAAGCATCCCTGGCGTTAATCCTTTATGATCAATCAAATCCGTTTCTAATCCTAAATCCTTAATTTTCTTTTGTATTTCTTCTTGACTTTTTTTGTAATATTCTACCGATCTTTCTATTAATTCTTTAGCCGTTTCCTCTTCTATACCTTCAATTTTTACTAAATCATTTAATTCACTGTCCTTAATTAAGTTAATTGATGAAAAGCCTTCTGCAACCAAAAGCTGACCTAAAGTTTCATCAACTTCTAAATTTTTCATCAAGTTTTCAGTTCTATCTTTGAACTCTTCTTGTCTTTTTTCTGACTCTTCTTGATCAGTCATAATGTTTATTTCGTAATTTATAAGCTTTGTTGCCAGTCTTACGTTTTGTCCTCTTCTGCCTATTGCTTTGCTTAAATTTTCCTCATTTAAAATTACATCCAATTTTTTTGCTTCCTCATAAATGTTAACTTTTAAAACTTCTGCAGGCGACAATGCATTTGAGACTACTACAGATATATCTTCCGACCAGTTCACAATATCAATTTTTTCTCCTTGTAGCTCGTTTACTACAGCTTGAACTCTGCTACCCCTCATTCCTACACATGCTCCAACAGGATCTAATGATGTATCGATAGCCTTAACACAAATTTTTGCTCTACTGCCAGGATCTCTTGCTGATGATTTTATTTCGATTAATCCATCATATATTTCTGGAACTTCTTGAATAAAGAGTTTTTCCATAAATTTTGGATGAGCTCTTGAAAGAAAGATTTGTTGCCCTCTTTGTTCTCTTCTAACATCGTGGCAATAAGCTTTTATTCTATCACCAGCTTTAATATTTTCTCTAGGTATCATCTCATTTTTTTGTATAATTGCTTCAGCTTTCCCTAAATCGACGATGACATTTCCAAATTCCAATCTTTTAACAATTCCACTAAGTATTGTATCTTTTTTATCTATAAAATCGTTAAACTGTCTTTCTTTTTCCGCCTCTCTTACGCTAAAACTTATAACTTGTTTTGCTGTCTGAGCTGCAATTCTTCCAAAGTCAAATGTAGGAAGAGGTTGTAATATTTCTTCACCTAGTTTTTTTTCATTGTTTAAAGCTTTTGCATTTTCTAAACTTATTTCAGTATTATTATTCTCTGGTTTCTCAACTATTATTAATTTTCTAAAAATTTCAATGTCTCCGTTGTCTCTATTTATATTTACTTGTATCTCATTTTCGTTACCAAATTTTGACTTAGCTGCTTTTGCAATGCCAGTTTCCATAGAATTAATAATTAATTCCTTATCTATAGATTTTTCTAATGCTACTGCTTCCGCAATTCTTAATAGTTCAAGTTTATCTGCTCGTCTGTTTAACATATTTTATACACCAAAAAAAAATGGGCCGAAGCCCACTTTGATATACGATTAATATTATAGGTCTTATAATTAAAATTTTTAATTTTTCAACTTATTATTACTTAGTAAAAATGTCTTTTTTATCAACCTTTTCCCACGAAAAGGAACCATCAGGTCCTGGATCTCTTCCAAAATGTCCATAAGCAGCTGATTTCTCATATATAGGTTTATTCAATTCAAGCATCTCCCTTATGCCTCTAGGGCTTAAATCAAAATTTTTTTTAATTAGACTTTCCACATGTTTATTCTTCTCCTCATCATTATCAAAGAGATCAACATAAATTGAAAGTGGTTTTGATACTCCTATTGCATACGCTAATTGGATTAAGCATTTATCAGCAATTTTTGAAGCGACAATATTTTTTGCAAGATATCTTGATGCATATGCTGCTGATCTATCAACTTTTGTTGGATCTTTTCCGGAGAAAGCCCCACCACCGTGTGGTGCAGCTCCACCATAAGTATCAACTATTATTTTTCTACCCGTTAAACCGCTGTCTCCATCAGGACCACCAATAACAAAATTTCCAGTTGGATTGATGTAAATTTCTTCCTCTGGCAAATTGTTAAGCAATTCTTTTGGTATAGACTTCTCAATATAGGGTTTAACTAATTCGCTCACTTGTGATTGGTTAACATCTGCGGAATGTTGAGTTGATATTACTACAGATTTTACATTAGTGGGTTTTCCATCTTTATATTCTATTGTTATTTGACTTTTTGAATCTGGCTCAATATTTTTTAATTTACCAGATTTTCTATCTTCAGCCATAAGTCTTAATATTTTATGTGAATAATGAATAGGTGCTGGCATTAGAACATCTGTTTCATTACATGCATATCCAAACATAATTCCTTGATCTCCAGCTCCTTCATCTTTATTTCCTGAGGAGTCAACGCCCATGGCAATATCTGATGATTGCGAATGTAAATGACTCTCTATTTTTGTTGCATCTTTGTAGGTAAATCCCTCTTGGTCATAACCAATATCCTTTATACAATCTCTAACTCTGTTAATTAAATCATCTTTTTTTATTTCAGGCCCTCTCACTTCTCCAGCTAATACAACTTTATTAGTTGTTGTTAATGTTTCACATGCCACTCTAGATTGAGGTTCTTTTCCCAAATAAGTATCAACAACCATATCAGATATTCTATCGCATACCTTGTCTGGGTGACCTTCTGAGACTGATTCACTCGTGAATAAATAATTTTTCTTCATTTAAATTTTTTTAAAAAAAAAATTAAACTAATATAAATAAATACTAAACAAAAGAAAATCTTATTACCGAATACACTAAACAGTGTTGGAAATGCCTTGGAAATTGTATTAATTTCAATGCTTCCCTTTTCAGTTGTGTTTAATTTATTTTTTATTATACCAGTTGAGCTTACATGTGCGGAAATTCCGTTATTGGCAACTCTCAGAACATCCTTGCCTTCTTCGATTGATCTAAATATTGAATGAGAAAAATGTTGAACAGGCCCTATGCTATTTCCAAACCATCCATCTTCAGAAATATTTAAAATAAAATCATATTCACCATTACTTTTATTTAATTTACCTGAGAATATTATTTCATAGCAAATTAAGGGTAAAAATGAGGTAGAATTAACAGTTACTATATTTCGTTCATTAGAGCGACTAAAAGATTTGTAGCCTTGTGTTATTTTTTTTAAACCAAAATTACTTAAGAGTTCTTCAAATGGGAGAAACTCACCAAATGGAACTAATTTATTTTTGTTATATCTATCCTCAAGTAAAAAGTTTTTATCAAATAATGCTAAAGAATTAAATATTTTTTCTCCATTCTCTGAAGAAATTCCTAAAATTATTTTTGATCGATTTGTTAATTGATTAGAAATTTGATCTAAATTGTTATAGGATTTTTTTAATTCACTCATATTGGTAATGCCTTCGGGATAGATTAACAAAAAATCTCTATTAAGTGGATAACTAATTTGAATTAATTCATTTAGTCTATTTTCTAATGGCTCTTCAATAAAAAATCTTTCAATATTAAACTTGGGTGAAATTAATTTTATTGAAGGAAAAATTGTTTTTTTTTTTGTTTTTTCAATTTGATCAATTCTATTATATCCGTAATTTGCATTAAGTAATAAAATTGCTATTACTGATAATAAAATAATAGCTTTATTTTGATTTTTAATTTTAAAAAATAATATAATTGGTAAACAATAAAGATTTATTACTATCAAATTTAGTGAATAAGTTCCTATTAAGCTAAGTATTTGTATAGAATGAGTGAATTCTGAGATACTGAACGAAATTAAATTCCATGGAAATCCTCCAAAAATATTGCCTCTCAAATATTCAAAAAAAGATAAAGTAACTGAGAAAATTAAAATTGAATTAAACTCTTTTTTAATATTAAAAAACTTAATACACAGGGAAAATAATCCGTAATATATTGATAATAAAGAGGGGATCAATATGATGGATATAATAAATAAATTATCATAATTTTCATCAAATTTTAAAGAATTTGAGATCCAGTACAAATTTGATAAAAAGTACCCAAATCCATAAAGCCATCCAATTAAAAAATTATTTAATAAATCTTTACTAGGATTGGCAACCAAAATATAAAATAAAAAAGGGAATGTTAAGAAATTGATAAAAAAATAATTGTAAGGAGGTAGACTAAATGAAGAAAGGACTCCTAAAATTATTAAAGTAATACTTATTAAAAACTTGTTATTAAGAATTAACGCCAATTTAAAAATTAAGTTGTTTAAAAATTAAATTTTCTTTTTTACACATCTTTTTAAAATCAATATTTTTAACATGATCATAACCATTTAAATGTAAGTATCCATGTATCCACATTTTATCTAGTTCATGATCAAATAAAGTTTTTTTTGATCTTTTGTTAACTATTTCATAGCTAATTGCAATATCTCCAAGATAATTGTTATTTTTCAACTTTGTTTTTAACGGAAATGATAAGACATCAGTTGTTTTATTTATTCCTCTAAATTTGTTGTTTAAACTTTTCATCTTGGAATTGTTGGTTAATAAAACTGTAAATTCTTTTATAGTTTTTGATGAATTAAGATAAGTATTAAATTTACATTGTTTTATTTTAAAATAATTTTTTATATTTTTAATTTTATTTTTCCATCTTGGAGAATCAATAACAACATGTATTTTGATCATTTCTTAAGATTTTGATCTGAGTATGCTCTTACAATTTTAGAAACTAACGGATGTCTTACAACATCTGTGTGGTCAAAATCTATTATTGATATCTCGCTTAAGTGTCCAAGTATGTCCTTAGATCTTTTCAAGCCTGATAAAGATTTATTTGGTAAATCTATTTGTGATGGGTCACCATTTATAACAATTTTAGAATTTTCACCTATCCTAGTTAAAAACATTTTAATTTGAGTGTCTGTAGCATTTTGGGCCTCATCTAATATAGCAAATGAGTTTTTAAGCGTTCTTCCTCGCATAAATGCTAGAGGTGCTATTTCTATATCTCCGATTTCAATACGTTTCTGAATTTTTTCAAAATCGAGAAGATCATATAGAGCGTCGTATAGAGGACGTAAATACGGATCTACTTTTTCTCTCATATCTCCTGGTAAAAAACCAAGTCTTTCACCTGCTTCGACTGCAGGTCTTGATAATATTATTCTTTCTATTTTTTTTTCTAAGAGCATTGTTAGAGCAATAGCCACAGCCAAATAAGTTTTTCCAGTTCCTGCAGGTCCAGAAGAAATAATAACCTCACTATCTCTTAATGCTCTTACATATTTTTTTTGTTTCTCAGACCTGGGTATTACTGATTTTTTTGGTGTTTTAATTATGTATTCAATTTTATCTGTTTTTTCCTCAATCATAAATTTATTTACAGAAGATATGATATCTTTTTTTTCAATTGTATTGTTACTTATAAATTGATCATATAAAAAAACAATTGCGTTTTTTACCATTTCATTTTTTTTTGGTGTACTTTTTACTAAAATAGAATTGCCTCGTGAGTAAATATTGGTGTTTGTAATTTTTTCTAATTCTTTAATATTATTATTAAACTCACCAACTACACCTATTAATATATCATTATTTTTAAATATAATGCTTAAGGCATTGTTTTCTGAATAAACAATTTTTAAATCATCTAATGCTTTTTTATAAAAAGAATGACTCAAATTAAGCAGCTCTCATATTCTTTTTTTCATCTATTTTTCCAAATAAAGTATTTCGATTAATTTTTTCTATTTTTACATGAATTAATTTTCCAATATGTTTATTTTCACCTTCAAAAATGACAGAATTAAAAAAGGTATTTCTTCCAAAATATCTTGTTTGATTCTTTAATTTATTTTCTACCAATACTTCTATGGACGTTCCTATTAAAGACTTATTTTTGTCAATCTGATGACTCTCTAAAACTTTTTGAATATTTATTAATCTTTCTTTTGCTACTTCTTTGTCAACTGCTTCTAATTTTGATGCTGGAGTTCCAGGTCTAGGACTATAAATGAAGGAATATGAATTAATAAATTTAATCTCTTTTACTAAATTCATCGTATCTTCAAAGTCGCGATCAATTTCGCCTGGATGACCAACAATAAAATCGCTTGAGAATTCAACATTATGGTTCTTTTGTTTTACTGTTTTATAAATTTCTAAATATTTCTCTACTTTATGATTTCTGTTCATTAATTTTAAAATTTTATCTGAACCACTTTGGATTGGTAAGTGAATAAATGGCATTAGTTTTTTTGATATAGAGTAACAGTTGATTAGGTCATCTGTCATATCCTTTGGATGTGACGTCGTATATCTAATTCTATTTAATTCTTTGATTTTATCCAGCTCTAAAATTAAGTCTGATAATTTATAACTTCTTTCTTTGTCCTTAAATGAATAAGCATTAACATTTTGCCCTAATAAAATTATTTCTTTAGTGCCATTTTTTACTAAATTCTCTGCCTCCTCAATAATTCTTTTAAAGGGCCTTGAGTATTCTGGTCCTCTTGTATAAGGCACGACACAAAAGCTGCAAAATTTATCACAGCCTTCTTGTATCGTTAAAAATGAAGAAACCTTACTTTCGTTATTTTTTATTTTATCAAGATAGTTAAATTTACCTTCAGTATCAAATTCTGTTAACTCTACTTTTTTTTGAAAATTAAAATTTTCAATTATTTTATTTATTTTGTGATATGATTGTGGACCGATAATAATATCGATGTAAGGCTCCCTCTTAATCATTTCACTGCTTTCTGCTTGCGCAACACATCCTGCAATGATTAAGATTGGTTTTTTTTTATCTTTATAATTTTTTCTAACTCTACCTACTTCATCAAAAACTTTCTCTTTAGACTTATCTCTAATGTGACAAGTATTTAATAAATAACAATCTGCATCTAAGTGATTGCCTGTTTTATGATAACCAATATCTTTAACAGTATCATATATACGATTTGTATCGTATTCATTCATTTGACACCCGAAAGTTTTAATGAAAATTTTCTTCACAGTTAATCAGATTTATCTTTAACACAATAAAGTTCTAATTTAGAATCAACTAATTTATACCCATGTTTTTCTGCAATTTTTTTTTGAATACTTTCAATTTCTTCATTGGTAAATTCAATTATATTTCCAGTCTTTATATCGATCAGATGATTGTGATCATCGTTTAATTCATACCTTGCTTTTCCGTCTTTAAAATCATGTTTCATCAGAATGCCTGACTCTTCAAATAATTTTACTGTTCTGTAAACTGTGGCAATGCTAATCTTATTATCAATATCTGAAACCCTTTTGTAAAGTTCATCTACATCTGGATGATCTGAAACACCATAATTTTTTTTTGACTCCGATATAACTCTTGCAATTGTCCTTCTTTGATCAGTTAATTTAACACCTTTAGCCAAACATTTTTGCTCAATTGTATCTGTCATAATATTATTTTAACTCATATAAAGCGGTTTAATCAAATTTTTAATTAATTTACCTTTTTTTTGTAACTCTAAAACTCTTGAATAGTCATATTTTTCAACATCTTTTGATGAAAATCCACATATTTTAAATTTAAATACTAAATTTAGAGCTTTTAAAGTTGATATAGATGTTCTTATGCTCGAATATTTGCCAGGCCCTAAATTAACCAGTGCTTTATCTATAGTGTCAAAATTGATCATGTTTTTATTTAAAAAATTAAACAGAAGAATTGCAAACTTGTCAAAATTTTTTCTACTGTTTTCATAACCATTAGTATAAGTTTTGTTATTATCTATGATTTTGAAAATAATTTTTTCATTCGCTGCATCGATTATCAAGTATTTTTTAATTTTATTTTTCATAAACAGTGCATCTTTTGCTGAAAAGAATATTCAATATTATTCTGACGATCATGGTGTTGTATCAATTATGTACCATAGATTTAATGAAAATAAATATCCATCAACAAATATTAAAATAGATATTTTTAAAAAGCAACTTGAACTAATTGAGAAAAACAATATTGAATATTATGATCCCGCTATTTTTGACACTGAATTTAACTATCCAAAAAAAAATAAGAAAATTTTGATTACTATTGATGATGCTTTCTCATCTTTTTATGAAAACGCTTGGCCAATACTGAAAAACAGAAAAATACCGTTTTTATTATTTGTATCCACTGAGCCAGTAGGAAAGCCAGGATATATGACCTGGGAACAAATTAAAGAGGTTTCAAGTTATGATTTTGCTTATATAGGTAATCACTCACATACTCATGAATATTTGTTAAATTTTTCTCATTTTGAATTTATAAAAGATATAAAAAATTCTATAAGAATATTTAAAAAGAAATTAGGTTATAATCCAATATATTTCTCTTATCCATTTGGAGAATACAATTTAAAACAAACTCAATTTATAGAAAATAATTTTAAATATGGTTTTGGCCAACATTCTGGGGTTATAGATTTAACTAAAAATCCTTTTGAGCTTCCTAGATTTCCAATAAACGAGAAATATGGTGATTTGGATAGATTCGAATTTATTCTCAAATTATTTCCTATTCCATATAAAAAATTAATACCAATAGATAAATATGTTAGAAGTAATCAGAATCCTCCAACTATTGAAATAGATTTTTTTGAGGAACAAAAAAATATTAAAAACATAAATTGTTTTTCAAATGAAGGTAATGAGTGGAGAAATTCAATCCTGAAATTTGAAAAAAATACTCTCAAAATAAACTTCAGAGAAAAATTTACATTTAGAAGAGGGAGGGTGAATTGTTCAATTAAGGACGATGATATTTGGAGATGGTTAGGAATTCAAATGTCAGTTGAAATAAATTAAATTAAGTTTTTATATTTAACACTTAGAGGCATAAGTTTAACATCATCAAAATCTTTTAAAGCATTCTGTTTAATGATTTGTTTTAAAATTTTTGTGTATTCTTCTCCTGTTTCAGCATAGCTATCTAATTGATCAGCAAGCAATAAACTATCAAGTTTTTCACTTTCATCTCTTAATTGAGCTCTCAATTGTCTAAAATTTTTGTAGCTAGAGTGGGTATTTAGGTTTCTCTGATAAGCTCTTACAGAGGCTTTTAAGACATTAAATTTCATAACTTTATGTTTGGTATCGCTTTCTGCACCAGCAGGTTTAATTCCATCACCTGACCAAGTCCACTGACCAAATAATGCATTTCCCTCCAATGCAAATCTGGAAGTTCCCCAACCTGTTTCTTTCGCAGCTTGCGCAATAGCTAAAGATACTGGCACAATATCCATTCTTACTTTTAATGTAGGTATATCCTTATTTAAAACACCATACTGTTTAAACTTGATATTTAACCAATTAATCTCTTTTTTTGAATTTTTATTTTTATTTAAAATACTAAATAATCTCTTTCTATCCAATAAAATAAGGTTATTTTCTTCTAATATTAACGGTAAGATGATTTGAATAAATAAATTTTTTCTTTGTTTTGAATTTTCAATTTGTTTAATTTCATTTGGCAAAAGTGAAAGTCTAATGGGCTTAACTTTTTTACTTTTTCTAACCTCACTTAATGAATAATTTGTATCTCTAAATAGTTGCTCAATTGTTGATGCACTAAGTCTCACAGAATCTTTAGGAAGTTCCTCAAATTTGAAAACATCTTCTAATATATTTGATAAGTCTAATCCCTCATCTAATTTTGTTTTATTTTCCAAATTACCTCCTTCAAGAACTTTTTTGAATTTTTTGTTGGAGTCGTTAATTTTAAAATCTTTTACTATTTTGGGATTTATCTCTGCGAATTCAGAAAATAAAGGTATCGTAAAGGCTACAAGAATTATCAACAAACTTGAAAATCCAGTTAAATAAAAAGTTTTAAATTTTTCAAAACCAAATTTAAAAGTCGTTTTTTTTTTTACGATTATCCCTTTAGATGACAAAAAGGCTTTTAGTTTCAAAAATTGATTTAAATTAAAATTTTTTTTAATCAACTTGTGTGGAAAAATCTTTTTCATATGGCCTCTACTTCTTTAACTTCAGGGATATAATGACAAAGTAGGTTTTGAACTCCCTGTTTCAAAGTCAATGCTGCACTAGGGCAGCCGGAACAAGCGCCTTGAAGTTCTACAAGAACTATACCATCTCTGAATTCTTTAAATTTTATATCACCTCCATCTCTAGCGACTGCAGGCCTAATTTTTGTTTCCAATATCTTTATAATTTTACCTTCAACTGTTGAAGTATCGAAATCTCTCTTTTCATCCATTTCTGAAATAACATTATCGTGCCCTTTGTCAAAGTAATCATTTATGAATGAAATTATAATATGTTTTAAGTCCTCCCATTCAAAATCATGCTGTTTATTCACAGAAATAAAATCACTAGACAAAAAAATACCTTTTACTCCATTTATTGAAAGAATATTTCTAATTAATTCATTATCAGTTTTACTAATTTCTGTTATCTCAATCGGTCCAATTAATGATACATTTTTTCCTGGAAGGAATTTTAACGAGTTTGGATTTGGTGTAGTTTCGGTTTGAATAAACATTTAGTAAATATAGGTATAAGATAGGATTTTTAAAGCAAATAATACTCAAAAACCAAATTTTTTCTTAATATCTCTTATTTTTTTTGATGAAATTTCATTAGCTTTATCGCTTCCATCTCTTAAAACTTGATCAATATAACCTTTTTCTTCCTTTATTTTTTTTATTTCTTTTGAAATCGGTGAAATTTTTTCCACTATTAAATCCGATAATTCTTCCTTAAAAAAAGAAAAATTTTGATCTTTAAAATCGTTTAGTGAGTCTTCAATTTTTTTTTCTTTCAAGCTTGAATATATTCCTATTAAATTTTCAATTTCTGGTCGTGACTTAAGACTATAAGTATCCGTTGGAAACAGATTAGTATCTGTTTTAGCTTTTTTAATCTTATTGACCATCTCACTATCTGTATCAGTCAAATTTATTCTACTTAAATCTGAGGGGTCCGATTTGCTCATTTTTTTAGTACCATCTTTTAAGCTCATTATTCTTGCAAAACTTTTTTGAATTAAAGGTTCAGGGATTTTAAAAAAATCTGGTGCTTCAAAGTCAGTATTGAACTTTTTCGATATATCTCTTGCTAATTCCAAATGTTGTTTTTGATCCTCTCCAACTGGGACATGGGTTGCATCATAAAGAAGAATATCAGCAGCCATTAAAACAGGATAAATGTAAAGACCAACACTAGCTTTTTCTCGATCTTTACCAGCTTTCTCTTTAAATTGTGTCATTCTGTTTAACCAGCCCATTCTAGCAACACAACTAAGATACCAGGACAACTCAGAGTGAGCGGGTACAGAAGACTGATTAAAAATAATACTTTTCTTCGGATTTATTCCACACGCTAAAAATGTTGCTGCTGTTTCTCTAATATTTTTTTTTAATATCTTTGGGTCTTGCTTTACGGTAACAGCATGCAAATCAACAACACAAAATATACAATCATTATTTTCATTTTGTAGATCAACAAAGTTTTTTATTGCTCCTATGTAGTTTCCTAAATGTAAATTACCAGTAGGCTGAACACCTGAAAAAATTTTTTTCACTCCCATATTAGTACTTTATTTTAATATCATTCAATTTGAAAGCTTTAGTAATCAATGAAGCAGTGAAATAAATTAATATACTCAATATTACTAAAAAAATTAGATAAAGAACTTTATAATTATTATCAAAAAATAAATGACTATTGAAAAAAGATATTAGGTTAATAAGGCATATACCCATTATAGCAGTTGAAAGAACAATCCTCAAAATTTGTATAATCAATTTTTTATTTAATTGAAAATTTTTTTCTTTATGTAGGTAAGTATATAGTAATATCAAATTAATCCATGAAGATATTGATGTTGCAATTGGTATAATGATAAAACCTAAATCTTTAAAAAAATAAACACTAATTAAAATATTTAATAGAACTGATATGGCAGAGAAATAGAAAGGAATCTTAGTATTGTCTCTTGCAAAAATAAAACTTGAAAATATTTTTATTAAAGAAAATGCTGGTAGGCCAAAAGAAAAATATAACAAAGCTTCTGCAGAATTCTTTACACTTGTTTTGTCAAATGATCCGTAACCAAATAGTGAAGATACAATTTCTTCATTAGCAATAACTAGTGCTAGCATCGCGGGAAGGCTTAACAGCAATGATAATTCAAGAGACTTATTTTGAATTCTTTCAATATCTGATTTTTTATTTTTCTGTACATACATAGATAATTTTGGAAGTATAATTGTTCCTATCGCAATGCCAGCAATTGCTAGATTTATTTGATAAATCCTATCTGCGTAATATAAGTATGAAACTGCGCTTGATTGAAAAGATGCAATGATTGTTCCTACTAAAATATTAATTTGGGTCACACCTGAAGAAAATATACTAGGTAAAAGTTTTTTAAAAAATAATTTAATATCCTTTGAAATATTTAATTTAAATTGAAACTTCGGTTTAAAAAATTTTTTAACAAATATTATTAAGAAAATAACCTGTATAAACCCTGCCACTGACACCCCATAAGACAGGTAAATAACTAATTTTTCATCTAAAATTTTACCAAATAGCAGTATTCCAATCATTAAAATGTTTAAAATAATCGGAGTTGCAGAGGCAGCAGCAAATCTATTGTGTGAGTTTAAAATAGCGGAAAAAAAAGATGCCAAACTAATAAATAATATGAAAGGGAAGGTAATTTTTGTTAATTGTGCAGCTAATAGAAACTTTTGAGGATCAGATTTAAAGCCAGGAGCTATTAATGATACAAAAAAAGGCATGAAGAATTCTATTAAGAGTACTAATGCCAATAGGAAAATTGTTAAAAGGGTAAAAATATTATTAGCAAAATTTTCTGATTTTTTTTTTCCTTTAACCAATTCTTTAGAGTAACTAGGTACAAATGCTGCATTAAAAGAACCTTCTCCAAATAATCTTCTGAAGGTATTAGGAATTCTAAATGCAACAAAAAAAGCATCAGCGATAGGTCCTGATCCAAGGAAAATTGCAATAAGGATATCTCTTAAATAACCTAAAATACGACTTATTAAAGTATAAAAACTAAAAGTCCCGGTTGACTTAATTATATTCATAAATCATATTAGTCTTAATATTGGCTCAATTGTATACATAAATAATTGAAATGAAAAAAAATAAAGTTGAACATTATTCTGATAAAGAAGCCTTGGAATTTCATAATAACAATAAATCAGGCAAGATTGAGATTATTTCATCAAAACCAATGACGTCAAAAAGAGACTTGGCATTAGCTTACTCACCAGGGGTTGCTGCTCCTGTTAAGGCTATAGCTGAGAATCCTGACCGTGCATATGATTATACAACGAAAGGTAATTTAGTTGCCGTTATTAGTAATGGTTCGGCAATTTTGGGTTTAGGTAATTTAGGTGCTATTGCATCTAAACCTGTAATGGAAGGAAAGGCAGTCTTATTTAAAAGATTTGCAGATATAGACTCTATAGATATTGAAATTGAATCCTCAGATACTAAAGAGATTATAAATTCTATAAAAAATATTTCTAAAAGTTTTGGGGGAATTAATCTAGAGGATATAAAAGCACCCGAATGTTTTATAATAGAGAAAGAATTAAAAAAATTACTAGACATCCCTGTATTTCACGACGATCAGCATGGAACTGCAATTATAACTAGCGCAGCTTTAATAAATGCATGTGATATTGCAGGAAAAAAAATTAATGAAATTAACGTTGTAATAAATGGTGCAGGCGCTTCGGCTATGGCGTGTGCTAAATTATTTATAAACACTGGGGTAAATAAAAATAAAATAAAAATGTTAGACTCAAAAGGGGTAATATATAAAGGTAGAGACAACCTTAATGAGTGGAAAAATGAATTTTCGATTAAAACAGAGGATAGAAATCTCAGTGACGCTATAATTAATGCTGATGTATTTTTAGGTCTATCCCAAGCTGGAGTTCTTAAGAAAAATATGGTTAAGAAAATGTCAAAAAATCCTATTATATTTGCTTGTGCTAATCCAGACCCTGAAATCACACCTGAAGAAATTGAAGATGTTAGAGATGATGCAATTGTTGCAACTGGAAGATCAGATTATCCTAATCAAGTTAATAACATAATTGGATTTCCATATATTTTTAGGGGAGCTTTAGATGTAAGGTCTAAAACGATTAATGAGGAAATGAAAGTTGCAGCAGTGCATGCCATTGCCTCGCTTGCTAGAGAAAGAGTTCCTGATGAGGTGGTTGCAGCTATGGGTGGGGAAAGACCTGTATATGGAAAAGATTATATAATACCATCCACTTTTGACCCAAGATTAATCAGTGTAATTCCTTTAGCTGTGGCTAAAGCTGCTATTAAAACTGGTGTTGCAAGAAAAAAAATTGATAATTTTGAAAATTATTTTGATCAGTTAAAAAATAGGCTAGACCCAACAGTCGCTGTTATGCAAGGAATAAACTCACAAATTAAGAAAACCCAAAAAAAGGTGGTTTTCGCTGACGGCGAAGATGAAAACAATCTTAAAGCTGCAATTGCTTTTAAAAATGATGGATTGGGTATTCCAATATTAATTGCTAAGGAAGAAATAGTTAAGAAAAAACTTTATGAAATCGGATATGGTGAAAACTTTGATATTCAGATTATCAATTCAACAAACGAAGAAATAAGAAATAAATATACTGAATTTTTGTTCAAGAAATTGCAAAGATCTGAAGGATTGCTAGAAAGAGATTGTGATAAATTAGTTAGAAACGATAGAGTTACTTTTGGAGCATGCATGGTTTCATGTGGTGATGCTGATGCAATGGTCACTGGAAATACAAGAAGATACTCATCTTCTTTAGAAAAAATTTGTAAGGTTGTTGATCCTAGACCAGGCGAAATAATGTTTGGTCTCAACATGATTGTAAATAGAGGTAAGACTATTTTCGTTTGTGACACGACGGTAATAGAATATCCAAACGAAAAACAATTAGCCGAAATGGCAATTTCAGCTGCTAGAGTTGTAAGATTATTTGGTTTCGATCCTAAAGTTGCTTTTTTATCTCATTCAACTTTTGGTCAACCAACTACAGATCGAACAAAAAGAACTAGTGATGCAGTTAAAATTTTGAAAGATAAAAAAGTGGATTTCAAGTTTGATGGTGAAATGCAGCCAGATGTGGCTTTGGAGGAAATGTTCCAGGAACTTTATCCATTTTCAGAAATAGTTGGTAATGCAAATGTTTTAATAATGCCAAGTCAACATAGTGCGGCTATTTCGTATAAAATGATACAATCAATGAGCAGAGCAAAACTAATTGGGCCATTATTAATCGGATTAGGCGAAGCAATAGAAATTGCACCGTTGAGGAGCTCAACTTCTGATATTTTAAATTTAGCTTCAGTGGCAGCATATTCGGCAGGTATAATAGATTATAAAAAAAATTAATCTTTTTGAATTCTTAAATTTTCAACGAGAAGAATACTAGCAATAACTTTGTTTACATTTATGATAGAATTTGCCTCATCAACGACTAATTCTAATTCATCTCTACTTCTAGCTATTCCATAAATATAAATATTATTTTTGTAAGTATCTATTTGATAGTTAGTTGATTTAATAGTTTTATTAACAATTAAAGCTGCTCTTAATTGAGAGGTTATAAGAGCATCTTTGGCTGATTGTTTGAGATTAAATTTTTCTTTAACTTTTATGTCATTTCTCACAGACCTTACACCGCTAGTTTCCCAAGCAATCTTTGTAATCTTCAACTTTTCTTCAGGATTATCAACTTTGCCAGTAATAAATATCCTGCCATCTAATACTTTAGTTTTAATAGATAAGAAATATTTTTTTTCTTGAATTGTAAGTCTAGTTGTCAAATTTTTCTCCATAATAGAGTCATCAATTTGTGTTCCCAGAGATCTTGGGTCGATTGCTACTGAAACTCCTGTTCCAAATAAACCTCTAGATCCTGTACCTGAGCAACTATTTAAAAAAATAATCAATAATATAAAAAAATAAACTTTCTTATTTTTCATTTTTCAGTTTTAAACAGAGATCGTAAATAGTTTTTTTTGGTACTTTTTTCGTACTAAATTTTTTTAAAATATCTTTTATACTTTCAGTTTTTAGCATTTTTTTTATCATCTGTTTATCAGATTCGCTTAAGAAACCGAAAGAATTTATGTCTTCTTTCATCTCTGAAAAAACTATTGTTAACTCTCCTTTGTCATAAATATTAATTTTTTTAATATCATGAACTTTGCATCTTATGAATTCTTCATGTATTTTTGTCATCTCTCTACAGATGACAACCTCTCTTTGATCAAAAAATTTCATTATAGAGTCTAAATTTTTGATAAGTTTTTTTGGTAACAACTGAGAAATTCATTTTAGAAAGTAATTCTAATTCTTGAATCAACTTGTTTTTTTTATCAGCCAAAAAACCGTAAAAAATAAACTTATCTGAAAAACCACTTACAGATAAAGCTGTAATAACCGATGATGGTCCTGGTATTGGAATAACTGGAATATTCTTATTCAAACATTCTTTAACTAATATTTTGCCTGGGTCAGAAATTAAAGGAGTTCCCGCATCAGAAATAAGTGATATTATTTTGCCATCCTTTAAATCGCTAATGATGCCTTGAGTCTTTTTTCTCTCATTAAATTTATGGAATGAAGCTAATTGAGTTTTAATGTTAAAATGGTTCAAAAGTTTAATAGAGACGCGCGTGTCTTCACAAAGTATTAAATCTGATTTTTTAAGAATTTCTAATGCTCTAATTGTAAAATCTCCCAAATTTCCTATAGGTGTAGAAACTAAGTAAAGACCTTTTTTTTGTGATTGAGAAATCATTAAATTAGAGGTTTACTATATATTATATAATATGAAAAAATTACTTAATTTAACAACTTTTGTATTCATATTTTTTATTTTCACTATTAAGCTTTTTGCATCAGAGGAAAAAATTAAGATTGGACTGTTGTTACCTTTAACAGGTCAAAATCAAGAAATCGGTAAATCGGTTTTAAGAGCTGTAAACTTGGCAATTAATAAGATTGATGATCCTTCTTTAGAGGTTTATCCAAAGAACAATTACGACAATTCAGAGGGTAATTTTAGAGCAGCTCAGATACTATATGATGAAGGGATAAGAATATTTATTGGACCTATTTTTGACAAAAATACTAAAGATCTAGAAAAATTCGATGATGCTATATTTATAACCTTTTCAAATAAGATTAAAAGTGATCGAAAAAATTTGATTTATGCTGGCGTTAATGCCACATCGCAGATGAATACAATTAAAAAATTTGTTGAAGACAATGGTATAAAAAAAACGATTTGTCTAATACCAGAGGCTAACTTCAAGGATGAAATTAAAAAAGGGATTGTGGATACAAAAATTAATTTAAAAAAAATTTTTTATTATGATACTGAGCCAACAGAAATAACGAAAAGAATTGAAAAAATTACAAAGTATTCTATTAGAAAACAAAACTTACTTGATGAGATTAAAAGAGTAGAAGACTCCGATGATCCTAATAAGGAAGAAAAAATTAAAAATCTTGAGAAAAGAGATACTCTTGGTAAGTTAGGATTTGACTCAATTATAATTTCGGATTTTGATGAATCATTAAAAAGCGTTATAACATCACTGATATACACAGATGTATCAACTAAAAGAGTTTATTTTATAACTCTTAATCAATGGTTTGATGATAGTTTGCTCAAGGAGGAAAGTTCCCAAAATATTTATTTTCCCTCAATAAATAAAGATAATTACGACAGCTTCTCGAAGTTATTTTATAAAAAATTCAGTAAATACCCAAATCAAATTTCATTCTTAAGCTATGATCTAATTGGGTTAGTTTATCATCTTGCCAGGAAAAATAATGGAGAAGATATGAATAAACTTTTTAATCAACAAAATATTTTTAAAGGTAAAACAGGTACTTTTCAAATTAAAGATAATTTGATCAATCATGTCCTAAACTTTTACAAAATAGAAAATGGCAATTTTATAAAAATTTTTTAATTTTCTGGAAAGCTTTATATCTATGATCAGTCTTATATTTTCTTTTATGTGAAATTTGTCCAAATGTCATTTTGGATCCAAGAGGAATAAAAATTGGATCGTATCCGAAACCTTTTGTTCCAATTTTAATTTTTGAAATTCTTCCTCGGACTATTCCAGTTTTTGTTACAAATTTTCCATTCGGCCAATAAATTGTTAAAGCACAGGTAAATTTAGCTTCTACATTTATTTTTTTCCAATTAGGAATTTTTTTGTTTAACATTCTAAATACCTTTTTTATTGCTAAATCAAAATTATTTTTTTGACCTGCCCAACGAGCAGAATAAATTCCAGGTTGATTATTTAATGATTTAATTTCCAAACCAGAGTCATCAGATAAACAAATGTGATTACTTTTCTTTGAAAAGTACTTAGCTTTAATAAGCGAATTTTGTTCAAATGTTTTTCCATTTTCTATAGGGCTTTTTAATTTAAAGTCCGATGTTGAAAGAATTTTAATTTTTTTTGGTAATAAAGCCTTAATTTCCCTCAATTTACCCTTGTTATTTGTACCAATTAACAACTGTAAGATTTTTTTTGTTTTCATCTGGAAATTCTTATTTTACTCACCATATAAATGATTATGAAAAAAGAAAACGATAATAATTTAGAAGTAGAAAATAATGAAACAGCATTAAATGATAAGGATAACTCAACAAGTGAGGAAAAAGTTGAGATGTCAGTTGAAGATAAATTGAAGGAGATGGAAGATAAATTAGCAAGAAGTTATGCTGAGTTAGAAAATCAAAGAAGAAGATATGAAAAAGAGAAGGACGAGGCTTACGAATTTGGAGGCATGGCTCTAGCTAAAGAGTGTTTAAATCTAACTGACAATCTAGAAAGATCAAAACTATCTATTATTAATGATCAAAGCCTAGATAAAAATAATAAGGACAAGATAATTCAACATATTGAAATTATTTATAAAGACATAATGTCAACTTTTAAAAAAAATCAGATTGAGGAAATTATTGCAATTGGTGAAAAATTTGATCCAAACAAACACCAGGCAATGATCGAGATAGAAGATGAAAATAAAGAACAGGGATTAGTTGTACAAGAAATTCAAAAAGGGTTTACTTTAAAAAATAGACTTTTAAGACCTTCGTTAGTTGGAGTTTCAAAAAAACCAAGAAAAAATGAGGAAAACCAGGAAAAAAAGGAGGAAAATTAATATTGGTTATAACTTGTAGAATAAGAATTAACACTTATATGAACCTTATTATTTAGATTATGAGTAAAGTTATTGGAATAGATTTAGGAACAACTAATTCTTGTGTGGCCATAATGGATGGAACACAAGCAAAGGTTTTGGAAAATTCTGAGGGTGCAAGAACCACACCTTCTGTTGTTGCATTTACCGACAGTGATGAGAAATTAATTGGTCAACCTGCAAAAAGGCAAGCAGTTACAAATCCAGAAAACACGATATTTGCAGTAAAAAGATTAGTTGGAAGAAATTTTGATGATCCGTCAGTAAAAAAAGATATAGAAACTTCTCCTTTTAAAATAGTTAATTCAGAAAAGGGTGATGCGTGGATTGAGGCAAAAGGTAACAAATATTCTCCATCACAGATTTCTGCATTTGTGCTCCAAAAAATGAAAGAAACCGCAGAAAAATATTTGGGACAAGAAGTTAAGAAAGCAGTTATAACTGTGCCTGCATATTTTAACGATGCTCAAAGGCAAGCAACAAAAGATGCAGGAAAAATTGCAGGTTTAGAGGTTTTAAGAATTATAAATGAGCCGACTGCTGCTTCACTTGCATACGGTTTAGATAAGAAAACAAACAAAAAAATAGCAGTGTATGATTTGGGTGGTGGAACTTTTGATGTTTCAATACTTGAATTAGGCGATGGTGTATTTGAAGTTAAATCTACTAATGGTGATACATTTTTAGGTGGTGAAGATTTTGATAATACAATTGTTGATTATCTATTATCAGAATTTAAGAAGGATAGTGGTATAGATTTAAAATCTGACAAACTTGCACTTCAAAGATTAAAAGAAGCTGCGGAGAAAGCAAAAATTGAGCTTTCATCAGCTGCACAAACAGAAATTAATCTACCATTTATAACAGCAGATAAAACTGGACCTAAGCACATCAATTTAAAGATGACTAGAGCAAAGCTTGAGGCGCTTGTAGAAGATTTAATAAAAAGAACAATGCCACCGTGTGAAACGGCATTAAAAGATGCTGGGCTTTCTGCAAGTGAAATTGATGAAGTAGTACTAGTAGGTGGTATGACTAGAATGCCTAAAGTTATTGAAGAAGTTAAAAACTTTTTTGGCAAAGAACCAAATAAATCTGTCAATCCCGACGAAGTTGTTGCAATGGGAGCGGCTATACAGGCTGGTGTATTGCAGGGGGATGTTAAAGATGTATTATTGCTTGATGTTACACCTTTGTCTCTTGGAATTGAGACTTTAGGTGGAGTTTCAACAAAACTAATTGATAAAAACACAACCATACCTACAAAGAAAAGCCAAGTTTTTTCTACAGCAGAAGACAATCAGCCGGCTGTATCTATCAGGGTTCTTCAGGGTGAAAGAGAAATGGCATCTGATAATAAAATTTTAGGTAACTTTGAGTTAGTTGGAATTGCACCAGCTCCAAGAGGAGTTCCTCAGATAGAAGTGGCATTTGATATTGATGCTAATGGAATAGTTAATGTCTCCGCTAAAGATAAAGGAACAGGTAAAGAACAAAAAATTCAAATACAAGCATCTGGAGGTTTAAGCGAAGAAGAGATTAATAAAATGGTAAAGGAAGCTGAAGCTAATAAAGATGCTGATAAGAAAAAAAGAGAGGCCGTTGATGCTAGAAATCAAGCAGATACTCTATTACATTCTACTGAAAAAAATTTAAAAGAGCACGGAAGTAAAGTGTCTGAAGCTGACAAAAAAGCTATTGAAACAGCATGCTCTGATTTAAGAAATTCTTTAAAAGGAACTGATGTTGAAGACCTTAAAAAGAAAACACAGGATTTAGTACAAGCATCTATGAAATTAGGTGAAGCTATTTACAAGTCACAACAAAGTGCTAAGCCGAATGATGGTGATGGTGCAACAGAAAAAAAAGAAGAAGGAAAAAAAGATGACAACGTTGTTGACGCAGACTTTGAAGAAGTAAAAGACGATAATAAAGAAAAAAGCGCCTAAGGGCTAACAACTATTTGTCTACTTAGTTTATGACAAAAAGAGATTATTATGACGTCCTAGGTGTAAATAAATCAGCATCAGCAGACCAAATTAAAACTGCATATCGAAAGCTTGCTGTTAAACATCATCCAGACAAAAATAAAGGTAATAAAGATTCAGAAGAAAAATTCAAAGAAGCTTCTGAGGCATATCATATATTATCAAATACTGAGAGAAAACAAAATTACGATAATTTTGGTCACGCTGCATTTGAAAATGGTGGAGGTGGAAGAGGGGGATTTAGTAATTTTGATTTTTCAAACCACTTCTCAGATATATTTGAAGATTTCTTTGGAGATTTTGGAGGGAGTGGTAGAAGATCAAGAAAAACAAGTTTTAGAGGATCTGACCTAAGATATGATTTATCTATTACACTAGAGGAAGCATTCAATGGAAAAAAACAAGACATAAAATTTTCAACATCAGAAAAATGTCAAACCTGTAATGGTAACGGTTCTAAACCAGGCACGAGTATTGGCTCCTGTTCTATGTGTGGTGGAAACGGACAGGTTAGATCAAGCCAAGGTTTTTTTACAGTTCAACAAACTTGTCCTCAGTGTTCTGGTACAGGTGAACAAATTACTGATCCATGCAATAGTTGCAGTGGACAAGGAAAAAAACAAGCTTCAAAAAGATTAACAGTAACTATCCCCAAGGGTGTCGATGATGGAACCAGAATTAGATTAGCCGGTAAAGGTGAAGCGGGTTCTAGAAGTGCATCAAGTGGAGATTTATATCTTTTTATTAATGTTTATTCACATGACTTATTTAAAAGAAGTGAGGAAAATTTATTTTTTGAATGTCCAATATCTATAGCAGATGCAGCATTAGGAGCGTCTATTGAGATACCAACGATTGACGGTGGAAAAGCAAAGATTAAAATCCCATCTGGTACACAAAGTGGAAAACAATTTCGTTTAAAAGAAAAAGGTATGCCAATAATGAGAAGTGGTAGCTTTGGTGATTTGTATGTCCAAGTAAATACAGAAGTACCTGTTAATCTTAATAAAGAGCAAAAAGAACTTCTTGAGAAATTTAGAGAAATTGAAAATGAAAAATCTAATCCTAGTATCAAAAAATTTTTTCAAAAGGCAAAAAACTTTTGGAAAAATTAAATTTAAGTGAGTCTTATGAGTCTAGAGATAATCGTACCAGTAATAGCCTTGATTGGCGTACTTATACTAATTTTGCCTGGTTTTGTTCAAACTAATTATAACTTTAGGATCTTGATTAAGAATTTTTCAGTATGGGTTATGGTGTTAGCAATAATATTAATATTTATATATCTAGTATTATAAATATTTATTAATTATTTTCTTTGCAGATATCTTTGATAACTGGAACGCCTGAGCAGTCGCTACATTTAGTTACTTGAACTAAACAACCGCTATCAAGCAATTTTACATCAACAACTCTATCGCATTTAGAGCATACTGATGAAATAGTTAATCCACATTTTTTACAACTAAATTTTTGTGTTTGCATGATCTAAAGATAGGAAATTAAAAATATTTTTCAAGAAATAACGTATAATATTGATTATCATTATCACAAAAAAACCAATCAAAAACATCTCTTTAAAAAAATCTTTATGAATGATAATCATTATCAACAAAATTTTTATATGAAAATAAATTTAACTATTACAGGCTGTATGGGAAGGATGGGGCAACATCTTATTAAATCTTCAAATAAAAATAAAAATTTTAAATTAGTTTCACTCACTGAAAACTTTAAAATTAATAGAAAAATAAATAATATTTTACCCGAATTTAATAACGTTAATTCTTTCAAAAAAACTAATATCATTATAGATTTTACAGTTCCTAAATGTACTCTAGAAGTGCTTAAAATTGCCTCTAAACTTAAAAAAAGGGTTGTTATAGGTACTACTGGTTTTAATAAAAATCAGGAAAATTTAATAAAAAAATATTCTAAAAAAATTCCAATACTGAAAGCTGGGAATATGAGCTTAGGGATTAATTTGTTGATGTATTTAACAGAAATTACCTCAAAATCTCTTGGAAATAATTTCTTAAGTAAGGTTTTTGAAATTCACCATAAACACAAAAAAGATCACCCTTCTGGCACAGCTTTAATGCTTGGAAAAGGAATAGCTATTGGAAAAAATAAGGATCTAAATAGATTAATTGGTAAAAAATATCTAAATAAGAAATCTTTTCCTTACGGGAAAAAAATAAATTTCAATTCGATGAGAAAAGGCGAAGTAGTCGGTGAGCACGAAGTAAAATTTTCTAGCGGTAAAGAAATTATAACTTTAAATCATGAGGCATTTGACAGAGCCCTATACTCTGAGGGTGCTCTAACAGCTGCGAAATGGTTAATGAAAAAAAAACCAGGCCTTTACTCAATGAGAGATGTATTGAACTTTAAATGAGTTCAAAAAATGCTGATAAAATCAAAAGAGCTAAGATAGTATTAAAAATACTTAATAAAACTTATCCAAGAATTAATGTTCCGCTTGAAAGTAGAAATATATTTACTTTGTTAATTTCTGTACTTTTGTCTGCACAATGTACTGACGTAAATGTTAATAATGTAACTAAAGATATTTATCCAAAATATTACAAGCCAATTCATTTTGTTAAACTTGGAAGAAAAAAAATTGAGAATTTGATTAAAAAGATAGGTATATTTAGAATTAAAGCCAAGAGTATTTATTATTTATCTAAAACTTTAATAGAAAAATATAATAGTAAAGTTCCAAGTACCTTTGAACAATTAGAAGAGCTTCCTGGAGTGGGTCATAAAACTGCAAGCGTAGTTATGTCTCAAGGTTTTGGCTATCCTGCGTTTCCAGTAGACACTCATATTCATCGGCTTGCTCAAAGATGGGGTTTAACTAGTGGTAAAAATGTTTTTCAAACTGAGGAAGATTTAAAGAGTTTATTTCCAGAAAAATATTGGAACAAACTCCATTTACAGATTATTTTTTATGGTCGAGAATATTGTAAAGCACGTGATTGCTACGGTATTTCTTGTAAAATTTGCACGAGTTGTTATCCTAACAGAAAAAAACCAATTAAAACTAAAAAGGCTTAGCATGAAAATATTAGGTATAGGTAATGCAATTGTAGATGTGATTTGTAAAGTTGGAGATGACTTCATTCAAAAAAATGATCTAACTAAAAGTACTATGAAACTTATTTTTGATGAAAAGGAATTTAAGCAATTATTATCTAATTTAAAAATTGAAAAAACTGTTTCAGGTGGATCTGTTGCAAATTCTATAGTAGGTCTTTCTCAACTTAAAGATAAAGTTGGTTTTATTGGTAAAGTGAGTGATGATGAATTAGGAGGAAAATACGAAGAAGGACTTAAACAAGAAAATGTACAATATTTTTACTCTAAAAAAAAGGAAGAATTACCAACAGGCACTTGTTTAATTTTAGTAACACCAGACTCTGAGAGGACAATGTGTACTTTCCTTGGAACAGCAGGAAAAATTAACGAAAATGATGTTGATACAAATGCCATAAAACAAAGTGAGATTATTCTTTTAGAAGGATATCTATGGGACGAAGGGGATCCTAAAAAAGCTTTTGATAAAGCGATAACTAATGCAAATAAAGTTGCAATGTCTTTATCGGATCAATTTTGTGTTGATAGACATAAGCCTCATTTTTTAAATTTAGTTAAAAATAAAATAGATATAACATTTGCTAACGAGCAAGAAATTATGTCTTTAATTGAAGCAAAAAATTTTGATGAGGTTATTAATTTTGGAAAAAGTTTAAAAAAATTATTAGTTATCACAAGAGGTGAAAAAGGTGCAATTTCAATTAATGGTGATGAAATATCAGAATGTGGAATTGAAAAAAATCTTAAAATAGTTGATCTTACTGGTGCTGGGGATTTATTTGCTGCAGGATTTTTACACGGCTATATAAACGGCCTATCTCAAAAAGAATGTCTAAACAAAGGCACTGAAATGTCCTCAAAAGTTATTCAACAAATTGGTGCAAGAATATAATAATTAATCTAAATGATTGATTTTGCTGTTATAGGATCAGGAATATCAGGTGCCACAATATCTAATAAATTAAATAGGAAATACTCTATTAAAGTTTTTGAAAAAGCCAAAGGAGTTGGTGGGAGGAGCTCTTTTAAAAGATTTAAAGGCAAGATAGGTTTTGATCATGGTTTACAATATCTATCTCCAAGATCTAAAGAGTTTAAATCTTTTACTAATAAACTTGTTAGGAAAAGAGTTATCAAACACTGGAAAGGCAATCATGAATTTTTAAATGAAAAGATAAAAAGAGATAAAAAACACGTCAAATTGATAGGAGTAAGAGGCAATAACGATATCAGTAAACATTTATTAAAAAATATTAATTGTAAGTTTCAATCTGAATTATCAGTAATTAAAAGACAAAAAAATTGTTGGTTTCTTAAATTTAAAGATGATAGCAGCACTTATGCAAAAAACTTAATTATTACTGCTCCATTTCCACAAGTAAAAAAGTTAGCTTCAAAGTTTGTAAAAACAAAGCTTTTTAAAAATAAAGTAAAAATGAATTCGAGCCTTACAGTTTTATTAATAATGAATAAAACCAATAGTAATGCTAGTAGCTTTTTTACTAACGATAATATTTTAGGTTGGGTATCAAATGAAAACTCAAAGAAAAGATTTAAATATAATAAAGATTTATGGGTCCTTCAAAGTACCTATGAATATGGTAAGAAGCATACTGACAATTATAGGAATAAAAAAAAATTCTATACTAATATTTTAATAAATAAATTTAAAAAATTAAGTAAAGTTAAAATAAAAAAAATATACTTTACCCATATTCATGGTTGGAAATATTCGTCTAACTCAGCACCTTTGAAAATCCTAAGTTATTGGGACAAAAAGATAGGTCTAGGAATTTGCGGGGATTGGTTTGGAGGTCCAAGACTAGAGAATGGCTGGTTAAGTGCGAATAATCTATATAAAAAAATAAAACAAATTAAATTAAAATAATTTTTACTATGGCACCACTCATTTCAAGTAATAATGCTTATCAGAAAGAGATTATATTTTTAATTATTCTTTATTTTTCTCTAGTAGTAAGTTTCTTTCTTGGTGAAAATTCAACTGGAGGAGCAATAATTGATTACAGTAACCAACAACCAATAAGTAAGAAATTTTCGGAAAATTTTTTATCTACACTATTATCCTACGATAATTACAAAACTAGACACTCTCCTGTATTTATAATACTTTTATCCTTTTTTGAAAAAATAAATTTATCTGATGGCTTAATTAGATTTATTCATCTTCATATATGTTTTTTATTACCGATTTTTTTTTATAAATGTCTAACTATAAAATTTAAAAGCTATGATAAGAGAATATTTCTTTTGTTATCAGCTTTAATTTTTTTATCTCCAACATTTAGAAGTTTGGCTATTTGGCCAGATAGTAGACTATTTGGTCTTATGCTATTTACCTTGAGTATTTTTTATTTTCTAAAATTTAATGACAATAAAAATTTTTCTTTCGCTATTTACACCGTCATTACTTTGGCATCAAGCGCTTACATAAGTCCAAATTTTTCAGTTTTTTCAGTATTTTTTATGATAAAATTTATTTATCATTATGGTTTTTTTTCTAAAAGAATTTTAACTCTAGTTCTTATAAATTTAATTTTATCAATACCTGCGTTCTATTACATATTTGTTTTAGATATTAACTTTTTATTAAAATCGGCTGCAATTGGTATTCAAAGTAATCAAAATTTAATTTTAAATAATTTTTTTAATAATATTCTAATCGCTTTTTCAATAATACTTTTTTACTTAATACCTTTTATTTATTTAGAAATTATAAAATTAGATAAAATTTTAAATGTAAAAAACTTGTTAATTTCAATATTTATTTTTTTAGTTTGTTTGTTTAATTTTGATTACAATTATTTATACAGCGGTGGAGGAATATTTTTTAAGATATCAAATTTTGTTTTTAATAATAATTATTTATTTTATCTTGTCTCCTTTTTTGCTATTTTAATAATTTGTTCCTTGGTATCAAAAAATTATTTTAATGTTTTATTGCTTTTGTTAATTTTTCTGAACAATCCACAATATACAATGTATCACAAGTATTTTGACCCATTTTTACTAATAGCATTTTTTACTATCTTTTCTCTAAACCTTGATTTAAGAAAAATTTCTGTGATTAAAAATTATGTATTTATTTTTATTTATTTTTTAAGTTTTTTAATTATTAATAATTTAAAATTATTTATATTAGGATAAAAGTTTATGAAAGGGGATTAAAAATCAATGTCCAAAAGATACAGTGGAAAATCTTTTAAAGATTCAAGTGTGATGAAGAAACCCAAATTAAGTTTAAGAGAAAAGAGAAAAATCAAAAAAGAAAAGAAAAAGATTAAAAATTAAGGGCGTTCTGTTGCAAGGTGCCCTAAACCCCAAAGAATTTATCCTTTAAACATTTCTAATGCTTTATTAAAAAGTTCAACTGAATTTTTGTGATCCCCGCTATCGTGGGCTTTCATTCCAGCATCTCTTAACTCTTGAGCTTCTGCAATTTTTGCATCAAGGCTTTTCGCCATCATCGGGCATGAACCTGCAAATGCAGAACTCGAAAACAATACAAAAGATAAAATTAACGCTAATTTTTTCATAGTTATCCTTTCTTTCATTTAAATATGGGTATTTATTCATAAATTTTAAGCAACAGAGTGTCACACTAATTAAACTATAAAACCTTGAGTATTAAATATATACAATCTAAATGTTTATAGCGATGAATAGATTTAAAATTGTTCTTGGCAAGGAGCAAGACTTTGAAAATGTTTGGAGAAATAGAGATACACATTTAAAAGGTGTACCAGGCTTTAAAGAATTTCATTTAGTTAGGGGAAATACCAGCGAAGAATTCAGTTTGTATGCATCACATAGTATATGGAGTTCAAAAGAAGATTTTATAAATTGGACGAAATCAGATTCTTTCAGATTAGCACACAAGAATGCTGGTCAACATCAAGATCTTTATTTAGGTGCTCCTAATTTTGAAGGATTTGAAGTTGTTTTATAATGATTGAACAAGGTATTTTATATTTAACTTCGATACTTTTAGGTATTATGCTTTTTTTTTCATTTGTTGTTGCGCCATCTACTTTTAAACTTTTAAATGAAAAATATGCAAGGAAGTTTATAAGAGGTATTTTTCCACTATATTACTTACTTAATCTTGGAATCAGTCTAATTGTGGTGATATTAATCGCTTATTTAAGTGATTTTAGTCATAAGTTCTATCTGATGCTATCAATTTGTATTTTATTTTTTATCTCTAATTTTTTTTTAATGCCAATGATAAATAAATTTAAAGATGAAGGAAAAGAAAAGAATTTTAAAGTATCTCATTTTGTATCCGTAGCAATAAACTTTGTGCAAATGATATTTCTTATAATAATATTAATCAAATAATGAAAACTAATTTAAATAAAAGAAGTTTTGTAAAATTCTTTACTGTTACAATTTTTACATTTTTCTTAGTACCATTTGAGCTCGCTAAAGCTCTTACAAAAAAAGTTGTAAATAAAAATTTAACCAAAAAGCAAAAAGAGATAATGTTCGATGAAGGAACAGAGAGAGCGTTTACTAGTGATTTAATAAATGAAGAAAGAGAAGGTTTTTATCATTGTGCAAATTGTGGTGCGAAATTATTTGCATCAACTGCTAAATTTGAAAGTGGAACTGGTTGGCCATCCTTTACAGAAGCCTTACCCGGTGCATTTAAAACTAAAGTAGATTACTCATTTGGAATGAAAAGAATTGAGTATCATTGTGCTAGCTGTGGAGTTCATCATGGACATGTTTTTGCTGATGGACCAAGTGAAACTGGAAAAAGATTTTGTAATAACGGACTTTGTTTAATTTTTAAACCAACAAATAGTAATTAGCCTATTTTTTTTCTTTTAAAACTACCCTTTCCTTTTTTAGGTTTTATTATTCTAGGTTTATACTTTTTTGAAAATAAGTCTTTTTTAAGCGGATTTTTTTTACTCATTGATTATATAGCCGTCCTTTTTACTTTTAATAAAATTATCATCATTAAAAGTTTCCTTAATTTTTTTTCTTAATCTATAAATGTGTGTCTCAACTGTATGTGTTTCTAGGTCGTTACTATATTTCCAGACTTTATTTTGCAAGATGTCTACTTTGACAGGTTTGTTTTCTTTATGAAGAAAAATTATAGTATCAATTTCTCTTTCGGTTAGTTTTAGCTGATGATTTTTGTTCCATAGAATTCGAGAATTAACATCTAAAATATATTCTTTAATATTAATATTGGATTGAACTAAAAATTTTTGTTGTATTAATCTTGCGTTTACTTGATCGATTAAATTTGAAATTTTTAATGGAAATTTTGTAATACAATAAATATATTTTTCGTTAGTCTTATTCTTTATTGACGGAAAGTCTTTTTTATTAACCAAAATTATTGAATTTTGTAAAAATTTTTCATTTTTATCGATCTTATTTAATAGATCTTTTTTTTCATTATAGTATTGAATTTCGTAATTAAAATAATCTTTTATTTCGATAATAATATTATCTAATTCTGGTATATTTAATATATGCAATTTTTGGGAAAGCATTTAATTATATTATGCTCATAAAATTAAAAAATAAACAATATTTAGTTATTGATGAATTTAAGTTTAGATCTTCAATTGGTAAAAATGGTTTAAAAACTAAAAAAAGAGAGGGAGATAATTATACTCCCAAAGGGATTTTTAAAATAGGAAAGGTCTATTACAGATCTGATAGGGTTCATAAACCAGAGACTAAATTAACAACTAAAATAATTAAAAAAAATATGGGCTGGTGCAACGATCCATATAATAAAAATTATAATAAAGAAATCGATTTAAAAAAAGATAAAGGTGAGAAACTTTTTAGAAGTGACAGTGTTTATGATATTCTAATAGTGATCGAGTATAATACAAAAAAAATTAAACCATTTATAGGTAGCGCAATTTTTATTCACTTAACTAGAAATTATAAACATACTCAAGGGTGTATAGCGCTAAATAAAAATGATCTTTTAGTATTATTAAAAATACTAAAACCAGGGTCTAAAATTAATATATCTTAAGTTCTGGAACCAAAGATTTTCGAACCAATTCTTATGAAAGTTGATCCTTGTTTTATCGCCTCGTGGTAATCATTGGACATGCCCATACTTATTTCTTTTAAATTTAAATTGTTAGATAGTTCTCTCATTTTAACAAAGTAAGGATTAGGATCTTTATCAAATGGTGGGATACTCATTAAACCAATTATATCTAATTTAAAATCATCTACACATCTTTTATAAAATTCCTCTAGATTGTTTAACTCTATTCCACTTTTTTGGGATTCATCACCTATATTAACTTGAATAAATATTTTAGGTTTAAAATTTTTTTTAATTTGTTGTTCTGAAATTTTGCTTGCAAGTTTTATGCTATCTAAAGAGTGTATATAGTCAAACAAAGGTAATATAAACTTGACTTTATTTGTTTGTAATTTTCCTAATAAGTGCAAATTTATCTTTGGAAAGTCTTGTTTAATACTTGTCCATTTTTCAAGAGCTTCTTGTACTTTATTTTCACCAAAATCGGTATGTCCCTCATTAATTACCGGTAAAATATGATTGATTGGAAAAGTTTTGGTAACTGCAACTAGTTTTACGTTTTTTTTATCTGTAATTTCTTGCTTTATTAAATTAAAATTTTTAACTACGTTTTGCATATGTTTAAATCTATTTACTATTATATAGACAAATTTAACAGAGATGAAATTGATAAATTAGACAGATTAATTTCAATAATCTATAGAAATTACTCAAATAAATTTAGTGAGAAAGAAATTAAACATCTGGTTGATTTTTGTAAAAGTCAAAGAAGAAAAGTTTATATTTCTAACAATTTAAAGTTGGCTCTTAAATTTAATTTTAATGGAATATATATACCTTCCTTTAATAAAATTTTAAAATACAAAAATATATATAAAAGAGGTTTTGAGATAATTGGATCAGCACATAACATTATGGAGGTTTTGAATAAAGAGAAGCAAGGTTGTAGTAAGATTTTCTTGTGTCCAATCTTCAAAACTAAAAAAAATGAAAATTCTTTAGGTGTTACGAAATTCAATTTAATTAAGTTAAATACAAAAAAAGACATTGTTCCACTTGGTGGAATAAATGAAAGCAATATTAAAAGAATTAATCTGTGTGGAGTAAAAAATATCGGTGCTATATCTTGGATAAAAAAAAACGGCCCAAGTATAAATACTGGGCCGTTTTAAATTTTAGTAAAAAATCAAATTAGAACGCAAGTCCTAAAGCAATTTCAGTTACTTTTGAGTCGTCAGCGTCTTCATCAAATGAAGGATTTGTTACATCCATTTGATAAGCTTTTATTGACATACCACCCATTGAATATGCAACCTGAATTGCATCAATCTTTTGGTCTACATCAGCTACAGTTACACCTTTACCAGCCTGAGCATTATATGTCTCCTCTGATTCTGTGTAAGAAAGTGATAAATTGTCATTTACGTTAAACGCAATACCAATTTGATGACCTTCTTGGATACCTGCTGCTGCTCTAAGTACTTTAGCTGAGGTAGTTGCCTCTGCTGAACCTGATACACCTGCGTCTATGTAAAACTCTGAATAACCAATAGATACTGGACCCATTGAATATTTAGCATACCATACACCGTTGAACTCATCTCTTACGTTGTCAACACCAGCTGCTGTTTGTGTATTGTTTTCTCTTTCAGCACCATAGATACCAAATTTGAAAGCATCGTAAGCAATAGTTATACCAGCTTCTTGACCAGATCCGTATGTACCTTCTCCTGGAACTCCACCGTCACCTGTTTCAGTGTCATTAGCATCTGATGCATAACCAAGGTGAGCTGTTATTTGTGCTCCACCAAGATCGAATGTAGGTGCTGTGTATGTAACGTGGTTGTTATCCATAAAGTCACCAACTTTGTTTTGCGTAACAGTAGATGTAATATCTGAAATCTGTTCGTAAACTTGTGGAACTTCTTCATCGTAGTACATGTGAGCTGCACCACTGTGGTTACCTAATAAGAACGAACCAAATGATGGTGTCGAAATTGTAATGTAACCAGATGATAAGTCACTTTGTTTGTCATCTGAAGCTGTTGTAACAGAAAATGTTGTTCCGTTATCTAGCTCTCCACCACCAGAAAAGGCAACGTCTTTGTCAGTACCGATACCTCTGCTTGTAGTGTTTGTTGCTGCTTTAGCTGTACCATGTTTGAAAGTGACGTTAACACCACCTGAAACACTAAGCTCACCAGCATGAGCTGATACTGCAACTAAAGAACCTGCTAGTGCTGTAAGCCCAATTTTTTTAAAATTATTCATAAATTACTCCTTTTGTTTATATTCATATGAATGGTCTTTTTTTAACAAAAAATTTGCCTTAAGCTCTTAGAAACATTATTATATGCATATTTTTTGATAATGTGTGATATAAAAGTCACAATTAAAATGCTGGATTTTGCTATATTTTACTATAATTCATGAGTTTTATATCTTTATACCAATTTTTTATGAATAAATTTAAGTTTTTAAATGTAATTTTAAGTTTTGTAATTCTAATCAGTCTAAATTCGTGTGGAATTTATAAAAGAGCTGACGTCAAAGATGTTCCTGTAAATGTTGATGATAGAACTAGAAAAAACATTCAAGAAGGAAGAGGAATCAGATTTGGCAAAGGTGCAACAAGAGGTGGGGATTTTGATTTTGCTTCATCAAATCCATTATGGAGAGCATCAATAGAAATATTTGATTTTGTGCCTTTGACTAATGCAAGTTATTCGGGTGGAATAATTATTACAGATTGGTTCTCAGCTGAAAATAAAGACTCTCAAAGCACAAGAGATCTTAAAATAACAGTAAAATTTTTAACTAATGAAATAAGAGCAGATGCATTAGACGTGATACTTTTTGAAAAAATTTGCAAAAATGATAATTGTAGTACTAATAAAATTCAATCTAAATTAGGGAAAGAAATCAAGCTTGCTATTTTAAAAAAAGCAACATTGATGGAAAAAGATGGTTTCGATAAATATTACGAAGAAAAAGGAAAAAATAAAGCCAAAACCCTTCGTAATCCTTAACAGATGTTTATTATTTTTGAATAAATTTTGTGGAACGATATAATTTTAAAATAGTCGAAGAAAAATGGCAGAATTTTTGGCATAAAAATAAATTATTTAAGACCGATTTAGATAAAGATAGAAAAAAATTTTATTGTCTTGAAATGTTCCCATATCCATCTGGTAAAATTCATATGGGGCATGTTAGAAACTATACGATTGGTGATGTCCTAGCTAGATATAAAAAACTACAAAACTACAACGTTCTTCATCCTATGGGGTGGGATTCTTTTGGAATGCCGGCAGAAAATGCCGCGAAAGAGAATAACTTGGATCCTAAGATTTGGACAGAAAAAAACATATCTGTAATGAAATCTCAATTAAAAAAGTTAGGACTGTCAATAGACTGGGATAGGGAAATTTCTACATGTTCGCCAGATTACTATAAACACCAACAGCTATTTTTTTTAGAACTTTATAATAAAGGATTGGTTTACAAGAAAGAAAACTATGTAAATTGGGATCCTATAGACCAAACTGTGTTAGCGAATGAACAAGTAATTGATGGCAAGGGGTGGAGATCAGGTGCAATTGTTGAAAGGAAAAAGTTAAGTCAATGGTTTTTTAAGATATCAAAATTTTCAGATGAACTACTATTAGGCTTAGAAAAACTTGATAAATGGCCGAACAAAGTAAAAGTCATGCAAAAAAATTGGATCGGAAAATCTTTTGGATGTGAAATTGATTTTAAAATTGAAGGAAGCAAAACAATAAAAAATATCAAGTGTTTCACTACTCGACCTGACACATTGTTTGGTTTTTCTTTTTTAGGGGTTTCAATAGATCACCCCATTTCAAAGTTTTATGAAAAAGATAAAGAATTTCAAAAATTCAAGAAGGATTGTTCTAAAACTGGTACTACAGAAGAGTCAATTGCCCAAGCAGAAAAAATTGGCTTTAAGACTAATTTAATTGCTGTAAACCCTTTTGATAAAAACATGAAAGTTCCAGTTTACTTTGCAAATTTTGTATTAATGGATTATGGTTTTGGTGCGGTTTTCGGGTGCCCAGCTCACGATCAAAGAGATTTTGAATTTGCAAAGAAATACAATTTACCAATAAAAACTGTTGTAAAACCAAAGGATTTTAAAGGTAACTTCAATGTAAGCGACGAAGCTTATGTTGGAGGAGGGATAATGATTAATTCATCATTTTTAGATGGATTAAATGCTCCAGATGATGCGATTTCAAAAGCAATTAAAGAAGTTGAAAAAAGAAAATCTGGGAATAAAAAAATTAATTTTAGGTTGAAAGACTGGGGCATTTCTAGACAAAGGTATTGGGGTTGTCCAATACCTATTGCTTATGACAATGAAGGAAATCACAAACCTGTACCTAAAGAGAAACTACCAATTAAATTGCCAGAAAATGTAAATCTTAAAACTAAAGGGAATCCTCTTGATCACCAAGAAGAATGGAAAAACATTAAAATTGATGGTAAAACCTACAAATTAGAAACGGATACGCTTGATACTTTTGTAGACTCATCTTGGTATTACCTTCGTTTTTGTTCTCCTACCAATAAGACCTATGGATACGATATTGATGAGATTAAATATTGGATGCCAGTAGATCAATACATTGGAGGAGTTGAACATGCGATATTACACTTACTTTACTCAAGATTTTTTATGTTAGCCCTTAATTACGAAAATAAAGAATTCATTAACAAAGAGCCATTCGAGGGATTGTTTACACAAGGAATGGTTTGTCATGAAACTTATAAAGATGAAAACAACAATTGGATAAGCCCCAGCGAAGTATTTTCAGATGATGGAAAAAATTTTTTTAAAATTAATGACAAAAAATCAAAAGTTTTTGTTGGATCATCAGAGTCAATGTCAAAATCAAAAAAAAATGTCATTGATCCAGAAAAAATTATTGAAACCTATGGAGCCGATGCTGTAAGACTTTTTATTCTATCTGATAGTCCTCCAGAAAAAGATATACAATGGTCGGAACAAGGAATGGTTGCGTCCTATAAATTTATTAACAAATTTTGGGTACTTCATAATAAGATTTTAAAGAAAATAAGATTAAATAAAAAAGGTTCTGATCATAATGAACTTAATATTTTTACAAATAAATTAATTCAAAAAATAACGTTTAATTTAGAAAAATTTAATTACAATGTAATTGTTGCTAACGTTTATGAGACTTACAATTTTTTAATTAAAGAAATAGATAAAAACTACCAAACTGAAGTGCTTAAACAAAATTATTTAAAAATTTTAATCCTAATAATGCCGGTAATACCTCATATGATATCAGAGGCAATCAAAGATTTAAATTATAAAGAAAAAATTGAATGGCCTAAAGTAGATGAAAAATATTTAGAAGAAAAGTTTGTAAATGTTGTTATTCAAATAAATGGTAAGAAAAGATCACTAATTAAAATAGAAAAAGATTTAGAAGATACAGAAGTTATTAACAAAATAAAAAAAGATGAAAAAATATCTAATATTTTAAGTGATAAAAATCTATTAAAGCATATTATAGTAAAAAACAGATTAGTTAACTTTATTGTAAAATGAAAAAAATATTCTTAATTTTTCCTTTATTATTAATAATTAGTTGCGGATACACGCCACTATATTCATCTAAGGATAGTAATTACAGTGTCATAAGTTTTAAAAAAAATATTGATAACAATCTTACAAACTATATTGAAAACAGTATAAATGTACTCTCTAATGAAAATGCAAATAAAAATTTAAATATTATTTTTGATTTTAAAGAAAGTATTTCAGTTATATTAAAAGATTCTAAGGGAGATCCTTCAAGAAATAGATTGAAGATAACCGTAGACTTGTCCCTTCTTGATGAAAATGAAAAATTAATTGCATCAAAAGTCTTTGAAGAGAATTTTGAATACAATGTTAATGATAATAAATTTAATTTAAGACAGTACGAAAAAAACATAACACAAAACATAGTAGAGGAAATTACCCAACAAATACTGCTATATTTGGCTAATGTTAAATGATTATAAAAACATTTGAAATAGATAAAAAAAACATTTCAAAATTTAAAGTCTTTCTTATTTATGGTGAGAATGAAGGTTTAAAAAAAGAGATAATTAATAAAATAAAAAATAATCACAAAGGAAAGGAAATGAAGTACGATGAAGCACAAGTCCTAAAAAATACAACTGAATTTTATAATCAAATTAAAAATAATTCATTATTTGAAGAAAAAAAAATTTTTTTACTTGAGAGATGTACAGAAAAAATAGCAGGAATAGTTATAGAAATATATGAAAATATTATTGAAGATTTAATGATAGTTAACTGTGGCGTGCTTGAAAAAAAATCTAAACTAAGAAAAAATATTGAAAATTCAAAAAATGCTGTGATAATACCAACTTATAGAGACAATTCTCAATCTTTAGTGAGCATTGCAAGAACTTTCTTCAACGGGAGAAAAATAAACATCTCCCATGAAACATTAAATTTATTGGTCAATAGATGCAATGGTGATAGAGGATATCTTAAAAACGAACTAGAGAAAATTTCAAATTATTTATCAGATAAAAAAAATATATCTCTAAAAGAAATTTCTACATTAACAAATTTATCTGGAAATTACAGTGCTGCTGAATTAGTCGATGCATCTTTAAGTAAGAATGTGAAAAAAACTTGCGAAATATTGGAAGAAAACAATTATACACAAGAGGATACATTTCTAATTTTAAGAGTGTTTTTACAAAAAACAAAAAAAATATTAAATATGCTAGAAAGTCTTGATAGTGAAAGAAACCTAGAAAAAGTAATATCAGAGTATAGACCTCCGATATTTTGGAAGGAAAAACCAATTATTGAAAGACAACTACAAATCTGGTCTTTTGAAGGTGTTAAAAATTTAATTTATAAAATAAATGATATAGAAACAAAAATTAAAAAAGATAATTCATTAAGTTTGATTTTAATGAAAAATTTTATTTACGAAATATTGACTAAAGAAACTAGTAACTCTTCTTTATTGACTCAATAACCCTATTCAATTGATCCAATTCTTTATAATTAAAAATTATTGATCCTTTATTATTTTTTTTGTGCTTAATCTCTACATTCATACCAATTTTTTCCATCAAACTTTGCTCTAAAAGCCGAATATTTGGGTCTTTGTTATTTGAAAGTTGCTTTTTTGGAGTTTTATATGCTCTAACTAAGTTTTCTGTTTGTCTTACTGATAATTTTTTTGAAATGATTTTTTTAGAGATCAGTAAGCAATTTTCTAAACCGACCAAAATTTTTGCATGTCCTGGGGAAATTTTATAGCTTTTAACAAGTTCAATTATCTCGGAGGGTAAAGCAAGCAACCTCAAAGAGTTAGCTATATGACTTCTGCTCTTACCAATAAATTTAGCAACTTGTTCTTGATCATAGGAAAACTCATCAATTAGTCTTTTGTAGCCCTCAGCTTCCTCTATCGCATTTAAATCATGTCTTTGGACATTTTCAACTATTCCAAATTCTAATGCTTTTTTATCATCAGCCTCAATTACTACAATTGGAGCTTCATGCAGTCCTGCTTTCTGAGCTGCAAGCCACCTTCTTTCACCTGCTATAATTTCATACTTGCTGTCACCATCAGAATTTCTCACTATTATTGGCTGAATAATTCCTCTCGATTTTATAGATTCAGTAAGCTCGTTCAAACTACTTTCATCAAATCTTTTTCTTGGTTGATATCTATTTCTTCTAAGGTCGCTTAAGTTAGCTTTTGTACTGGAGGACACTCTGCCTTCTCCTATTAGAGATGACAAACCTCTACCTAAACCTTTTTTATTTTTAAAGCTAATCATGCCGCTGTTTCGTAGCTCTCCTCTTGGGCTAAAAATTCTTCTGTAAAATTTATATAGGACTTGCTTCCAGGACAAGACTTGTCATAGAAAATCACTGGCATTCCATGTGAGGGTGCTTCCGACAATCTTACATTCCTTGGCACAACATTTTTATAAACTTTTTCTTTAAAATAATTTCTTGCCTCTACCTCAACATCTCCAGAAAGTTTATTTCTCTTATCATACATTGTTAAAAGGATACCTCTGATCAATAAATCTGGATTTAGTCCTACTTTAATTCTTTCAATTGTTTTTATTAATTGAGTTATGCCTTCTAAAGCAAAAAATTCTGTTTGAAGAGGCACTAAAATTGAGTGAGAGGCTACCAGGGCCATTACAGTCAACAAGCTAAGGGATGGAGGGCAGTCTATAAGTATATAATCATATAAGCCGCTAGAATTGTTTAAATACGTGGTTAATCTCTCTTTTAAAATATAGGCTCTTCGGACGTCGTCAGCAGTTTCTACCTCGAGTCCAGATAAATCCACATTTGAGGTGATGATATCAAGATTGGAAAATTTTGTTTTTGAGATCGCATCGTTAATTTTTTTTGTGCCGCTTAATATTTGATAAATTGAATTATGTGTTTGATCTGCATTAGACAATCCTAGACCAGTTGTAGCGTTACCTTGAGGATCGAGATCAATTACTAAAATTTTTTTGTTGCTTAGAGAAAGTCCAGCCGCTAAATTAATTACAGTTGTAGTTTTTCCGACCCCTCCCTTTTGATTTATTATTGATATAATTTTTTCCTTCATTTTTTTTTTAAATTATTAATTTTTATTATGATAGAATTTTCGTCTGTTAAACTTTTCAAAACTTCATGGTCAAACTTCCATGATTTTTGACATTCTTTTATAATTTCGTCTCCACTTTTGCCTAAAAAAAGTATCAAATTATTAAAATGGATAAAATTCTTATCTATTAGCTCAAAAATAATTTGAAGTGGTTTGAAGGCTCTAGCCACCACAGTGTCAGCCTCAAGATCCTTTTCCTCAAAAATATTTTTATGTTTTACTTCTGCGTTAAGCTCAAAGTGTTTTACTATCTTTTTTAAGAAATTACTTTTTTTTAGACTTTTTTCATAAAGATAAAATTTCATTTTTGATCCTTTTTTCTTAAATATAATAGCTAAAACAACTCCAGGAAGGCCTGCTCCTGATCCCAGATCTATAAATTTATCCGTGTTTTTATCAATGAAATCAATAATTTGTGCTGAGTCAATAATATGTCTTTTAATCGAATCTTTCTCTGTAGACTTGCCTATAAGGTTAATTTTTCTGTTTTCGCGAATTAATAAAGTTCTAAATTCCTCCAAGGCTGGAAATGTTTCACGTGAAACTTTTAGTGTTTCTAATTGAGAATATTTTTTAAAATTTGATTCGATCAAGCTATATGCTTAATAGACTTTCTTTTTAGATGAGACAACAGAATAAATACAGCGGCAGGAGTAATTCCATCTATCCTCAAAGCTTGACCCATTGTTTTTGGTCTAATTTTCTTAAATTTAGACTTAACTTCATTAGAAAGACCTGAGAAACTGTCATAGTTAATATCAGTTGGTATTTCAAGGCTTTCATCTCTTTTAAATGCTAAAATATCTGCTTTTTGTTTCTTCATATAACCTTTATAGTGAGCATTAATCTCAATCTGCTCCTCAATATCTCTACTGTAATTATCTATTTCAGGCCAAATTTGTTTAATTTTACCCATTTTAACACCTTTTTGAGATAAAACTGAGTTTGCAGACCTATAAACGCCGTCTTTTGCTATTTTTATCCCATGTTTATTTGCTTCTGAAGGAGATATCTTCAATTCATCCATTTTTTTATTCAAAATTTCCAATTTTATTGATTTATCCTCAAACAATTTCTTCCTTTCAGATTTAACTAAACCGAATTTGATACCAACTGGAGTAAGTCTCAAATCAGCGTTATCGCATCTTAAGGATAATCTATATTCAGCTCTTGATGTGAACATCCTATAGGGCTCAGAAACTCCCTTGGTAACTAAATCATCTATCATCACTCCAATATATGCTTGGGACCTATCGAGAATTAATGGCTCTTTACCTTTGATTGATAATGCTGCATTTGCTCCTGCTATAAGACCTTGAGCTGCAGCCTCCTCATAGCCAGTTGTCCCATTGATTTGGCCAGCTAAGTAAAAGTTTTTTATCTTCTTCGTCTCCAATGTTAAAAAAAGTTCCCTAGGGTCAACATAATCATATTCTATTGCGTATCCTGGCCTTAATATTTTAACGTTTTCTAAACCACTGATATTATTGCATATTTCTTGCTGCAATTCAGCTGGAAGTGAGGTTGAAATTCCATTTGGGTATACCGTTTTGTCTTCAAGTCCTTCTGGTTCCAGAAATATTTGATGCCTTGTTTTATCCTTAAATTTAGAAATTTTGTCCTCTATTGAGGGACAGTATCTAGGTCCTACACCCTTTATGCTTCCTGAATACATTGCGCTACTTTTAATATTTTTAGAAATTAATTCATGCACGTATTTATTCGTGTAAGTTATTCCACAACTAATTTGTTTGTTGATATTTTTTTTAGTTAAAAAAGAAAAAAAAGATACTTCTTCATCTGGGTGCTGTTCTTCTAGATTTGAATAATTAATCGTATTTCCATCTAACCTAGGAGGCGTCCCTGTTTTCAATCTTCCAATTTTGAAATCATATTTTTGTAACTGTTCACTTAAACCAGTAGTAGATTTTTCATTATATCTTCCTGCAGGAGTAATTTTATTTCCTATGTGTATCATTCCATTTAAAAAAGTGCCTGTTGTAAGTATTACCTTACTAGAGTGGATTTCTTTTCCAGAGGAAGTTAATACCCCATTTATAATGTTTTTATTAAATATAAATCCATTTACAGAGTCGGAAAAAATGCTTAAATTACAGTAGTTTACAAGTTTTTCTTGCATGTATTTTTTGTAAAGTGCTCTATCACTTTGTGTACGAGGTCCTCTTACAGCTGGTCCCCTACTTCTATTTAGTAGCTTAAATTGAATGCCTGATTTGTCAGCAACATCTCCCATAACACCGTCTAACGCATCTATTTCTCTAACTAAATGCCCTTTGCCTAAGCCACCTATGGCAGGATTGCAGGACATCTCACCAATAGAAGATTTATCATTAGTGAATAAAGCAGTGTTTACCCCTAACCTTGCAGACGCAGCGGCAGCCTCACACCCAGCGTGACCTCCGCCAATCACTATAACCTCGTATTGTTTATTATTTTCCATTAGGTTGAATTTATATTTGATATCTTTTTTTACAAGATTAACTTAAATTATATTAATTGCTTATAATATGAGGCAATAAAGCAGATAAATGGCGGTTTATTTGCCTATACAGAAATCGTTAAAAATACTCGATAAAATCTCTTCTATATCAACTTTTCCAACTACTTTACCTAAATTTCTCGCAGCAACTCTTAAGTCCTCAGTCGCTTTATCAAATTCTTCATTTATATTTTTGTTTTTGAAATCTTGTAAAGATAGAATGCAATTGTTTAGATCAATCCTGTGACGCTCTCTAGTTATAAAAACATCAGTATTTGTATACAATGATTTTTTTAAAATAAATTTAATTTCTGAAATTAATTTATCAATGTTGGTTTCTTTAAGAACCGAAATAGAAAAAGGGTTATATTTTTTTAACTGCTCAGGAAATTTAAAATCATGTAGATCTGTTTTGTTAATCACTAAAATTGAGCTTTTATCGAATAAATCATTCAAAAAACCAAAAAATTCAACGTTATTTGGGTCTATTATCACTATTCTTAGATCTGCTTCTTCTGCTTTTTTAAAGGCTAATTTTATACCTTCTCTTTCTATAATATCTTTTGATGCTCTAATACCTGCAGTGTCTGAAATAATGACTGGAAATCCATCAAAGTTTAAATGTGTTTCTAAAACATCTCTAGTTGTACCCGCTATTTCAGAAACTATTGAAACATCTCTTTTAGAAAAATAATTCATTAAACTTGATTTTCCTGAATTCGGTGGGCCAACAATAGCAATTTTAAAACCGCTCCTTATCTTTTCTCCTACTTTATTATCATCTAGAATTTTTTTAATTTCTGTTTCAATATTTTCTACTTCTTTTTTAATATTTTTTGTGACATCATTTGGAATATCTTCTTCTGGAAAATCAATTTTTGCTTCCATCGTTCCTAGTATTTTAATAATTTTTTTTCTTATTTTTTCAAATTTTGAAAAACTTTTTCCCCTAATAATATTTTGAGCCTGATCAATTTGAATTTGTGTCTCCGCAGCTATTAAATCGCCAATTGCTTCTGCTTTTAATAGATTTATTTTACCATTTATAAATGCTAGCTTTGTAAATTCGCCTGGTTCTGCAATTCTACATTTTTTTGTGTTAAGAATTGTATTTTGTAATGAAGAAATTACTGCTCTGCTTCCATGAACATGTAATTCTGCCATATCCTCTCCTGTATAACTATTTGGACTAGGGAACCATAAAACAATTCCTTCATCAATGAGGTCAGAAGTGTTGATATTGTATAATTTTGAGAGGTCTGCGGTTCTTGGTAAAGGCAAATTCTTTTTTGTTATCATTTTTATCAGACTTCTTGTTTCGGGTCCTGAGATTCTAATAACTGCTACGCCAGACTGACCAGGGGCTGATGATAAGGCAAAAATTGTCATATTAATACTATATATTGTAATTTTATAATGGATATAATTAATATTTAATATGATTGTTTGGATAGCATCCTACCCAAAAAGTGGGAACACCTGGATGAGGTTTTTTATTAAGTCATATCTTAATAATTCTAATAAGAAATTTTCACTAAATAATCATATCGATGATACTGTTGTTATAGAGACATTTCCTACTGAAAGAAAATTTGGTGAACTTAAGATTAATTATCAAGATTTCAATGATATTGCAAAAAACTGGGTAAGTTTACAGTCATCAATCAATTTAAATAATAAAATAAACTATTTAAAAACACACAATGCTATGTGTACTATTAATAATCACAAGTTTACTAATATTGAAAACACACTCGGAGGTATTCATATTGTAAGGGACCCAAGGGACATCTTGGTTTCATATTCAAATTACTTAAATGAAAATGTTGATGAAACATTAAAGACTATGCTATCTGATCATTCCTACGAGGCGGGAGAGTTTAAGAATAATATTTACAAAAAAAGTATAATTGGAAGTTGGTCGAGCCATTATAACTCTTGGAAGTCGTATAAATCGAGAGATACTATAATCATTAAATATGAAGATATGGTGCGTAATACTTACGATACATTTTTACATGTTTTAAATTACTTGAAAAAAAAAACTAATCTTGAGATTAATGAAAAAAAAATGATTGATGTAATTAATCAAACATCATTTAAAAATCTTAAAAATTTAGAATTGACAGAAGGATTTAAAGAGAATTCATCCATAAATCCATTTTTTCGGAAAGGAATAATAGGGGAATGGAAGAAAAAACTAAGTAAAGAACAAGTACGAAAAATTGAGAAAGCTTTTAAAATTGAGATGAAGGAACTTGGATATTTATAGTTTATCGAATATTTTCATATTTTTTTAATAAAACTTTTTCAAAATCAGAAACGTATTTCTTATTATTAAATAGATTAGTGCTTAATATGTTATTAAATATATCTTTTCTAATTTTGGACAGATATTTTAAATTACTGGATAATTTGTAAGCTTTTTGAATATATTCATTTTTATTTGAACAAATTAAATCTTCTAAATTGGCATTCTTTAATATGCTTTCTCCACATCTAGATTTAAAGTTATGTCCTTTTAAGCATAAAACAGGTACTCCCATCCACAATGCTTCAAAAGTTGTAGTAACACCAGTGTAAGGAAAAGTATCTAAAGCTATATCTATATTGTTGTATAAATTTAAATGGTCTTCAAACTTTTTAAAATTATTTTTATCTAATATTTCTATCCTATTATCTACACCAAGTTTTTTGAATTTATTCATAAGAATTTTGTAATTATATTTTTCTGAAGACTTTAATATTAACTTAGAGTTATTTACCTTTTTTAAAATATTGCTCCATGTTTCAACGACTTCATTTGATATTTTCATAAAGTTATTAAATGAACCAAAGGTTATGTATTTATTTATTTTGGATGGAAGATCTTGATACTTTCTTCTTAAGTTGAAACCAGAGTGACAGTTCCATATATGCTGTAATTTAATGATTTTCTCTCCATAATTTTCGTCTTCACTGTCTTTAATTAGATTTCTATCTGCAATAAGATAATCAATATTATCAAATCCGACAGTATTACAATATGCTAACCATGATATCTGTAATGGTGATACTCTATTATTAAAAATTCCTATTCTATCAGGATGGGTTATGCTCATAACATCTATTAATATTTCAATTTTATTTTTTTGTATAAAATTGATTACATCTTGATTGCTTTGATCTTTAAGTGAATGCCAATAGTCAAATTTGGCAATAAAATTGTCCTCAGGCTCGTTATCTTCATTATATTTACCTAAATCAAAAGCATGGGTTTCAAATTTTTTTTTATTCATATTGCCGATTATATCTTTCATGAAATAAGTTATAGAGTGACCTGAATTATAATTACAACTTACGAAACCAACTTTAATTTTTTTTTCATTTTTAAAAGACAAATCTGCAATACTTTTAGTTTTATATAAAGGGAACGCTTTTTTTAAATTATTAGAAAAATTTAGATAATCTTTCTGACTCCAGGCATAGCTGTAATTGTTAATAAATGCCCATCTACATAATGTAGTCAGGTGTTTAGTATTATTTACGATTAAATTTGAGTTTGTTTTTCTCATTTTATCATAATCTAGAATGAATTTAAAAAGTTTTACACCAGCAATACTTAATTTTTCGTTGTAACCAAAAAAATTTTCTGCCTCGCTGTATAATGATCTTACATTGGATAAATAATCTAATAATTCAGGATATTTTTTAGAAAACAAAATGCAAGTCGAAATATAGTTACATAAAGAATCTAAACCTATGTTATTTTCTTTGGCTTTAGAGTATCCATCTTCAAAATCTTTTAATGCTGAAAAAATTTCGTTTTTTTTGCTGTTTGATTTTAATATTTTACAAACACCAGATAAACAAGACAATTCAGGGTTTCTATTTTTAATGTTAGATAATTTTTCGATCTTATTTATAACTTCATCAAAATTTTTTTTATTGAAAGCGTCTTTGATTTCATCAATTTTTTGCTTAATTTCTATTTTTGACATCAAGCTAATTTAATTAGTTCAAACTAAGCTGGCTTATTCATAGAACTAAAAAATTCTGTATTACTCTTAGTGGCCTTAAGTTTTGAATTAATAAACTCTATGGCGTCCATTGATCCCATTGGAGCAATTATTCTTCTTAGTACGTTCATTTTTTGAAGATCGTTTTTATCAAATAATAATTCTTCTCTTCTAGTTCCAGATTTAGTTATATCGATTGCTGGATAAATTCTTTTTTCTGAAATTTTTCTATCTAAGATAGTTTCACTATTGCCTGTCCCTTTAAATTCTTCAAAAATTACTTCATCCATTCTACTTCCTGTATCAATTAAAGCGGTAGCGATTATTGTAAGAGAACCGCCTTCTTCAATATTTCGTGCAGCACCAAAAAATCTTTTTGGTCTTTGAAGTGCATTTGCGTCAACACCGCCGGTCAAAACTTTACCAGAGCTAGGTACCACAGCGTTATAAGCTCTTCCTAAACGAGTTATGGAGTCCAACAAAATAATTACATCTTTCTTATGTTCTGTTAGTCTTTTTGCTTTTTCTATTACCATTTCGGCTACAGCGACATGTCTTTGGGCTGGCTCATCAAAGGTTGAACTAATAACCTCGCCTTTAACTGTTCTTTGCATATCTGTTACTTCTTCTGGTCTTTCATCAATTAACAATACCATTAATGAACATTCAGGGTGATTTGCCGATATTGAGTTTGCAATACTTTGCAATATCATTGTTTTTCCTGCTTTGGGCGGTGAGATAATCAATGATCTTTGGCCTTTTCCTATAGGGCTTACTAGATCTATTAATCTTGAGGTAAGATCAGGTTTTTTTTCAACTGTATTACTCTCTACTTCCATAACTAATTGTTTGTTTGGATACAGGGGTGTAAGATTATCAAATGCTATCTTATGCCTTGACTTTATAGGATCTTCATTATTAATTTTACTGACTTGTAGTAGTGCAAAGTATCTTTCACCCTCTTTAGGAGCTCTTACAGGGCCTTCTACAGTGTCTCCTGTTCTAAGGCCAAACTTTCTTATTTGGCTTGGGCTCACGTAAACATCATCTGCTCCAGGTAAATAATTAGATTCTAGGGCTCTAAGAAAACCAAAACCATCTTGCAGCAATTGCAAAACTCCCATCCCAGTTATTTCTTCACCTTTTTCAGCAAGCTTTTTTAAAATTGCAAATAAGATTTCTTGTTTTCTTAAAGTGCTTGCATTTTCTATACCAAGTTCTTCAGCTTGAGTAATAAGCTGTGCAGGTGGGTTTTTTTTAAGTTCTTCAATTTTCATGTTGAGGGGATTATATTAAGATAGATTTAATATACACATTATTATTAATTTTACAACCCTAGATGGGCTTTAAAATAGCTAAGAAAACTATTATTATTAATAAAATAGTTGGAATTTCGTTTATAATTCTAAAATACCTTGGTGTCTTGTTGTTCCCATCCTGGCTAAAGACTCTTAGAAAATGACCAAGATAAAAATGGTAACCTGTTAAAATAAAGACAGCTAAAATTTTAAATATAAACCATTTAGCTTGTATTAATTCTGCCCCTTGAAAATGAATAATAGATAAACCAAATATCCAAGACAATAGCATTGCTGGATACATAATATAAAAATATAGACGTCTTTCCATTATTTTGAAAACGCTAGATATACTATTGTTTGAATTATTTTCAGCATGATATACAAAAATTCTTGGTAAATACAAAAGTCCAGCCATCCAAGAAATAACCGCAATTAAATGTAAAGACTTAAGTATTAAATAGAAATTCATTTTTTAACCATATAAGAAACCACTAAATTTTTAAGTAGATTTATATGATCCTCGTTGTCATTTAAGCATGGAATCAGGTCAAAGTTATTTCCCCCCGAATTAATAAAAGTCTCTTTTCCTTGGATCGCTATTTCTTCCAATGTTTCTACACAATCTGAAGCAAAACCTGGGCAAATAACCAAGATATTTTTTTTTCCTTGCTTTGGAATTTCTTCGAAAGTTTTATCTGTATATGGAGTAAGCCATTCTTGTGGTCCAAACCTAGATTGAAAAGTTGTCATTATCTCTATTTTTTTAAACTTTTCCCTTATAAGCCTTGTAGTTTTCATGCAATAACAATGATACGGATCTCCTTTGTCAAAATATTTTTTTGGTATTCCATGATATGAGGCGATAATTAAATCTGGCTTCCAATTGATATTAGAGATTTTCTTTTTAATGGAATTTACAATTGCATTTATATAAAGAGGATTTTCTTCATAATGAGACACTACACGAAGGCTTGGTTGCCATCTTAAGTTCATTAGAGACCTAAAAACTTCGTCACAAACTGTAGCTGTTGTTGGAGATGCATATTGCGGGTAAAGCGGCAATATTATTAAATTTTCGCAACCTTTATCTTTAAGGTCTTTTATTTTACTATTTATACTTGGCGATCCATATCTCATTGCAAAATCAATGACTAAATCTTTATTTTTTATTTTCTTAGATAGTTTTTTTGCTTGTGTTAAAGTGTAATATCTTAGTGGAGACATGTTTTTTTTCTTCATCCATATTTCTTTGTAAGCTTTTGCGGTTTTTGATGGCCTAAAAGTTAATATAAACAGATTTAAAATTATCTGCCAAAAAAAAGGGTTAACTTCTATTACTCTTTTGTCTGATAGGAATTCTTTTAAATATTTTCTAATATCCCACCACCCAGTGCTGTCTGGAGTTCCTAAATTAATTAATAACACACCGGTTTTCCCATAATTTATTTTAGGATGATTTTTCTTCATGAATAATTTTTTACTAATTTTACTAAATAATCTACCATATTTGGGTTAGTATTAGGTAGGACACCATGACCAAGATTAAATATATAATGTTTGTTTTTGAATATATCTAAATATTTTTTTACATTTATTTCTAGTTCCTGTTTGCTACCAAGCAAGAAATTTGGGTTTAAACCTCCTTGTACCACTATATCTATATCTTCTGAAATTTTCTTTGGATCAACATTATAGTCAATACTAATAACATCCGGTTTCACTATGTTAACATATTTTTTGTAATCATTTATTCCTTTCGGAAAACAAATAGCTGGGATATTTTTAGATTTTGTAAAATCCACTAATTCTTTTGTGGGTTCATATATATATTTTTCGTAATTTTTCACATCCAATAAACCTGCCCAACTATCGAATATTTGAATAATTGTTGCTCCATTTTTAATTTGGTTTTCGATATGTATTTTAAGAAATTTAATTATGATTTTTAGCAATTCATCAATAATCTTTTCATCTTTCAGGTTAGGGTTTATATCTTCATTTTTTGGAGATTTTTTGTTAAGCATGTATATAAGAATTGTCCAAGGGGCACCGACAAAACCTATAAGGTCTTTATTCTTTAATTCTTTTTTTTCTTTGGTTTTTTTAATAGCACCGTAAACAGGGTTAAGTTTTGCTATAAATTCTTTTTCTTCTGTCTTAAAAATCTGTTTGGTATTTAGATTACCTAACATTGGTCCATAATCTTTTTTGAATTTAACATTTTGACCTAAAGCATATGGAACGAGCAATATATCAGAGAATATTATAGCAGCATCTATTTCAAATCTTCTTAAAGGTTGAACAGTAATCTCGGAAGATAAATTTTCATTTAAACACAATTTCATAAAATCTAAATTTTCTGCTCTAATTTTTCTAAATTCTGGCAGATATCTTCCTGCTTGCCTCATTAACCATATACAATTAGTGTTTGTTTTCCTTCTTATACAGTTTATCAAAGTAGTCATAATAATAGATAAAGTAATACTTATATTATTTGTATTAGAAACGTTAATAATGAATATTACTATTTATTGACACTTTTATAACATCTTTTTCACAACAAACTTGTGTAAATAAATACCCAAAATAAAGGAATTATTTGTTAAAACAATTTTTATTCAAAAATCAACATATTGGTTATAAACATGTCTAATAATGTTATTAAAAACCTTTTTCTTTGATTTTAAAATGAGAATTTATAAATTTATTTATAAGTTAATATTAATACAAAAATCTTTATTATTTATACATGAGTAATACTTATGAAATTTACCTCGTTTCAGACTCAACTGGCGAAACCTTAGAAAGAATTTTTCTTGCAATAAAAGCACAATTTAAAAATTTTAGTTATAAAACCCATTATTTTTCTTTTACAAGGACAGAAAATCAAATTCTGAAAATTATAGAAAACTCAACAAAAAATAAAAATTCTATCTTTTTATATACTATAGTAGACAATAAACTTGCACAGTTTTTATCTAATGAGTGTAATAAGAAAAACATACCCTGTTTTGGTGTGTTAGGAGACCTTATCCTTACATTTTCAAAATTATTAAATCAAGAAGCAAGCCATATCCCAAGTGGTCAACATGTTATGAATGAAGAGTATTACAAAAAAATTGAAGCTATACAGTTCACCATGAACCATGATGATGGTAATTCTTTAGAAGATATTGGAAAATCAGATGTAATATTATTAGGAGTAAGCAGAACAAGCAAAACACCAACGTCGATTTATTTGGCAAACAAAGGTATGAAAATTTCTAATATACCATTAATAAATGAACAATCTGTTCCAAATTTTTTAAGGGAACAACCAAATTGTACTTGTATTATTGGGCTAACAGCAGAGCCAGATAGATTGGTAGATTTAAGAAAAAATAGAATGCAGTCTATAAAAGAAAGTGAAAATAAAAATTATATAAATTACGACAAAATTAAAAATGAAATAGTTGAGTCAAAAAAATTGTTTCAAAAGTATAATTGGCCAACTATAGACGTTACCAGGAAATCAGTAGAGGAAACAGCGGCCTCGATACTTAAAATTCACGACATATTTAATGAAAATGAATAAAATTATATTAGCATCAAAAAGTGAAGTCAGAAAAAAAATACTGTTGGATAACGGCATATTTTGTCAAGCAGAACCATCTAAAGTTGATGAAGAAATCATAAAAAGATCATTGTTGCAAGAGGGCGCATCACCAGAAATTATATCTAAAAATCTTGCAGAACTTAAGGCAAATAAAGTAAGCAACAAAATGCCCGAAGAATTAGTGCTAGGAGCAGATAGCGTGATAGATCTAAGTGGTGAAATAATATCCAAACCAAGATCAAGACAGGAGGCGCTTGATATATTGAGAAAAATGAATGGCAAAAGCCATTTTTTAATAAGCTCAGTTTGTATTTCAAAAAAAGGAAGTATGATATGGAATTATACCGATAAAGCAAAATTAGTAATGAAAGATCTTAATGAAAATGAATTAAAGAATTATTTATCTAAAATATCCGATAAAGATCTCTATTCTTACAATGTTTATCAAATTGAAGGTAATGGAAAAGATTTGTTTAGCGAGATTAATGGTGACAAAAATACAATAATGGGCTTGCCGATAACAAAAATTAAAAATTATTTACAAGAATACAAATGAAAAAATATTTTGTAATTGGCAATCCAATTAACCACTCTCTCTCACCAGAATTACATAATTTTTGGCTTAAAAAAAATAATATTAATGCTACCTATGAAAAAATTAAATTAGAAGAAAATGAGCTGGAAAATTTTATTAAGAGATTAAGAAATGATGAAATTCATGGGATAAATGTAACTGTCCCTTTTAAAAATAAGGTTATAAAATATTTGGATAAACTTAGTCTAGAGGTAGAAACAACTGGTTCTGTCAACACTATTTATAAAAATGGAAACGACATAATTGGACACAACACAGATGTGGCTGGTTTCGAATTAGGTTTAAGACATTCGAAAATTAATGTCTTACATAAATCAATTTTAATTTTAGGCGCTGGCGGGGTGGTTCCATCAATTATTTACTCTCTTCTAAGCATGGGTTGTAAAAAAATATTTTTATCAAACAGGACAGTCGAAAAAGCTGAAGATATTAAAAAAAAATTTGATGATATAGACATAATAAAATGGGGAGAGACACCTGATTTTGATATTATCATAAATGCTACAAGCGTAGGTCTTAAAAGTGATAGTTTAGACCTAGACTTGAACGTGAAAGATAAAATTTTTTACGATGTAATCTACAATCCAAAAGAAACACAATTCCTAAAGAAAGCAAAAGAGATGGGTAATAAAACTGAAAATGGTAAACTCATGTTTATTTACCAAGCAAATCAATCTTTTTCAATATGGAATAACGTTATACCCAAAATAGACCACGAGGCTTTAAAAATACTAGAATGATTAAAATTAGTTTAGTTGGAGATATAGGCGCAGGTAAAACGTATGTTTCGAAGTTGTTTATGACACCTTATTTTTCAGCTGACATAGAGGTCGCAAAGATCTATAAAAATAATAGGAAATGCTATATTGAGCTGAAAAAAAAATTTCCCAAATTTATCAAAAAATTTCCTATAAAAAAAAGTGAATTGTCAAATATAATTAAGGATAAAATTACTAACCTCAAAAAGATTGGTGTTATAGTCCATCCTTTTGTAAGAAAAAAACTTAAAATATTTTTAAATAAAAATAATAATAAAAAAATTGTAGTTCTAGATATACCTCTATATTTGGAAAATAAAATGAATAAAAAAAATGATATTATAATATTCCTTAAGACCATTAAAAAAGAGGCAGATAAAAGATTAAAAAAAAGAAAAAACTTTAGTAAAAAACTATTAAATATTCTTCGTGAATCCCAGCTACCATTGAAACAAAAAAGAAAAAAATCAAAATATATTTTGGTAAATAATTACGATGCTGCAATTATGAAAAAAAAGGTTAAAATATTAAAGGATAAAATATTAAATGATAGAAGTAGTTCTTGATACAGAAACAACAGGGCTTTCAGTTGCAAGTGGCCATAGGATCGTCGAAATAGGATGTATTGAATTAAAAAATTTATTACCTACTTCTAAAACTTTTCATTGCTACTTAAATCCTCAGAGAAAAGTCTCGGAAGATGCCGTGAAGGTTCATGGCTATACTGATGAGTTTTTATCTGATAAAAAATTATTTAAAGACGTTGTTGATGAGTTTCTTAGTTTTATTGAAAATAAAAAATTAATAATACATAACGCAGAATTTGATATATCTCATTTAAATAATGAACTTAAATTAATTGGTAAAAATGTAATAAATAAAGAAAATGTTATTGATACTTTAGATTTAGCAAGAGAAAAATATCCAGGATCTCAAATTAGTTTAGATGCTCTTTGTAGAAGATTTAGAATAGATAATTCAAGAAGAAAGCTTCATACAGCATTAATTGACTGTGAGCTTTTATCTAAAGTTTACATAAATTTAATTGATCAGAAAGAGCCAAAATTAGATTTCATGTCAGGGGATACAAGAAATTTAGAAAATGTCAAGGTTACAAACTATTGTAAAAAAATTATTGAACCATCTGATGATGAATTAAGAAATCATAAAATTTTTATAAAAAAGTCTTTAAAGAAAACTATTTAATTTTTCTTACCTTTATATAATTCATTAAAGTCAACTTTAGTTTCAAATTTTACATTTGGATAACCAGAATGACTAAGTAGATCTAAGAAAATTTTTTCGATTTTTGGATAAACTTCTGTTGGAACGTCTTTTAAAAATATCGGTTCTAAAATTTCCTTTGTATTTACATCTTCGTCAATTTTTACAACAACCGCATATACCATTTCAAAATAGCCATGACTATTACTACTATTATTCTCTTTAAATTTTGTTGATATCGAAACCTCAGCCATTTTATTCTTAAGGGGTTTTGTGTTTATATCAATAAACAATTTATATTTAGAAATATTTTCTTTAGTATATATATAACTTTCAATATCTTTTGTTTCAGCAGAGATGTCTTTAATAAATTCTCCTAGTATCCTGTAATTTTTTTTTTCCATTATTTATCTTTATCCTCATACTCACCTTCAATCAAATCATCTTTAGTTTTTTTGTTTGTGCTTTTTTGCTTTGTATATTTTTTACTCAAATAATTAAAAAAAATATTTCTAGTTACTGGGAAAATTAACAAAAAACCAATTAGATCTGTAGCAAAACCTGGAATAATTAAAAGTAATGCCGCTAATGCTAAAGCAGCCCCGGACATCATTTCGTATATTGGCATTTGGTTTCTATAAAGTTGTGTAATACCAGATTTTAAAGTATTCAAACCTTGTAACCTTGCAAAATAAACCCCAACAACAGCAGTTAAAAGAATAACAAGAATTGTATTAAAAGCACCTATTTGTCCCCCAATTTGAATGAAAAGGTAAATTTCAATAAGAGGAACAAATAAAATTATTAGTAAAAGTGTGTTCATTTGTCATTAATCTAATTTGCTAGTTGAAATTAAGCAATAGAGTAAATATGATAAAGTTATGAGTTATAGCTTTGAATATATAGATATAATACTCCTGGCAATGATTGCTGGTTTCATATTTTTGAGACTAAGAGGAATTTTAGGTAAAAAGTCTGGTTTTGAGGAAGATGTTACCCAGAGCTTCCCACACGAGTTTCCAAATGTAAATAAAATCAAAAAGACAAACTTTGACATTTTTGACGATAAGGCAAAATCTGAATTTTTGTCCGGAGCTAAAATAGCCTACGAGAATATCATCACTGATTTTTCAAAAGGAAATTTAAAAAACATTAAAAACCTTTTAGAAAAAAAAGTTTTTAACCAATTTCAGGAAGCTATTTCTGAGCGAGAAAAACATGGCAACATTTCAGAAACAACTTTTATAGGAATTAATTCAGCAGAAATCAAACAACACGACAGAAATGGTAACTTCCTTGAAGTGACAGTGGATTTCGTAAGTGAAATTATTTCATGTGTCAAAGATAAAAACTTAAAAATTATTTCTGGTGATCCAGAAAAAGTTAAAAAAGTTTATGATACTTGGAAATTTGCAAAAGATGTGAAGTCGAATGATCCAAACTGGTCATTGATTGAAACAAACGTTTAATTGAATAAAAAACTATCTAATAAAGATTTAAAAGATTGGAAAAATTTCGTAGAGGGAAACGAGAAAGTTCAAAATAAAGATTACATTAAAGACCAAATAAAATATAAAAATGAAGCAACTATAGATCTTCATGGATTTTCCCTAGATCATGCTAACAGCAAAGTAGAAAAATTTATTGTTGATTGCTTTAATAAAAAAGTATTAAAATTAAATATCATTACAGGAAAAGGATTAAGATCAAAAGTTGACAAAGATCCTTATCAATCAAAAAATTTAGGTATTCTAAAATACTCTGTTCCAGAATTTATTAAATCAAATACAGAGTTGATGAAAATAATCAAAAAAGTTGATGATAATACAGATGAAAAAAATTTAGGTTTTTTTTCTGTTTACTTAAAGCTATAAAATAAACTTTGACAAATCGTTATCTTTTACTAGTTGTCCAAGATTCTCTGTAACATATTTAGAGTCTATTATAATTTTTTCGCCAGACCTGTCAGTTGCGGTAAAACTAATTTCATCGAGAATTCTTTCAATTATTGTATGAAGTCTTCTTGCACCTATATTTTCTACTGATGAATTTACTTCAGTCGCAAGATTGGCAATAGTTTCGATCCCATCATCAGAAAATTCCAAGTCAACATTTTCAGTTTTTAGCAAAGCCTTATATTGTTTGATTAAACTATTATCTGGCTCTTTCAAAATTCTCTTAAAATCATCACTTGTAAGAGCGTCTAATTCGACCCTAATAGGTAATCTACCTTGGAGTTCTGGCAACAAGTCAGATGGTTTCGCCAATTGAAAAGCTCCAGAAGCAATGAAAAGTATATGATCAGTTTTAACTGGTCCATATTTTGTGCTTACTGTGGTACCTTCAATAAGTGGAAGAAGGTCTCTTTGAACACCTTCCCTTGATACATCTCCTCCAGCCCTGTCAGTTCTTCCTGAAATCTTATCTATTTCATCTAAGAAAACTATGCCATTGTTTTCAGTAACATTTTTTGCTGATTTTATTATTTTATCTTGTTCAATTAATTTATCTGCTTCTTCGTTAAGTAAGATCTCATGAGATTCTTTTACTGTCATTTTTTTCTTTTTAGCTTTACCGCCCATCGATTTACCTAACATTTCACCGATATTTATCATCCCAATATTTGCACCTGGCATTCCTGGTATTTCAAAACTTGGCATGTTGTTAGATTCGCTTGTTGCGATTTCTATTTCATTATCGTCTAAGTCACCATTTCTTAATCTTTTTCTAAAACTTTCTCTTGTTGCAACTGACGCCTTATCTCCAACTAAAACATCCAAAACTCTCTCCTCTGCAAGTTTTTGGGCTTTAGTATGGACTTCCTTTCTTTTTTTAACTTTTTCCATAGCAATAGCTATTTCAAGCAAGTCTCTTATAATCTGTTCAACGTCTCTCCCGACATACCCAACTTCTGTAAATCTCGTAGCTTCAACTTTTACAAAAGGTGCCTCAGCTAATTTTGATAGTCGTCTTGATATTTCAGTTTTTCCAACTCCTGTTGGACCAATCATTAAAATATTCTTAGGAAGCACTTCATCACGCATGTCTCCTGTTAGAGCTTGTCTTCTCCATCTATTCCTTAAAGCAATAGCCACAGCTCTTTTTGCTTTATTTTGACCAACAACATATCTATCTAGTTCAGACACAATTTCTCTTGGAGACAATGAGTCGATATGACTTTCTTTTCTCTCTCCAGCTTTTTTTGGAAAAGTTTTTATATTAGATTTTTCCATTAAATTTTTTCAACTCTAATATTATTATTTGTAAAAACGCAAATATCAGACGCAACTTGAATAGCTTTTTTCGCAACTTCTTCTGCCTTTAATTCAGTATCCATTAATACCTTTGCTGCAGCCAGAGCATAATTTCCGCCTGAGCCAATTCCAATTATATTTCCTTCAGGTTCCAAGACGTCACCTGTTCCAGAAATTATAAAACTTTTCTCCTTATCACCAATTGCCATAAGCGCTTCTAATCTTCTTAAATATTTATCAGTTCTCCAATCTTTAGCTAACTCAACAGCTGCCCTTGTCAAATTCCCAGCATGCTTTTCTAGTTTTGCCTCTAGCCTTTCAAATAAAGTTAAAGCATCTGCTGTTGAACCAGCAAATCCTGCGATCACATTTCTTTTCTCAATTTTACGAACTTTGTTAGCATTGCTTTTTATCACGGTATTTCCCATACTCACTTGACCATCACTTGCCACAACTACGTCATTATTTTTTCTTACTAATACTATCGTTGTCATTTTAGTTAAATGGATATTAATTTTAAATGTTCAAGTGTTAAATTAACTGTTATTGATATAGTTAAATAATGTATATATATCTAACCTAATATGAAGAGAAAAGCAGAGATAAGTAGAAAAACTAAAGAAACCAAAGTTGATGTAGCCATTAATATAGATGGCAAAGGTAAGTTTAAAATAGATACTGGTATTGGTTTTTTAGATCACATGCTAGAACAGTTATCTAAGCACTCTTCTATCGATTTGAAGGTAAAAGCCAAAGGAGACACCCACATAGACTTACATCATACGACAGAAGATACAGGAATTGCGATAGGGGAATGCTTGAAGAAAGCATCAAAAAAATTTGTAGGTATTAAAAGATATGCTCATGCAATGATACCAATGGATGAAACTTTAACTAGAGTTGCATTGGATGTTTCAAATCGACCTTACTTAATTTGGAAGGTTGATTTAAAGGTGGAAAAGCTTGGTGAAATGGACACAGAATTATTTAAAGAGTGGTTCCAAGCATTTTCGCAATCGGCAGGAATAACTTTGCACATAGAGAATTTATATGGTGATAATAGTCACCACAAAGTTGAGTCTTGCTTCAAAGGATTAGCAAGATCTTTAAGAAGTGCACTAGAAATTGACCCAAAAAATAAGAACGTAATACCATCGACTAAAGGTTCTTTATAAGAATTAATGAACGTAACAATTGTTGATTACAAATCAGGGAACATAAGTTCTGTAATAAACTCATTTAAAGAAGTAGCACGAGATAAAATTAAAATCGAGATCACTTCAGATATTAATAAAATAAAATCAAGTGATAAAGTCGTTTTGCCTGGACAGGGCTCTTTTAAGAGCTGCATTGAAGCTTTAAATGGAATTAGTGGTCTTGTCGAAACCTTAAATGATTTTGCAATTAATGATAAAAAACCTCTACTTGGAATTTGTGTTGGTTTACAAATGTTTGCAGATGTCGGATTCGAGGAAACTGAGACAAAAGGTTTAGGATGGATCTCCGGAAAAGTTACAAAGATAGATAATCAGAATGGGAAATACAA
>CACLFM010000002.1 GCA_902606115.1 uncultured Pelagibacteraceae bacterium
TTTGATTAAAAATTCTAAATTTATAAAGATTAAAAAAGCCAGGAAAGTTAGAAAAATTATTATTTGCTCAGGTAAAATCTATTTTGATTTAATTGAGGCAAGAGAAAAAAATAAAGTCGATGATGTAATTTTTGTAAGAATTGAAGAGCTATACCCTTTCCCTGTTAAATCTTTAACCAAGATTATTAAACCTTATATCTCAAATTCTCAGTTTTTTTGGTGCCAAGAAGAGCCTAAAAATATGGGTGCATGGTCGTCAGTAAGAGATTATATTCAATGGACTTTAGATAATTTAGGAGTTAAAAAGAAATTAGATTATATTGGCAGAAAAGCCGCAGCATCGCCTGCTACTGGATATGCTAATAGACATACTAAACAACAAAAAGAAATTTTAGATAAAGTATTTAAATAGATGCCAGAAAAAATAGTTGTCCCTGTACTTGGAGAGAGTATAACTGAGGCTACAGTCTCCAAATGGCTTAAAAGCAAAGGTGATACTGTTGAAGCAGATGAGCCCATTGTCGAATTAGAAACTGATAAAGTAAACTTAGAAGTGCCCTCACCTTCTGGAGGTATTTTAGGGGAAATAAATTTTGAAGCAGGATCTACTGTAGAGGTTGGTACAACACTAGGATCTATTATGGGTGGTCAATCTGTTGCTAAAACTGATAAAATTGAAAAAATAAAAGCAGAAACAGAATCACTAACTAATGGTAATGATAATATTATAAAATTAGATGAAGAAAGAGATACTAAACTTTTTGATAACACTATCGAACCAGAAATTATCAAGAATCAACTTGATGAAGAAGTAAATCAAGAACCCAAGGAAGATCCGTTGATTTTGACTGAGGAAGTAAAAAATGAAGAAAAAGTTAAAATAGGAAAAGAAAAGATTATTTCACCCGCTGTAAGAAAAATAGTAACTGAGAATAACATAGATATAAACGATATTAAAGGATCTGGAAAAGATGGAATGGTTCTTAAAGGAGATTTATTGAGTTTAATGAGCGTTAAACCTGCCCCATCAGAGAGAAAATTAAAATTTGGCGAAGAAGAAAAAATTAAGATGTCCAGGTTAAGAATGACAATCGCTAAAAGATTAAAACAATCTCAAGAAAATGCAGCAATGCTTACTACTTTTAATGAGATAGATATGACAAATATAATGAATATGAGAAAAGAAAATCAGCAAGATTTTCAATATAAATTTAAAATTAAATTAGGAATGATGTCATTTTTTGTTAAAGCCTGCGTTGTTGGCCTTAAGTTATATCCAGCTGTTAATGCCGAAGTAGATGGTGAAAATATAATCTATAAAAATTACTATAATATTAGCTTTGCTGTAGGAACAGAAAAAGGTTTAGTAGTACCAGTTCTTAAGAATGCCGATGAAATGTCTTTTGCGGATATTGAGATAAATATCAAAAATTTATCAGACAAAGCTAGAGATGGAAAAATTACAATTGAAGATCTACAAGGTGGAACTTTCACAATAAGCAATGGAGGGGTTTATGGATCCATGTTATCTACTCCAATTTTAAATTTGCCACAATCTGGAGTTTTAGGTATGCATAATATTGTTAGCAGACCATATGTTGTAAATAATGAAATTACAATTAGACCAATTATGTATTTGGCATTATCTTATGATCACCGAATAATTGATGGAAAAGAAGCGGTCTCTTTTTTGAAAACTGTTAAAGAAAATTTAGAAGATCCAAGAAGATTATTTTTAAGTTTGTAAAATTATGTCTGAAAAATTTGATGCAATCGTTATAGGAGGTGGCCCAGGTGGATATGTTTGTGCAATTAGACTTGCTCAATTAGGAAAAAAAACTGCCTGTGTAGAGTACAGAGGAGCTTTAGGTGGTACATGTTTAAATATTGGATGTATCCCATCAAAAAATTTATTAAATCTCTCTGAAAATTTTCAAAAAGCAAAAAATTTTTCAAAAATTGGAATTGAGATAAGTGAAATTAAACTAAATCTTGATAAAATGATGAAGAATAAGGATAAAGCAGTTACTGTTTTAACCAAAGGCGTAGAATTTTTATTTAAAAAAAATAAGGTTACTTACTTTAAAGGTTTTGGAAGTTTTATTTCTGATAAAAGAATAAAAATCAAAAATGCTGATGGCAAAGAGACTGAAATTGAGGGAGAAAATTTGATTATAGCAACAGGCTCAGAGCCTTCTAAAATGCCAAATATTAAATTTGATGAGGAGCAAATAGTATCTTCAACAGGCGCACTATCATTAAAAAAGGTACCTAAAAAAATGATAGTTATTGGTGGTGGCTATATAGGATTAGAAATGGGCTCAGTTTGGTCAAGATTAGGTGCTGATGTTCATGTAATAGAATATTTAGATCATATAACTCCTGGTATGGACAAAGAAATTTCAAATGAATTTATGAAAATTTTAAAAAAACAAGATTTAAAATTTCATATGAACACGAGGGTAGAAAAAATTACTAAAAAAAACGAAAATATTGAGATAGAGACCGTAGATAAGAAAGGAGAAAAAAAATCTCATGTTTGTGATGTTGCTTTAATTTCTATAGGGAGAAAGGCATTTACTGAAAACCTTAATCTTGAAAAAATAAATTTAAAAACAGATCAAAAAGGAAGAGTAAAAGTTGATAAAAATTTTAGAACAGATAAAAAAAATATTTTTGCTATAGGCGATGTAATTCAGGGGCCAATGTTAGCGCACAAGGCTGAGGAAGAGGGTATAGCTGTTGCAGAAATCATAGCAGGTCAATCTGGACATGTAAATTATGATTTAATTCCTGGAGTTATCTATACTTCTCCAGAGGTAGCAAGTATAGGAAAAACAGAAGAACAATTAAAAGAACAAAATACAAGTTATAAAATAGGAAAGTTTCCTTTCATGGCAAACTCTAGAGCTAAAGCAATTGATGAACCTGAGGGTTTTGTTAAAATTTTAGCAGATCATATAACTGATAAAGTTTTAGGAGTTCATATTATAGGTCCACATGCAGGTGAAATGATTGCAGAAATGGCAATTGCAATGGAATTTGGTGCGAGTTCTGAGGATATAGCAAGGACATGCCATGCTCACCCTACATTTTCTGAAGCAATCAAAGAAGCTGCATTATCTGTCGATAAAAGACAAATTCATTCGTAATTAATTTTTGTCTAAATTTTCCTTATGTCAAAACGCGCTCTTACTAATTAAAAAAAATAACTATAATAATAGTCTAAATGAAAAACTCAAATATCAATTTAAATTCTAAAATATCTAATGACTCCGATATCAGCAAACCATGGGATAAGGACAATCAGGCCTGGTGGGACTGGTATATTAGTCTTGCAGATAATGATGTTAAAGAAGATGAAATCATTAATGTTGATCCATTACCAGATATTGCAATACCCACAGATGAGGAGGTTATCTCAGAATTAGCTGAGCCCTACATTTTAACTAATGATCAAATTAATTTTTTTAAAAAAAATGGATTTATAAAACTTAAGAAGGTTTTCTCACCTGGGGCTGTGCTAAAACTTAGAGCTGAGTTAATTAATCTATTAAAAGAAAAATTTAAGGTTGATCCAGATGAAGGAGCACATGATCGCTTCCTTAGTCTTGAAATAATTTGGCCTGATAACGCACTCCTTCGTGCTTATGTTTTATCACCTCGTCTAGGACAAATCTCAGCTAATCTTCTTGAAGTACCAGCTGTTAGACTTTACCATGACAACATACTAGCTAAACAAGCTGGTTGTGGCCGTACCCCATGGCACTTTGACGATCATCATTTTCCTCTAGACACTAATGATGTAGTTACCGCTTGGGCGCCGGCACAGCCAACGCCTCTTGAGATGGGACCACTCTCTTTTGCTTACCCACTTGATGTTCACAAGCTAATCAATGCTGTTAAGTTTGAAAAGACCGGCACTGGATATGACCGTGGGATCTCAGATGTTTTTTCAAAAAATAATGTAAGTGTAAATGAAACTGAATTTGAGCTGGGTGAAGTTAGCTTTCATCATAATTTAAATTTTCATACAGCTTCACGTAACCGTACTAATCGTAGTCGAGTGGTTCTAGCCAATACTTATTACCGAGATGGAGCGAGAGTAGTCAATGCTCCTACGATGGTTTCTGGTGACTGGCAGAAATTTATGCCCAATGTTAAACCAGGAAATGTAGCTGCCAGTCCGCTAAATCCAATTTGTTGGCCAGTCAAAGACAAATAATGAAAGACATAAATAATCATAAGGGATTGAATTCACTCTGGACTGATAGCCTTGCTCACAATCTTCATCCTGACGGCAATGCTTTAGTTGATCACTTAAGAACTATACATCAAAAATATACTGGATTTACTGAAGTGTGCGCAAGTTCTTGTCGTGATAAAGTTGGGCGTAATAGTTATCAATGGTTAGCTGAAATTGTTCCTGATAAAGAGGGTTTGCGAGTATTAGATCTTGCATGTGGGTCAGGTCCGTTATTAAAAATCTTATATGATCGTAATAAAAAATTGAATTTAAAAGGTATAGACATGTGTCCTGAGGAACTAGCATTAGCTAAGTCTCGTTTTACAAACAGTGGGGTTAATCTAATTGAGTCAAAAGCACAAAATTTAATGTCAATAAATGACAGCTCTATAGATATAGTCTTATGTCATTGGGCCTTGACATTGATGGACCCAGTAACTCCTGTATTAAATGAAGTCAAGCGAGTTTTAACTTCCAAAGGTCGTTTTGTTGCTTTAGTTGATGGACCAATTAATGCAGCACATGGCTATAGAGAAATACACGATTTAATTTATAGTTATGTTCAGGAAGAAATACCTAGTTATGGAGAAATTGATTTAGGTGATCCAAGGATACGAGGGTCTGAAAGCTTAAGTAACCTCATACAAAGGGTTTTTCCGGAGGCAAATGTAACCATTGAAACAAACGTTGTGTCTATGGTGGGACCAGTGACCCAAGTGGCTGAAATTGCAGCCGGATTTTTTTATGCTGCATATATTTTAAATCCGAAGAAAAGAAAATTAATGATCACAAGTCTATCTAACCTACTCGAAATACCAAAAGAAACCACTGATGCTCAAAGACAAGGTCGATTTTCAATGCCAATTAATCGTCTTTTAGTTGTGCCTGATATAAAATGAAATCATTTTCACAAGAAGTAAGTCTCGGATTAAGTAAAAAAAATAAGACACTAAGTTCTAAATGGTTTTATGATTTTCATGGATCAAAACTTTTTGAAAAAATTACTAAGCTGGAAGAATATTACCCAGCACGAACTGAAATAAAAATTTTAAATGATAATAAAATTGAAATTGCTAATAAAATAGGCAAGAATGCTGTTTTAATTGAACCAGGCGCGGGAGATATTAAAAAAATTGAAATTTTTCTTAGCAGCTTAGATAAGCCAAAAAAATATGTACCGCTAGATATCTCTAAAGATTATATAATCAAAATATCTCAAGGTTTTAAGAAAAAATTTCCAAAAGTAGCTATTACCCCAAAAGGATATGACTTCTCAGAAAATAATAAACTGCCATTTAAAATCAATTCATCAGAAAATGTAATTATTTTTTTTCCAGGATCAACGATTGGTAATTTTGAAAAAAAGGATGCTGTTAAATTTTTAAAAATGCTTAAATTTAAATTTAAAGCAAAAAAAATTATTATTGGCGCCGACTTAGTTAAAAATATTTCAACTCTAATTTCTGCTTACGATGATAAAAAAGGTATAACTGCAAAATTTAATAAAAATATTTTAAAAAGAATAAATACAGAACTAGGTGGAGATATAAACCTAAACAATTATAAACATGTAGCGATTTATAATAAATCAAAAAAAAGAATAGAGATGAGATTAAGGGCTAAAAAAAATAATTCTTTTAATATCAACAATTCAAAATATTTAATTAAAAAAAATGAAGAGATTCACACTGAGAATTCTCATAAATATACGATAAGATCCTTCAAAAACTTAACAAATGAAGCTGGGTGGAAAATCAAGAAAACCTGGGTTGATGACAAAAAACTTTTTAGTGTTCATTTTCTAGATTTAGCTAAATAAATCTAGCTTTTACTTTATTTTATTTATAATTATTTGTTGCGCCAATATAAGTTTTATACAAATACTCGATTTACATATATTTCATAAGCACTGGGCATAATTAGAATAGAATTTAAATTTTCTTGCTCCTTATAAGAAGTTAAACTAAAGTTTAAAAATTGCTAAGATCGTTTTAAATATTTTAAGTAGATGATAACTATTCGTAAAATCTTGGCACTTAAGTAAAATGAAAATAGCACTTTTAGAATTATTGTATATCAATGTAAATAGAGTGACAAATAAATTACTGATGCGCTCTTAATATATTTTATATTATAAATGAATTTTCCTGTTCTTATTCCGAATATATTTGATTATCCATTTACTTATACTTCAGACATTAATTTAAATGTTGGAGATTATGTTGAGGTACCTTTTGGAAAAAAAAAAATTAATGGAGTTGTTTGGAATGAATTTGAAAATAATCAATCAAAAAATTTTATATTAAAAAAAATAATAAAAAAACTAGATGTTAATCCATTAAAATTATCTACCATAAATTTCTTGAATTGGTTTTCAAGCTACAACATAGTTCCAAAAGGAATGGCTTTAAAACTTCATTTATTAAGCAATTATGCTATTGAAAATAAATCAAATGATAATTTTATTGAATATGAGTCAACAATAAAAAGTTCAATTTACAAATTAAACAATGAGCAACTTAAGTGTTTTTCTGATTTATCGAAAAATAATAACAAATTTAATGTTAGTGTTCTTCAAGGAACAACTGGCTCAGGTAAAACATTGGTGTATTTTAATTTAATTAAGGATAAAATTAAAAAAAACAAACAAGCGCTTATATTATTGCCTGAAATAGGTTTAGTAGGTGAATTTGAAAAAAAATTTATTGATTTTTTTGGTTTCAAACCCGCAGTCTGGCATTCTGGAATAACCCCAAAAAATAAAAAAAAAATTTGGAATGGCTTAAGCAATGGAAAAATTAAAGCGATTATAGGAGCAAGATCTTCTCTTTTTTTACCTTTTAAAGAGTTGGGAATTATAATTGTTGACGAGGAACACGACCAATCTTTTAAACAAGACGAGGGCGTATCATATAATGCAAGAGATATGGCTATATCAAGAGCTTCTTATGAAAACATTCCAATAAATCTAATATCTGCAGTTCCATCAATTGAAACTTATAACAACATAATAAAAGGTAAATATTTTTCTAATAGGATTTTAAATAGATACAAAAATGCAAGATTGCCAGAATATGAGTTAATTGATTTAACTAAAGAAAAAAAAAATACAGGTAATTTACTCTCAGAAAAAATTATAGATAAGGTTGAATATCATTTAAAGAAAAATGATCAGGTGCTTTTTTTTGTTAATCGAAGAGGATATTCTCCTTTTGTCATTTGTAAAAAATGTTTAAAGAGCTTTACTTGTCCAAAGTGTTCTATAAATCTTGTTTATCATAAAAGAATAAACAAAATTTTATGCCATTACTGTGGTTATAAAAATAATTTAGACAAAAGTTGTAAAAAAAATAATAAGGAACAATGTGAATTTATTTATAGTGGCTCAGGTGTTGAAAAAATATTAGAAGAGGTAAAAAAAAGATTCCCAGGAAATAAAACTATTATTTTTTCAAGTGATACAATTAATAAGAAAAATTCACAAGATGAGATAAAAAAAATTATTAATAATGAAACCAAAATTTTGATTGGAACTCAACTTATTTCAAAAGGTTTTCATTTTCCAAATCTAAATTGTATAGTAATTTTAGATTTAGACTTTGCATTAAGAGGTTTTGATATAAGAAGTGTAGAAAAAACAGTTCAGTTGTATCATCAATTATCGGGTAGAGCTGGTAGAGAAGGCAAGCCATCAAAAGTATATTTTCAAACAATTAACAAAAAAAATAATGTTATATCACAAATTACAAATCCCGACCCAAATGTTTTTTTGAGAAAAGAACTTGAATTAAGAAAAAAATTTAAATTACCGCCCTTTGAAAGATTTGTATCAATTATAATTAGTTGTAAGAGTGCTGAAATGTCAGAAAAGATTGCATATAATCTTGCAAACTCTCTTAAAATAAAAACACAAGGAAATATTTTAGGTCCTGTTAATGCACCAATTTATAAAATAAGAGGTAGATATAGAAATAGAATACTCATTAGATCAAGTAAAAATATTAAAATTCAACAACAAATACTAAATACTATCAAAAATTTTAAACAACCAGCCGAAATAAAACTTTCAGTTGATGTTGATCCAATAAACTTCAATTAATTAAGAAAAAAACCTATTTTTTCCCACCTCTAGCTTGATCGTATCTAGGCTATATGCTAATTAATTCGAAATTTAACCACTAAGTAAATATAACTAATTTAATAAAAAAAATAAATGACCTTTAACAGTTACTCACAGGCTTTATACGAATTATCAATAGATTACGATATAATAAACGAAATTGAAGTTCAGGCTAAATCTATTTTGAAAGCTTTGGAAACTATAAAAGAGTTTAATAACGTTATCAAAAATCCCCTATTTACTCAGAATGACCATATTCAAATAATAGATGCTATTTCAAAAGAGTTTAGCTTTAATCCAACACTAGAAAAATTTTTAAAATTCTTAGTAAGTAAACGAAGACTTTTTTATTTAGATAAAATTTTAGAAGATTTCGTCTCTTATTGTTCTTTTAAAAAAGGCGAAGTGAAAGCAAAATTAATATCATCAAAAGAACTTAAAGATGATGAAATAAATGAAATTAAAAAAGAGTTATTTAATAAATTTGGATCAAAAATTAATCTTGATTATAAAATAGATAAAGATTTAATTTCAGGATTAATAATTCAAGTAGGAAGTGTTATGATAGATAATTCAATGAAAAACAAGCTTAGGCAAATTAAATCACAAATGATAGAGGTCTAAATGGACATTAATCCCTCAGAAGTAACTAAAATATTAAAAGAACAAATTAAAAAGTTTGGAGATAAATCAGAAGTAACTGAAATAGGTCAAGTTTTATCTGTTGGAGATGGAATTGCCAGAATATATGGACTAGACAATGTTCAAGCTGGAGAAATGGTAGAGTTTTCTGATGGATCCAAGGGCATGGCGTTAAACCTCGAAAATGATAATGTCGGTGTTGTTATATTTGGAGACGATAGAGCAGTTAAAGAAGGCGACACTGTTAAAAGAACAGGTGCCATTGTAGATACGCCAGTTGGTAAAGAATTGTTAGGTAGAGTGGTGGATGGTTTGGGGAATCCTATTGACGGGAAAGGTTCACTAGACAAAGGAGTTAAAAGAACAAGAGTTGAGGTAAAAGCTCCCGGGATAATTCCACGTAAGTCTGTTAATGAACCTATGCAAACTGGGTTAAAATCAATTGATAGTTTAGTCCCGATCGGAAGAGGTCAAAGAGAGCTTATAATTGGTGATAGACAAACTGGAAAAACAGCCGTTGCAATTGATACAATAATTAATCAAAAGAAAATAAATGAATCTGGAGATGAAAAGCAAAAATTATATTGTGTCTATGTTGCAATTGGTCAAAAAAGATCAACTGTTAGGCAAATTGAAAAAACTTTAGAAGAGGCAGGCGCAATGGAATATACAACTATAGTTGCTGCGACTGCATCAGATGCAGCACCACTTCAATTTTTAGCACCTTACACAGGTTGTGCTATGGGTGAATATTTTAGAGATAATGGAATGCACGCTCTAATTATTTATGATGACTTATCAAAACAAGCTGTTGCATACAGACAAATGTCTTTACTTTTAAGAAGGCCTCCGGGAAGAGAAGCTTACCCAGGGGATGTATTTTATCTACACAGCAGATTGCTAGAGCGAGCTGCTAAACTAAGCGATGATCATGGCGGTGGATCATTGACTGCGCTTCCAATAATTGAAACACAAGGCGGCGATGTATCAGCATTTATACCCACAAATGTAATTTCAATTACTGATGGACAAATATTTTTAGAAACAGAATTATTTAATCAAGGAATTAGACCAGCAATTAACGTTGGACTATCAGTATCGAGAGTTGGATCTTCAGCTCAAACAAAAGCTATGAAAAGTGTATCTGGGTCAATGAAACTTGAGCTAGCTCAGTATAGAGAAATGGCAGCTTTTGCTCAATTTGGATCAGATTTAGATGCATCCACACAAAAATTATTAAATAGAGGTGCAAAACTTACAGAGCTTTTAAAACAAAAACAATATTCACCAATGACAGTTGCAGAACAAGTGATTTCTGTATTTTGTGGTGTTAAAGGATATTTGGATGATGTTGAACAAAAAGATATTGCAAGATTTGAAACAACTATTATTGAAAAATGTAGATCAGATAAACCTGACATAATTGATTCTATATCTTCATCAGGCAAACTCGATGAAGAAAGTGAAAAATTATTAAAAGAATTAATTCTAGGTCTGAAGAAAGGTTTTAATTAATTAAAATGGCAAGTTTAGACGATTTAAAAAAAAGAATATCTAGTGTGAAATCTACACAAAAGATTACGAAAGCAATGAAAATGGTTGCAGCTGCAAAATTAAGGAGAGCGCAAGAAAACGCAGAACGTGGAAGACCATATTCTAAAAAGATGAACAATATTATACTTAATCTTTCAAATGGAATTACAGATGTTGAAAATGCTCCGAAGCTGTTAGCTGGAACAGGACAAGATAAAGTGCATCTTTGTATTGTTATGACTGCAGATAGAGGGTTATGTGGTGGTTTTAATTCAAATATAATAAAAAAAGCAAAAGCCTTTTTTCGTAAAATTTCTGAAAATGGCAAGGAATTGAAGATTATTACGGTTGGATCAAAAGGATATGATCAACTTAAGAGAATTTACAAGAGCAAAATTATCCAAAGAATTTCATTTAAGGACTCAAAAAATGCAAATTATTTTGATGCAGATAAGGTTGGAAGAATTATAATTGAAAAGTTTGAGAAAAAAGAATTTGATATATGTACGATTTTTTATAACCAGTTTAAAAATGTAATCACCCAGATACCTCAAGAGCAACAAATAATACCATTAAAAACTAATGAAGATAAAGATAAATCATCAGAGGAAAATTATGAATTTGAGCCAGATGAGGATGAAATCTTGGCAAATTTATTGCCTAAAAATATTTCAACCCAGATTTTTAAGGCAATGTTAGAGAATTCAGCTAGCGAACAAGGTTCAAGAATGAGCGCAATGGACAATGCAACTCGAAACGCAGGAGAAATGGTTGATAAACTTACTATTAAGTATAATAGAAGTCGTCAAGCTGCAATTACGAAAGAACTAATTGAAATAATATCAGGAGCAGAAAGTTTATAATATGAGAAAAGGAAATATTACACAAATTATTGGAGCAGTAGTTGATGTCAAATTTGATGGAGAATTACCTGAAATTTTAACAGCATTAGAATGTGATAACAATGGCAATAGGCTTGTTTTAGAAGTGGCCCAACACTTAGGTGAGTCAAGTGTGCGAACAATAGCCATGGATGCAACAGAAGGTTTAAAAAGGGGTGATGAAGTTACAAACACTGGTTCTCCAATAAAGGTTCCGGTTGGACCTGAAACATTAGGAAGAATTATTAATGTTATTGGTGAACCTATTGATGAGAAAGGAGAGGTCAAAACCGCAGAAAGCTGGCCTATCCATAGAGCTGCGCCTGAATTTAATGACCAATCAACTGAGACAGAAATTTTAGTAACCGGTATAAAGGTTATAGATCTTCTAGCCCCTTACGCAAAAGGAGGAAAAATTGGTTTATTTGGAGGTGCAGGTGTTGGTAAAACTGTACTTATAATGGAATTAATTAATAACGTGGCAAAAGCACATGGTGGATTTTCAGTTTTTGCTGGAGTTGGTGAGAGAACAAGAGAGGGTAACGACCTTTATCATGAAATGATAGACTCAGGTGTTATCAAACCAAAGGGAGAAGGATCAAAGGCAGCACTTATTTATGGACAAATGAATGAACCCCCCGGAGCTAGAGCGAGGGTAGCATTAACAGGCTTAACAGTTGCAGAGTATTTTAGAGATCAAGAAGGACAAGATGTTCTTTTCTTTGTTGATAACATATTTAGATTTACACAAGCAGGTTCCGAGGTTTCAGCTTTACTTGGAAGAATCCCTTCAGCAGTAGGATATCAGCCAACTTTAGCTACTGATATGGGTAATTTGCAAGAGAGAATTACCACTACAAATAAAGGATCGATTACCTCTGTCCAAGCAATTTATGTACCTGCCGATGATCTAACAGATCCTGCGCCAGCTACATCTTTTGCTCATTTGGATGCGACTACTGTATTATCGAGGCAAATTGCTGAGATTGGTATTTATCCAGCCGTTGATCCTTTAGACTCAACCTCAAGAATTTTAGACCCCCGTATAGTTGGTGATGATCATTATAGAGTTGCTAGAGAGGTACAAAAAATTTTACAAACTTATAAATCTTTACAAGATATTATTGCAATTCTTGGTATGGACGAGTTATCTGAGGATGATAAACTAGTTGTTGCTAGGGCTAGAAAGATACAAAGATTTTTATCTCAACCATTTTTTGTGGCAGAAGTTTTCACTGGATCTCCAGGAAAGCTAGTTGATCTTGAATCGACCATAAAGGGGTTTGATGCAATATGTAAAGGTGAATACGACCATCTTCCTGAAGCAGCTTTTTATATGGTTGGTACGATTGAAGAAGCAGTTCAAAAAGCCGAAAAAATGGCAAAGGAAGCAGCAGCTTAAATGGAACAATTTAATTTGGAAATAATAAGTCCTGAAAAATCCTTTTTAATAAAGAATGATGCTGTTGAGGTTGTTATCCCTGCCATTGAAGGCTATATGGGCGTACTTAAAGATCATATACCGATAATTTCATTCTTAAAACCTGGAATTATTGATGTTAAATTGAGTAATGAAAGCTTAAATTTTTATGTTGATGACGGTATCGTTGAGTTTAAAGATAACACTTTATCAATACTGACTAGTAGTATTTTTGATATAAAAGACATTACCAAAAATAATGTAGATAAAATTTTAAAAAATGTTGAAGAAGAATTAAAAAAAGAAAATATTAAAGACCAAGATCGATTTATTTTAGAGAAAAAGATAGAGGTTCTGAATTCTTTAAGTATTAATTAATTATAATGTTTTTTACCTCTAACTTTAAATTCTTATATACTTCAGTTTTAAAGTCCACAACATAATTAGTGATTTCGTCTATATCTACCCATTTCCATTCTGAAAACTCTGGTTTTTTAGTTTTAATATTAATCTCGTTGTCTTTGCCGATAAATTTCATACAAAACCATTTTTGTTTTTGTCCTTTATATTTACCTTTCCAAATTATACCAAGAAGATTTTTAGGCAAAAAATAAGTTTGATAACCGTCAATTTCTTTAATTAAATCAACATTTTTTACACTGGTTTCTTCCTCAAGCTCTCTAAGTGCTGCATCTAAAAATTTCTCATTTTCGTCAACTCCACCTTGAGGCATTTGCCAATAATTGTCTGGATTATCTAATCTTTTCGCCACAAAAACTTTATTGTGTTTATTCAAAAGAATAATGCCAACACCCATTCTTAAGGGTAAATTTTTATATTTTTCTTGCATAAAATTATCCGGTAAATAATTTTCTTGCAAATTCAAGCTGATTGTCATTTTCAGAGAGAATTCGAAAATTCTCAGATTTCTCTTCAACGGTAATATCGGGGCTCACCCCAACTTCTGAAATTGATTTTCCCGATGGTAAATAGTATTTGGATATAGTAAGCCTAATCGCACCTCGGTTTTTTAGAGGTATAATCGATTGAACTGATCCTTTCCCGTAACTCTGATCACCAATTAAAATAGCACGCTTATGATCTTTTAATGCTCCAGCTACTATTTCTGATGCAGATGCAGAACCTTTATTTATTAAAACTATAAGAGCCTTACCATCAATAATGTCCCCCTCTCTTGCAAACCATTTTTGATTTTCATTTTTTTTTCTTCCTTTAGTGGAAACTATTTCACCATCATCTAAAAAAAAATCAGATATCTTAATTGCTTGACCAAGTAAACCACCTGGATTATTTCTTAAATCTAAAATATATCCTTCAATTTTTTTGTTTTTTTTAAATTGTTTTATTTCTTTTTTTATCTGGTCATCACTATTTTCATTAAATGATGTAAGACGTATGTATCCAATTTTTTCATCAAATACTTCAGATTTAACAGATGCCACCTGAATTATTTCTCTAGTTATATTGAACACTAAAGATTTTCTTAATCCAATTCTTCTTATAGTGATTTCTAAAGTTGAGCCAACTGGCCCTCTCATTAATTCGACTGCTTCATTAAGAGTTTTTCCTTGAACCTGAGTATTGTTAATTTTGACTATGTAATCACCAGCTTTTATCCCCTCTCTTTCTGCAGGTGAATTGTCAATAGGCGATATAACCTTTACAACACCAGCCTCCATACCAACTTCTATACCTAAACCACCAAACTCTCCTTTGGTATCGGTTTGCATCTCCTCTAAATTTTTAGGAGATAAGTATGAAGAATATGGATCTAACGATTGTAATACACCATTAATCGCAGCATCCATCGTATCTGATTGATTTACTTCTTCCACATATTCTTTATTTATTTTGTCTAAAACTTCTCCAAAAAGATCTATTTTATCATAAACAGTCTCCTCTTGAGCCGTTACCTTTTCAAAAAACAAAATTGAAGCAATTAACAATGTAAAAATTTTTACTTTATTCATTATATTATTACTCTTTCTTTGGGTATTAATTCTGACCAAATCTTTTCAAGTTCATAGAACTTTCTTTTTTCAGGATTAAAAATATGAACAATAATATCTATACCATCAACAAGTTTCCACTCAGAACTATCTTTTCCTTCAATTTTGCATTGACCCAATCCGTTTTCTTTAAACTTATCCATTACTTGTTCTGACAATGACTGTATGTGTCTAGATGAAGTCCCGCTTGCGATTATCATATAATCTGCGATTGATGATTTATTTTTTAAATCGATTGATACTATATCAAGTGCCTTGTTACTATCTAGGGTTTCAATTATTATTTTTTTTAGATCGGTGTTTTTAACCATTAGTAATTAATCATATCAAAAATTTTTGATTTTAGAAGACGAAATGTTTACTTTTTTAAAATTGACGAAAATAAGACCTTTATTTTTAAATGTCCTATATGCGAGAGATTTTTTTGACCTTGCTTTAAAATTATTTCTATCAAATACCGCTAATTTACAATTATTTGGTATTTTTTTCCAATTATTCCATTTATGAAAATTTATCAAATTATCTGCTCCTAATAAAAAATATATTTCTTTTTCTTTATTTCTATTTTTAAAATATTTAATGAGATTTATCGTCTTATTTGAATTAATTTTTTTTTCAAAAAAACCAACCTGAATATATTTTTGGTTTTTTGTTATATTTTTTGACCACTTTATTCTTTTATTCAAATCAAAATAACTTTTCCCTTTGAATGGGCTCTTTTTTGTAATTGCCCAAACAATTTTTTTTAAGTTAAATTTTTTTTTAGCTACCTGAGATATTTTTAAATGACCTTTATGCGGTGGATCAAATGAACCACCCAGTATGCCAATTTTATCTTTGGAGTTATATTTTGATTTATTTTCTGATTTGACCATTGCCAGCTACATAATATTTATATGATACTAATTGATTTAAACCCACAGGACCCCTCGGTGGCAATTTATTTGTGGAAATCCCAACCTCACCACCAAAACCTAGTTCACCTCCATCAGCAAATTGAGTAGATGTATTATGCATAACTATAGAGCTTTTTACATTTCTTACAAAATAATTAGTAGACTTAATATCCATAGTTATAATCGAGTCAGTGTGCATAGTTCCGAATGTATTAATATGCTTAACCGCTTCAATAACATTTTTTACAATTTTTACAGAAATCTTTGCATCTAGATATTCTGTGCTCCAATCTTTGTTTGTAGCATTTTTAAGATTACCATTAAAAATTTTTCTAGTTTTTTCATCAGCGTAAATTAAACAACCATTAAATTTTAAACCATTGAGTATAAAATTTATTTTTTTTTTGGGACAATCTTTATGTATCAACAGAGTTTCGGTAGCACCACATATACCAACACTCCTCATTTTTGCATTTATCACTATATCTCTTGCCATTCTTGAATTTATATTTTTATCAATAAATGTATGACAGATTCCCTCTAAATGACCTATTACTGGAACATTGCATAATTCTTTGACAGTTTTAACAAGGTTTTTACCTCCTCTTGGTATAATAACGTCAATGTAATTCCTCATATCTTTTAAGAGGCTCTTAACAATTCTTCGGTCTTTTTTATTAATAAATTGAACGTAATTAATGTCTATTTTAAAGGCCCTTAGAGACTCTCTAAATAAGTTAATAAATATTTGATTTGTAAAAAAAGCCTCAGATCCACCCTTAAGAATAACTGAATTACCAGATTTAAAGCAAAGACAAGATAGATCAACAGTTACATTTGGTCTACTTTCGTAAATTACTCCAATAACACCTATTGGGATTGATATCTTTTTAATTCTCAAACCGTTTGGTCTTTTCCATTTATTTAGAATTACTCCTACCGGGTCCTTTAATTTAGTGATTTCAATAATTGTCTTAATTATAGAATCCAGCTTTGGTTTATTTATTTCAAGTCTTGTTATCAAGTTTTTGTTAATATTTTTAATTTTAGCAAATTTGATATCTTTATTGTTTTGTCTTAATATTTGACTGGCATTTTTTTTTAGTAGACTGCTAAATTTTAATAAAACTTTATTTTTAATTTTTGTATCGACTTTATATAAACTTGCTCTATAAGCCGCACGACCTAATTTTTGTAAATATTTTTTCATTCTAAATTTCTACCATATCATCTTTGTGTATAACTTCAGATTTTGATTTATAGCCTAACAATTCCTCAATTTTATTTGATTGATGACCTTTGATTTTATTAATTTCATTAGACGAAAAAGAGCTTAAACCTATTGCTAATTCCTCATTATTTTTTCCAATAATTTTTATCTGATCACCTTTATTAAATGAACCTTCAATACTTTTTACGCCCGCAGCAAGCAAACTTTTTCCTTTTTGAAGAGCTTTTTGTGCACCTTCATCAATTCTTAAGCATCCTTTAGTCTGCAATGTGCTGGCTATCCATTTTTTTCTAGCATCTAATTTTGAGATTTTGGGTACAAACCATGTGCATATTTTTTTATTTATAATATTACTTAAAGGCCTTTCTATTAAACCGTTAGCGATTGCCATTTTGCATCCTGAGAGTGCACAAATTTTGGCTGCATCAATTTTAGTTTTCATGCCACCAGACCCATATTCGCTCGTTTTAGTTGAAGCTAATTTAATAATATTTTGGTTTATTCTTTCAACTTTTTTGATTAATTTAGCATTTTTATAAATTTTCGGATTTTTTGTATAAAGCCCATCTACGTCTGATAACAGAATTAAACAATCAGCGTCAGAAATTTGAGCAACTCTGGAAGCTAATCTATCATTATCTCCATATTTAATTTCAGATGTTGCTATTGTATCATTTTCATTAACTATCGGAATAAAATTAAGATTAAATAAATTTTCAATAGTCCTTTTAGCATTTATAGCTCTCCTTCTTTTTTCAGTATCTTCTAATGTAAGCAATATTTGTGAGATGTTAATTTTTTGATTACTAAAAACCTTTTTAAATAAATTCATCAACTCAATTTGTCCTACTGAAGCTACGGCTTGACTTTGATCTATTTTAAGCTTTTTTTTTGCTATATTTAATTTCTTACAACCAAGAGCAATTGCGCCAGAACTCACAATTATAATATTCTTATTTTTTTTTTTAATATTTTTAATATCTTTAGCAAATTCTAATAACCATTTTTTTCGGATTATTTTTTTTTCGTCAATAATTAAGGATGATCCTATTTTAACGACAATTATTCTAGAATTTTCAAGATACATTTTTAAGCAATTTAATTTTTAACCTAGATATTAATTTTTTATCTAATGTAGATAATTCGATTATTTGTTTTTTCATTTTTTCCTCAAATTCTTTTTTTTTAATTTTAAACTCTTCCTTAGATAACAGGTCAACCTTATTTAACACTATGATCTCTTTTTTCCTTAATAATTCTCTACTATACTCTCCTAATTCTTTCCTAATTTGTTTGTAAGATTTAATTAAATCTTCCTCAGTAATATCGACTAAGTGTAGCAAGGTTTTACACCTTTCTACATGTTTCAAAAATTTTATACCTAATCCGACACCAGTGTGTGCTCCTTCAATTAAACCAGGTATATCTGCAAGTGTTATTTCTTTATCATCATACATTGCAACTCCTAGGTTAGGATTTATAGTTGTAAATTTATAATTAGCAATTTTTGGATTTGCCGAAGTTATTGAGGCAAGCAAACTTGACTTTCCTGCGTTTGGAAGACCTATTATGCCTATGTCAGCAATCGTTTTAAGCTGTAGACTAACACAAAATTCTTCTCCCTTTAAACCTTTTGTAAATTTTCTTGGTGCTCTATTAGTCGAGGATTTAAATCTTGTATTACCGAAACCACCTTTACCACCAATTGCAACTGTAAACTCGTCTTTTTCTGTTTTGAAATCAAAAAGTAAGGTTTTGTTATCTTCCTCAAAAATTTGTGTTCCTATAGGAACTGATAAAAATAAATCCTTTCCTCCTTTTCCTGTTTGATTTTTTCCCTTACCATCCTCTCCTCTTTTGGCTTTGAAATGTTGTTGATATCTATAATCAATTAAGGTGTTCAAATTTCTTTCTGCCCTCAAGATAATAGATCCACCTTTACCTCCATCACCTCCATCTGGGCCTCCAAATTCTATAAATTTTTCACGTCTAAAACTTGGGGATCCTGAACCACCATCTCCAGCTTTAACAAATATTTTTACTTGATCTAGGAATTTCATAATACAACTCTTGTTAATGTTGTATAAATTTAATTGGGTTTTACAGAAACGTAAGTTCTATCTAACTTACTTTTTTTAAAAACGACTTTACCTTTGACAATTGAAAAAATGGAATGATCTTTACCCATTCCTACGTTTTCACCAGGAAAGATTTTAGTACCTCTTTGTCTTACTATTATGTTACCAGGAATAACGAATTCACCACCATATTTTTTTACACCTAGCCTTCTACCCGCACTATCTCTTCCATTTCTAGACGATCCACCTGCTTTTTTTGTTGCCATAATTTTATTTTATTACTCTATAATATTTATTTTTTGACTTCTTCTTTTATTTTCTTTTCAACTTTACTAATTTTTTCAGCTTCTGACAACACATTACCATCCTTTGACATTATCTTGTTTACTCTAATTAATGCATATTGTTGTCTATGGCCATTTTTTCTTCTAGAATTTTTTCTTCTTCTTTTTTTGAATATAAGAACTGTTCTATTTTTTGAGTTCTTTAAGAATTCAGCTTCAACTTTTGCACCTTGAACAATCGGTAAACCTAACTCAATATTTTTATCATCACCATAAGCTAGTATTTCTTTAAACTCTACAATTGTATTTGGCTTTTGATCTCCAAATTTTTCAATTTTAATTATTTCACCAGCCCTAACTTTATATTGTTTTCCACCAGTTTGTATTATTGCAAAAGACATAAAATATTATTTAAAACCAGTGCAATATATAATTAGGCCTTTTATAGTCAAGATGAATTAACTAAAAATTGTCCTTTAAATCCCTCAATTTTGCGAAGGTTTCTATGTTTTCTGCTTTTAAAAATATATTACATTCAAGTTCATCTTTTAAAACAGATGGAGTTGTTGGTATTCCTGCTTTTATATTTTTTCTAATTTCAAGTATCTTTTTTTTAAGATTTTCATTATCAGGATCATAATTTATACAGAATTTAGAATTACTTAATGTGTATTCATGTCCAAAGTAAATTAAAGTATCTTTATCAAAAGTTTTAATTAGTGATAATGATTTATACATATCTTCATAAGTACCTTCAAACAACCTACCACAACTCAATGAAAATAAAGTATCTCCTGTAAATAATTTTTTTTCTTCAAAAAAATGATAACATATATGTCCCAAAGTATGACCTGGTGTATGGTATACTTTAAACTTAAAATTTTTTTCATTAAAAATTTCCTCGTTTTTTAAGCAAATATCAATTCCAGGTATTCTTTTTGAATCATCCTCAAAACCGATAATTTTACAATTATATTTTTCTTTTAAACCTGAATTACCATCAACATGATCAAAATGATGATGAGTATTTAATATATATTTCAATTTTAGTTTCAATTCTTCTAATAATTGATCAATAGGTTTTGACTCACTCGGATCAATAACAATTGCTTCATTATTATTGTGAATTATATAAGAAAAATTGTCTTTTAAGCAATTTACAATTTCAACTTTTATCATTTCTCTATTAAAAAAATTCCAAGCTCTGATGTTAAATTTTTTAAATTTAAATTAAATTTATTTATTGAAGATACTTTATTATTTGTAAGAGCAAAAGATTTAAATAAATTAATTTTTCTTTTATTGCAAAAGTTAACAAAATCTTTAATTGAACACATATGTAGATTAGGTGTATTATACCATTCATTGGGCAAAGTTTTTGTAACAGGCATGGTGCCACTAAATAACAAATTTAATCTTACTTTCCAAAAACCAAAATTTGGAATAGTTACAATAGAAGTCTTTCCTATCCTTAATAAATCACTTATTACTTTTTCAGGATACAAAAAAGCTTGTAAAGTTTGGCTTAAAATCACGTAATCAAAACTATTGCTTGGGAATTGCTGCAAATCAATTTCTGCATTACCTTCAATTACAGTAAGTCCTTTTCGAATACACTTTTGAACATTTTCTTTTGATATTTCCAAACCTCTGATTTTTTCAGATATATTTTCATAAATAAATTTCATTAATTCACCATCCCCACAACCTACATCTAATACTGATTTATTTTTTTCTATTGAGTTTGCAATAATTTTAAATTCTTCCTTCATATCTAATTTTAATGTGAATTATCTACAAAATTTTTCATTGCATTTAAAAAGTCTGGAATATCCAACAAAAATGAGTCATGTCCTTTGTCAGATTTTACTTCTAAAAATCCTACATCAGCATTGAGTGCGTTTAAAGCAATTACTATTTCTCTATTCTCAGCTGTCGGATAAAGCCAATCAGAGGTAAATGAAATTATTAAAAATTTAGTTTTTGAGTTTTTAAACACTTTTGATAAGTTCCCATCAAAGCTTTTAGCTAGATCAAAATAGTCCATTGCTCGCGTTATATAAAGATAGCTATTTGCATCAAATCGATCAACAAATATTGATCCTTGATATCTTAGATAACTTTCAATTTGAAAGTCAGCATCAAAACCAAATTTGATTTTGTCACGTTCTTGAAGTTTTCTACCAAATTTTTCCTGCAGACCTTTTTTAGATAAATAAGTTATATGCGCTGCCATTCTCGCAACAGATAAACCTTTTGATGGAGACATATTTTCTAACCCATAGTTTCCATTTTTCCAGTTTTCATCAGCCATTATTGCTTGCCTACCTAATTCATTAAAAGCAATATTTTGAGCTGAATGACTAGCAGAACATGCTATGGGAATAGCTATTTTTGATTTATCAGGATAGCTTGCAACAAATTGTAAAACTTGCATTCCTCCCATTGAACCACCAGTAACACATAATAATTTATTTATATTAAAGTGATCAAGTAAGTTAATTTGAGCATTAACCATATCATTTATTGTTATTACCGGAAAATTAATACCAATTTTTTTTCCATTTTTTTCATCAACAGAACTTGGACCATATGACCCCATACAACCACCAATAACATTTGCACAAATTATGAAATATTTATTAGTGTCAAGCGCCTTGTCTGGTCCAATAACATATGACCACCAACCATCTTTGTTAGTGACAGGATTTTTACCTGCCGCGAATTGATCCCCTGTAAGTGCATGGAAAACCATAATCGCATTATCTTTATTTTGGTTTAGACTCCCGTATGTCTCATAAGCTAAAGGATAATTTGAAATGGTAACACCGCAATCTAATTTTAGAGGTTTTTCAATAATAATTCTTTTAATATTGTCTAACTTGTTCATAATTTCTGATTTGAATTGAGAGAAAAAAAACTTATTTAGCGGTTTTTTTAAAGCGCTCGCAATTCAGTTAAATCAGCGCAAAAATCTTTTATAGCATGTTATCCATTATGTCAATTACAACTAATCGTTGTTTAATTTTATTTCAATTATTTTATTATTATTTATAAATATCATTATGCAAAAAGTAATTTTTAGGAAAATTGGAGTAAAAAGTTATAAACCTGGTAGGTCAGTACTTTTAAACAAAAAGAAGGTAATAAAATTATCAGCCAATGAATCTGCTTTAGGTTTTTCACCAAGAGTTAAAAAAAAATTATCGAAAATTGGTTTACTATCTAAATATCCAGACTCTCAATCTAAAAGTTTAAGAAGGGAAATTTCAAAAAAATTTAATTGTAATTTTGACCAGATAATTTGTGGTTCAGGATCAGATGAAATAATTCAAATGATTTGTCAATTATTCTTAACAAAATCTGACGAAGTAATTGTGCCAAAATTCAGTTTCTTAATGTATAGAATTTATTCAGGGATAGTTGGAGCTAAAATTATTTATTCAAAAGAGAATAATTTTAAAGTATCAGTCAATGATATTTTAAAAAAAGTAACCCAAAAAACTAAAATTGTATTTTTAGCCAATCCAAACAATCCAACAGCCACTTATTTGTCTGCATTAGAATTAAAAGATTTAAGAAAAAAACTTAGATCTAACATCTTATTGGTAGTTGATGACGCTTATGAAGAATATATGCTAAATAAGGATTATGAGTCTGGTCTCAAATTATTTAAAAATAAAAATAACGTATTTGTTCTAAGAACTTTTTCTAAAATTTACGGGCTAGCATCTTTAAGGGTTGGATGGGGTTATGGATCTAAGGAAATAGTAAAGGCATTAATGAAAATTAAACCGCCATTTAATGTTACAAAAATAGGTGAGCTATCTGCTTTAGAGTCATTAAAAGATAAAAAATTTATATCAAAATCAATTAAACATAATAAAAAATGGGCAGAAATACTAAAAAGTAAATTCGAAAAATTTAACATTAATACTAATGAGGTATCTGCAAACTTTTTATTACTAAATTTTGATAGATGTAAAATTTCTGCACAAAAATTTAAGAAAAAACTTGAAAGAAAGGGTATTATAGTAAGAAGCCTCGAAATATATGGTATCAAAAATAGACTAAGAGTAACAATAGGAAATTCTAAAGAAAATAATTTTTTAATTAAAAATTTAAAATCAATGTTTTAAAATGCTTAATAATATATTAATTGTTGGATGCGGACTCATAGGATCATCAATTTTAAGAGGCTCAATAAGTAAAAAAATTTCAAAAAATATATATGTTTTTGAAAAATCAAAAAGAAATATATCTTTTGTTAAAAAAATTAACAAAAAAATCAAATTTCTTAACGATTTAGATCATCAAGTATCCAATATGGATCTAATTGTGCTTAGTACTCATATGAGCCAATATAAAAACATAATTAAAAAATTACAAAGATACATTTCCTCAAGAAACATAGTAACTGATACAGGCTCTACTAAACGCAATATTGAAAAGCTTATTGGTAAAAATAAAAGGTTAAAAGAAATATTTGTGCTAAGCCATCCGATTGCTGGATCAGAGATGAGTGGTCCTAAATTTGGAAATAAAAACTTATTTAAAGATAAATGGTGTATTATTTTAAAAAGTAAAAACAAATCTAGCAAAAAATTGAAAATAATTGAGAAATTTTGGAAAAAGCTTGGATCAAAAACAATATTTATGAATTCTGTTGACCATGATAAAATTTTTTCTATAACTAGTCACTTACCACATCTAATTGCATACAACTTAGTTAAAACTGCAATTGATTTTCAGAAGAAAAATAAAAAAAATATTATAAAATATAGTGCAGGTGGTTTAAGAGATTTTTCGAGAACAGCAGCTTCAAATGAAATCATGTGGCGTGATATTTTCTTTGAAAATAAAGACAATATTATTGATTCAATAAATATCTTTATCAAGAATCTAAATAATTTTAAGAGACTTATTAAAAAAGAAAGTAACAAAAGTATCTTAAATATTTTAAAAGACTCAAAAAAAGTTCGAAGACAAATTATCGAACTGAAGCAGGATGTTTCAAAACCTAATTTTGGAAGAGATATATTTTAAGTAAGGTGCATAAGATCAGTAAGGTAATTTTCGTACCCAGCATATGATTTAAGAGAGGTATTGTAAATCGGCCTCCTAGCTTGATTAAAACTTATTGTTTTTATTACTCTTTTGTTTTTATGATGATTAAGACAGTTTTCATCCCAGTCTAAAGAGCAAAATTTTAGTAATTTTTTAATTTCATTTTCTGTATTTTTAACGAGATTTTCATACCTTAGATCATAAATTTGATTTGGGAAAAGCTTCTTCCAGAAAAGCATCAAATCTCTATATGATGTATAATATTTAGATAAATCATTTAGGTCATTTCCAAAATCTATTTTGGTTGGAAAATAATTTTTATAAATTGACCAGCAATTATCAATAGGATTTCGCACAATATTGATGAATTTGGAATTTGGCAAAAATTTAAGTATAAATCCTACATAAAAAAAATTTAGTGGAGCTTTGTCTGTAAAAACTTTATTTGATCCATCAATATTGGATACAAAATTTAAATATTCTTTATGGCATTTTAACAAGTCATTATTATCTAAATTTTTCTTCATCTTAAAATAATCGTTATATATTTTTTGTATATAAGGTAACTCACCTCCGCCGATTACATTCTTATGGGATGATAAAATTTGTTCAGTCAAAGATGTACCTGATCTTGGCATACCTATAATAAAAATAAGTTTTCTACTTTGTTTATTCAACTTACAATCATCTAAAGATTCAAATTTTTCTTTGATTGTATCAAATCGCTTTTTACTTTTTTCAAAATTATACTTACTAATTTTTTTTGATATATCGTTTGCTTTTTTATAATTGATGAACGAATCAACATATTTTTTTTGATCGCTATAAGCCTTTCCTAGTGCAAAATGCAAATGTGCCAATGAACTATCCTCAAGTTTCATATTAGATAATTTATTTTTTAGATCTAAAAAGTGTTTATGATTTGAATCATATTTTTCCATTTGTGAAATTAATCTATCTGCCTCAGTAAAATCAGGTTTAATTTTCAACATCTGAAAATATAATTTTTTAGACTTTTCAAATTTGCCTAAGCTATTATATAAACCTGCCAAGTTGTACATCACTAACAATGCATCTGACTTTATGGATAAAATTTTTTCATAAATACTTACAGCTTCATCGGTTTGATCTAGATCTTTTTTTAAATTAGCTAAATTATTTAATAAACTTAAATTATTATTATCGATTTCTAGGCCTTTTTTGTATTTTACTTCAGCTTTTTTGTATTCATAAATATTCGAGTAAAACATTCCCAAATTATTTAAGAAATCACTATTTTTAGGACTTTTTTTTAGTGCCCTGTTCATTATGTCAATAGCTTTATAAGTTTCTCCTTTGTTGTTGTAAGCTAAACATAATAAATTATAAAAAACGTCTATATTATTATTTCTTAAGATTAAATTACATTTTTCTATAACCTCATCATATTTTTTTTCCAAAAATATTTTTTTCAAATCCTCAAATTTTTTTTTTAAATGCAATGTGCTCATTTATCTAATTCCTATAACTTTTAACTTAGCTGTTTTTTCAATCAATTTGAATGTCCTTTTTATATTCATACACAGGACTTTTTTTTTAGGTCCATAAGCATGTATTAATTGAGTCTTTGATAGACAAACTGCAACATGTCCTATCCAAAAGATAATAGAATTTTTTTTAATTTTTTTTGCTTTCTTAAAATATTCTATTTGGTCTTTAGTGTCTCTTGGACAATATAAGTTGTTGAATTTAAAAAAAATTTGAACTAATGCAGAGCAATCTAATCCTCTAAAGGTTGTGCCGCCCCATTTATAAGGTACATTTATAAACATTTTAATATCTTTAAAAATTTGTTGCTTATAACTTATTGGCACAACATTTTTTTTTTTTATCCAATAATTTCCAAACTTATAAAATTTCTTATCTATTTCGGTCACGGAGATCTTTGAGCAAAATGGAAGTTTAGTACTAATTAAAAATTTCTCCTCTGGTCTTGAGTACAGATTGGCACTTAAGGATGAAACTTTATGTGTAATTTTAATACTGTCTAAAAATTTTTTTTTTTTTATAAAACCAATATACTTATCGTATGAAGTCTCAATTTTATACCAGTCTTTTTTTTTGTTTAATATTTGGAACTTTTCACCATAAATCAATTGTGATGACAATTTTGATTTTAAAGAATTTTTTTCGTAAATATTCACTATAGGATAATTATTTATCATTTGATTGGTGCTACTTTTGAAATATATATTATTAAAAATAAAACTGGTATTCCAATTAAAGCAGTAGTAATGAAGTAGGTTTGATAACCCATTACATCCACCCAAGCCCCAGAATAACCTGCTATAAGTTTAGGCAAAAATAACATTAATGAACTGAAAAGTGCATATTGAGTAGCAGTAAATCTTACTGAAGTTAATCCAGATAAGTAAATTACAAACGCAGCTCCAGCAAAACCGCTAGAAATATTATCAGCTGTAATTACAGAAATTAAATATCCAATATTAGCCTCTGTAGTTGCTAACCAAGCAAAAAGCAGATTACTTAATGATGCTATAAGAGCACCAATAAAAAGGGTAATCATAGTTCCAAATCTCATAGCAAAATATCCTCCAAATAATCCCCCCATAATCGTAGCGAAAACTCCAAAAAATTTTGAATAAGTAGCAATTTCACTAATACTATAACCTTTTTCTAAATAAAAAATATTTGCCATTACCCCCATAACAACATCTGCCATTCTATAAAGTGATATCAAAAGCAAAATCAGCAGAGCAAGCCTCCCGTACCTATCTATAAAATTTTTGATTGGATTGAAGTAGCTCTTTTTAATTAACGAACTATCTTGAAAATTCAATTTTATTAGTAAAAAAATATATAAACTGCTACATAAAAAACAAATAGTTAGTTTTAATATTGTAAAGAAAAAACTTAAAAAGTTTTTGTCTGCAAAAGGATTGTTTATGCTCGAATAAACAAGTATAAAAATAATAACTGAAATTAATATATTTACAAAAAATTTAAAATGTACTTTTGACCTATTTGAAAATATCCTTTTTTGTTTAGGTTCATGGGATATGAAATTGGCTATGATTCCGATGAACATTAATAATGACATAGTCAAATATACTTTTCTCCAGACATTATAATCATAATCTTCAGCTCCCCAATAAGAAGCTAACCATAAACTTCCAGCTCCACCAACTAACATACCAATTCTGTAACCAGCTATATAAGTAGATGAAAGTGATCCCTGCAACTTTTGGTCTATTGACTCTATTCTGTAAGCATCAATTATTATATCTTGAGTGGCACTAAAAAATGCAACAAGTGTAATATAAACAGCTGTAATATAAATATTATTCTGAGGATCATTTATCGATGTAAGAATTAATGAAAAAATTATTAAAAGCTGACTTACAAGTAACCAGCTCCTTCTATGTCCCATATTAGAAAAAAACGGAATGCGAATTTTATCTACTAAAGGTGACCATAAAAATTTAAATGCATAAGCAAATCCTGCCCAACTGAAAATTGTGACTGTGCTTCTTTCAATTCCAGCTTTAGTTAACCAAACTGATAAAGTAGAAAATACTAGCAGAATAGGTAAACCTGATGAGAAGCCTAACATAACCATTTTTAAAGGTTTCTCAGAAAAGAAAAATAAGAAGTTTTTATTCAATTATTTTCTCCAAAAAGAAGGTAAAAAAATTATTAGTATAGCGAATATCTCAAGTCTTCCTAAAATCATTCCTGCTGAAAGCAACCATTTAGACTCGTCTGGAAGTCCTGAATAATTACTATTAGGTCCAATTTCGCTCCCTAAACCTGGACCTACATTGGACAAAGATGAGGCAGCGCCAGAAATTGATGTAATAAAATCTAAACCTGTCAAAGTTAGCAATGAAGCTAAAACAAAAAATATTAATATATAAAGATATATAAATGATATTATTGAAGCTATTAGTTTATCTTCGACTTTGTTATAATTATATTTTAAATTTATTACTGCCCTGGGGTATATAATTTTTAATAATTGATTTCTTATAAAATGATACAATATATGAACTCTAAATATTTTAATTCCGCATGTAGTCGATCCAGCACAACCCCCAATAAACATCAGTATTAAGAAAAAAATTAATGGAAAATTACCCCATTGATCAAATTCTTTAGTTACATATCCGGTCCCTGTTAAAATTGAAACAACGTTAAAAATTACTGATCTTAAGTGAATTTCAAAAATATTTTGATTAACAATCACAAGGTAAATAAATAATATCAATACAGAAATTAAAGTTAACTTTAAAAATAGTTTTACTTGTTCATCTTTAAAAATTATTTTTTTGTCATCAGAAATAAATTTTATGTATAAAATGAATGGAATACTCCCAAGTAAAATAAATATGATAGAGGTAATTTCTATATAAGGATTATTAAAGTATCCGATTGATTGATCATAATTAGAGAAACCTCCTGTTGCGATAGTCGTCATTGAGTGAGTCAGACTATCAAAAAAGTTCATTCCAAAAATTTTATAAAAAAATGTACAAAAAAAAGTTAACGAAACATATACAGTAATTAATCTCAATGAAATTTCCTTTGACTTTGGCAATATTTTTTCTGAAGTATCATAGGATGATATTTTTAATAATTGCATTCCACCAATGTTCATAATTGGCATTAAAGTAATTGCCATCAAAATAACACCTATTCCACCAAGCCATTGCAGCATTGATCTCCACAAAAGTATGCCTTTTGGTGAACTTTCAATATTATTTAAAATTGTTGCTCCCGTTGTTGTTATACCTGACATACTTTCAAAAAAAGAGTCAGTAATTGATAAATTTAATTCTGAAAAAAAAAAGGGAAGTGACCCAAATATTGCTATACTTAACCACGAAAGCGCAGTAAGTAAAAAAGCCTGTTGTGTATTTATTAGTTTCAAATGATCAATGTTGGATAGAAAAAATAATATACCAAACGTGACTGTTATTATGCTTGAAATAATGAAAGTTGAGTCAAATTCTTTATAAATTAATTGGAATACCACAGGAACCATCATAGCAACTCCCAAAATGATTAACAAAATACCTAAAGTAAAAAATACTGTTTTATAATTGGACATTTTTATCGAACATTATTTTATGGAAAATAAATTTCAACATTATATGAATAAAATATGTTCTCAAAATACAGGATTTTTTAAAACAATGATAAATATAAAAAAAGAAGATATAGAAAAGTCTAACTCATGGCCATTTGTTGAAGCAAAAAAGATCCTAAAAGAGAGAAAAAAAAATATTGAGAAAAAGGGGAAAGTTATACTTCAAACTGGTTATGGTCCCTCTGGTCTACCTCATATTGGGACTTTTGGAGAAGTTGCAAGAACAAGCATGGTAGTCAATGCTCTGAATTATTTAACAAATTTACCAAAAGAAATTATAACATTTTCAGATGATTTAGATGGATTAAGGAAGGTTCCTGATAATGTTCCTAATAAAGATATATTAGAAAAAAATTTACATAAACCGCTGACAAATATTCCTGATCCGTTTGGGAAATTTGAAAGTTTTGGTGAGCACAATAACGAAATGTTAAAAAAATTTTTAGATGAATTTAATTTTGATTACAATTTTATGAGTTCAACAAATTTGTATAAATCTGGGTTTTTTAATTCATCATTGAAAAAAATTCTAGATAATTATGAAGGCATAATGAATATAATTATTCCCACATTAGGTAAAGAAAGACAGAAAACATATTCACCTTTTTTACCAATATGTAATGAGACTGGTAAAGTATTAGAAATACCAATTATAGAGATAAACAAAAAAAACTCTTCTTTGATTTTTGACAATAATGGAAAAAAATTAGAGGCTAGTATTTTAGATGGAAACTGCAAATTACAGTGGAAAGTCGATTGGGCAATGAGATGGTACACTCTTGATGTTGACTTTGAAATGTACGGTAAAGATCTAATTGAAAGTGCAATACTATCCTCTAAAATAATTAAACTTTTGGGAAAAAATAAACCATCAGGATTCGCTTATGAATTATTTCTTGATGACAAGGGTGAGAAAATATCGAAGTCTAAAGGCAATGGAGTAACTATTGAGGAATGGTTGAATTATGCTTCACCTGAAAGTTTATCATTATTTATGTATCAAAATCCAAAAAGAGCTAAAAAACTTTATAAAGAAATTGTACCAAAAGCTGTAGATGAGTATTTAGATTTAATTGAAAAAAGTAAAAAACAAAATGCTCGGGAACTTTTATTAAATCCTTTGTGGCATGTACATAACAGCAAAATACCTTTTGAAGATAATATAATGAGTTTTTCAATGCTATTAAATTTAGTTGAAACAAGTAATGCTTCTTCAGAGGATATACTTTGGAAGTTTGTAAAAAATTACAAAAAAAATATAAATAAGGATGATTTTCCGATATTTAACAATTTAATAAAATATTCAATTAAATATTTTAAAGATATTGTAAAAAAAAATAAAAAATATAAAAAACCTAACAGCATTGAAATGAAAGCTTTGTTAGATTTAATCTTAACTTTAGAAAATTGTTCTAATGATATGAAGCCTGAGGACATACAAACAGAAATTTATACAGTGGGGAAAAACAACGGCTACAAGGAAAACCTTCGAGAATGGTTTAAACTAATATATGAAGTTGTCTTTGGAGTGGAAAATGGTCCAAGGTTAGGATTTTTCATAAGTTTTTTTGGAAGAGAAGAAATGATTTCACTTATTAAAGAAAAAATAAATTAATGTTTGAAAAAGTAAGATCTTTAATATTTAAACTAGACCCTGAGTTAGCGCATTCACTAGCTATAAAAGCATTAAAGACCAATTTATTTATTAAACAAAAAATCTCAGACGATGTATTATTGAAGTCTGATTTATTTGGTAAAGAAATAAAAAGCCCAATAGGAATTGCTGCTGGTTTCGATAAAGATGCTGAGGTCTATAACTCATTATTTAATTTAGGTTTTAGTTTTGTAGAAGTAGGAACTGTTACACCACTAAAACAATATGGAAATAAAAAACCAAGAGTATTCAGATTAGAGGAAGATGAGGCTTTGATAAATCGTCTTGGTTTTAACAATTCGGGTTGTGACTCTGTAAGCACAAGAATAAAAAAAAATAAACCCCTAGGTGTACTTGGTGTTAATATTGGACCTAATTGGAATAGTAAAGATAGAGTTAAGGATTACCTCATAGGCTTCAATAAATTTGAAAATTTAGTAGATTATGTGACAATAAATATTTCATCACCTAACACTGAAAATTTGAGAGACTTTCACGATTTGAATGAATTAGAAAATTTATTAAATAAAATTTTTGCAGAAAAAAAAAAATTAGATAGTAATATACCGATTGCTTTAAAGGTCTCACCAGATATTAACTTCAATCAAATTAAGGATATGTCAAAAATTTTAATAAAATATAAAGTTGATGCTTTGATAGTTTCAAACACTACCGACCAAAACAGAGATAAATTAATAAATCATCAAAAATTCCAAAAAGGAGGTTTATCTGGAAAACCCCTAAGTGATTTATCGAATAATTTAATAAATAGTTTCTTTAAAAATTTAAATGGAGAGATAAAGATAATTGGTGTTGGTGGAGTGAACTCAGGGGAAACTGCATTTAAAAAATTTTTAAGCGGAGCTAATTTTGTTCAGCTTTATACTGGTATGGTCTTTAGAGGCCCTAATATTGCAATCAAAATTAGTGAAGAACTAAAGAAAATTTTGAAAGAAAAAAATATAAAAAGATATTCAGATATTATAGGTAAATTATAAACTTGACTGCGTTTAAAAGTACATTTATACAGCTTCATCATGTCAAAGAAGTGTGAATTAACTGGAAAAAGACCCCTAAAGGGGCACAAAGTAAGTCACGCAAATAATAAAACTAAAAGAAGGTTCTTACCAAGTATAAAAAAAGTTAGTTTTAAAAGTGAATTATTAAATAAAAGTTTAAAAATAAAAGTATCTAATGCAGCAATGAGATCAATAGATAAAAAAGGGAGTTTTGATCAATTCATGAAATCTGTAAAATCAAAAAACTTGTCTATAAGATTGAAGAAAATTAAAAAAAGTATCATTCAAAAATCTGCATAATGAACAGAGCGTTCTTAATCTTATCCTCAATAATGGGATTTGTAGTTCTGATTTCAAACTTTCTAGTTCAGTTTCCAGTTAAATTTTATGGTTTAGAGGAGATTTTAACTTATGGAGCTTTCACTTATCCAATTGCCTTTTTAATTACTGATTTAGCAAATAGATCTTTTGGTAAAATAATAGCTAAAAAAATCGTATACTTTGGGTTCGCGATTGGAATACTATTTACCTTGATATTTTCAACAAATTTTAATGATTTAATCTCAGTGAGAATAGCAATTGGATCTGGCACAGCATTTATAATAGCACAATTATTAGATGTTCAAGTTTTTGATAAACTAAGAAGTAAAAATTGGTTTATCGCACCGTTGTTTTCATCTCTAATTGGTTCAACTGTTGATACATTTTTATTTTTTTCTATTTCGTTTTACGGAACAGGAGTACCTTGGGTAACTCTCTCACTTGGTGATTTAGCAGTGAAAATATTTATTGCCTTAATAATGTTAATACCTTTTCGTTTGTTATTGACAACTTTAAAACCAGTTTGATCAAATATCTGGTTCTTGCTGTGTCATACAATGTATTGCACCAAAACCCCATATTAATTTACTACAATCAATTGTAATAATTTTTTTGTGCTTAAAAAAATTTTTAAAAATTTTTAAAACTTTAATATCATTTTTGTCGTTAAAAACTGGGAGTAGTATTGCTTTATTTGCAATAAAAAAGTTAAGATATGTTGCCGGAACTCTTACTTTGTTAATATATTTAGTCTTTGGCATTGGAATTTTAATTATTCTAAATCTTTCGCCATTTATATCTTTTGCATTTTTTAAAATTTTGAAATTTTCATTTAATTTTCTGTAATTCTTCTCTTTTTTATTTTTCTCAATACTTGTCATTATAGTATTACTTGAGACAAATCTTGATATATCATCGATATGCCCGTGAGTGTCATCACCCTCAATACCTTTGTTTAGCCATATAAAGTTTTCGACACCTAGATATTTTTTCAAAAATATTTGGTAGTCTTTTTTACTTAAGCCGGGATTTCTCTCTTGTTTTTTACTTAGCAAGCATTCTTTTGTTAATAAAATAGAACCATTTCCATTAACATCAAATGCACCTCCTTCTAGGACAGGGTAATATTTTTTCTCTCGATTATCTATATATGGAGTTATTTCTTTTACTTTAGTCAGTTTAGAAATTTCAGATGGAATTTTATTATCATTTTTAAAATTTTGATATTTTGACCACCCATTAAAACTAAAGTTTAAAATCTTTTTTTTACCGTTGAGTTTACTTTTTACATAAATAGGACCTGAATCTCTAATCCATATCCTATCAGTATTAATCTTATAAAATTTGACATTAGATTTTTTGTAATTTTTTTCTCTCAAAAGTTTCAAAATTACATTTTTATTTTCTTTTTTTTGAATTATTAAATTAACTTTTTGTGAGTTTGATATTTTGGATATTATGTTAGCAATAGTCAAAGGTATATTTGTAAAATACCCCGGCCAGTCATCTCTATTATGTGGCCAAACAATCCACACTAATTTCTGTTTTTCAAATTCAGCGGGCATAATAAAGCTATCGTCTTTTATAGCTCTATTCATCTTTAGGATTTTTCAATATACTTTTATAAGCGTCAATTCTTCTATCTCGCAAAAAAGGCCAATGCTGCCTAGAGCTTTCGACTTTTTTTAAATCTATTTCTGTAATTAACACTCCCTCTTTTTTATTTCCTAATTTACCTATAACCTTACCACTTGGATCTGATATAAAAGAGTTGCCCCAAAATTCAATTTTAGCTTTACCTTTTGTCTCAACACCTACTCTGTTTGTTGCCGCAACGTAAATACCATTTGCTATTGAATGTGATCTTTGAATAGTCATCCATGAGTCTAGCTGACTTTTTCCGAATTTTTTCTTTTCTTTTGGATGCCATCCTATCGCAGTAGGGTAAAAAATAATATCTGCACCTTTTAAAGTAGTTATCCTCGCTGCTTCTGGAAACCATTGATCCCAACAAATAAGAGATCCGATGTTACAATGCTTGGTTTTGGTATTTTGAAAACCAAGATCACCAGGTGTAAAATAAAATTTTTCATAATAACCAGGGTCATCTGGAATATGCATTTTTCTGTATTTGTTGATTATCTTGCCTTGTTCATCAATTATAATAGTTGTATTGTGATACATGCCAGATATTTTTTTTTCAAATAAAGATAAAATTAAAATAACCGAAAATTGTTTTGCAGTTTTGGAAAAAATTTTTGTTATTTCACTTGGAATCTTTTCAGCTAATTTAAAGTTATGATGTTTTTCAGATTGACAAAAATATTGAGATAAGAATAGCTCAGGAACACAAATAATTTTAGCCCCTCTTTTTGATGCAATTTTAATTTTAGAAATAGTATTTTTTACATTTTTGTCTAAGTTCTTTGAAATCTTTAATTGAATTAAACCAATCTTGGTTTTTTTTGTCATTTTAAAAAAATATTTTCGAAAAGTTTTTTCTTTGTCTTTTTTTCCAAGCACCTCTGTGAAATGCATCACTAGCTATAAGAGGTAACACACTGGTAGCCTCGGCAAAAACCATTTGTTCTTTAGAAGTATCAACTTTGCCCCAAGAGCTTGCCTCTTTTAAAGTTGAGCTACTGCATGCTCCGTCTCTAGAGTCCGCAACTGTAACTTGAACAGCATATTTATGCATTTCTACATTTTTACCCAAAAGTTCCGCACAAATAACCGTATCTTGAATAAAATTTTTTGGAACCCCTCCACCAATCATCAATAATCCTGATGCTTTTGATTTAATTTTTATCTCCGTTAGCTCTCTAAATTCTCTTATTGAGTCAATAGTCATATGATTTTTTGGATTTCTTTCTTGATGCATTACTAGACCAAATCCGGCACTTGAATCAGTGAAAGCAGGACAGAATATTGGTACATTATTGTCATATGACATTTCAATTAACGACTCTTTCTTCTTTGAATTTTTTTTCAAATATTTGCCTAATTCATAGATAAATTCTCTTGATGTGTAGGGCCTTGGATCAAGTTTATCTGCAATTTCTCCAATTACTTTATCACAATGCTGAAGTTCTTCCTCATCAATGTAAGTATCATATATTCTATCAATATAGTTATTTCTTAATTCAGCATCGTCTTGAAATTGAGATCCTTGATAATGCTTAAAACCTAAAGCTTCAAAGAAATCCATGTCAATAATCGACGCTCCAGTTGCAACTATTGCATCGACCATATTATATTTAACTAAATCCCTATAAATATGCATACATCCAGCTGCAGATGTTGATCCTGCAAGAGTCAAAAAAATTGTACAATCTTTTTCATAAAGCATTTCATTATAAATTTTTGCAGCATTAGCAGTCTCTCGAGAAACAAAAGACATTTTTTCCATTGAAGAAATTATTGGTCTAGCATCAAACTTTGTAATATCGATATGCTCAATTGGTTTATTAAGAAAATCTTTTTTACTGTTGTGACCAAGGTTTTTTTTCACAGGATTTTAAGCTACTAGAAAACTTTTACTTTTATCTTTTTCATACATTGTCATGATAGGCTCATCCTCAACCTCAAAAATTTTATCAGAGTAAAAACCATTAAACTGAGTTCTAAATGTAAGCCCGTAAGCACCTAACTGTCCTAATTCTATATAATCATTTTCTTTTATATTGTTCGGAAGCAAAAATGGTCCTTTCATGTAATCCATACTGTCACAAGTAGGTCCATAAAAATCATAGGCAGTCATTTTTTTTGAAATCATTCTACCATTGGTAATTAATCTAGATGGATAAACAATATTTGGAACTCCTCCATCAAAGAGCGTTCCATAGGTCCCATCATTAATATGAAGTTTTTGTTTTTTTCTTAAATTTACTCTTACAATAGTTGATCCTGATTCTGCAACTAACGCTCTTCCTGGCTCACATATAATTTCTGGAAGTTTAGTTAGTTTGAGGTCATTTAATCCTTTTTTAATTTCTTCAAAATAATTGTCTAAAGATTGAGGTATTAAATCTGGGTATATGGTTGGAAAACCACCTCCAATATTTATTACATGAGGAATTATTTTTGTTTTTTTTATTAAATTTCCTATTTCTGCAATACCTTTAGTATAAGAAATAGGGTGCATACATTGAGAACCTACATGAAAACTTAATCCTAACTTTTTAGTATATTGATTTGTTAGCCTGATTAGTCCACTTGCTTCACTGCTATTAACACCAAATTTTTTTGAAAGATCAATTTCTGCATGCTCATTAGATACAGCGATCCTCACAAATAATTCTAAGTCTTTAGCATGATTTGTAGCTTCTAAAATTTTTACTAATTCATCTTTTGTATCCAAAGAAAATGCTTTAATACCGAATTTAAAATAAGCTTCATTTATAGCTTCTCTACTTTTCACCGTATGCATGTATGAACATTGTAAAGAATTATCTATTTTCTTTATTTCCTGGATTTCTTTTATTGATGCAACATCGAAGTTCTTTATTCCACTTTCAATTAATGTTTTAATTACCTCATTGTTTGGATTAGTCTTTACAGCGTATAAAATTTTTCCTGGAAATTTCTCTACAAAGAATTTTGAAGCTTTTTTTATGGAGTTTTTCCTGATGCAGTATACTGGATCAGATGGCTTTAAATTATTAATAAGCTCATAAACTGTTTTAAATTTTTTCACATTTAGCTCCTTAAAAAAAATTTAACAAAAAAAAAATGCATAACTTATATGCAAATTTTGTATCTCGTTTTTTACCTATTAAGAAAGGTCTGTAAAGAAAATTATGAGGTTTTTTCTAATTTTTTAGACTATTGAAATTTAAATATTTATGACCATATGTATCTCAATATGGAGACCGAAAAACTTAAAAATATAAACGAATTTGAGGACAAATCTCTTCTAATAGTTGATGATGATAATCCTTTTAGAGAAAGGCTCGCAAGAGCTATGGAGAAAAAGGGATTTAAGGTATCACAAGCTGAGGGTGTAAAAAAAGGTTTAGATGCTGTTAAAAATAACAAACCTGCTTTTGCTGTTGTTGATCTAAGACTAGGAGATGGTAATGGGCTAGAGGTTGTAAAAGAAATACAAAGTTCTAACGCAAATAGCCGTGTAGTGATGCTAACAGGTTATGGTAATATTCCAACTGCCGTTGCAGCTATAAAACAAGGAGCAATTGATTATTTAGCAAAACCAGCTGATGCAGATGATGTTGAAAAAGCACTTTTAGCTAATCCAAATAAAAAAGCAGATCCACCAGAAAACCCAATGTCAGCTGACAGAGTTAAGTGGGAACATATTCATAGAGTATTCGAGCTTTGCAATAGAAACGTATCTGAAACAGCTAGAAGATTAAAAATGCACAGAAGAACCTTGCAAAGAATTTTATCAAAAAGATCCCCTAGATAGTTTTTCTAAATTTTACAAGTTTTGATGCTAGAAAAGTTAAAATTAATATTTTGAACAATTCTGCCAATAAAAAAGGCTTTGCACCTAAGTCGAAAATAGGTTTATCCCATCCAATTAAAGCTGCTAACCAAAACAATCCCAAAATATAAATTGTAGAAACTGATAAAAGTATTTTTAAAAAATTACTAAATATGTTCTTTCCAAATTTAAAATATCCTGAAAGAAAAACTGCACTTAAAAATCCGATTAAATATCCCATAGTTGGACCAGTAAAATAGATCAATCCTACACCTTTCTCAGGAGAATTAGAAAAAACTGGAAGGCCCAGAATTCCCTCAAGCAAATATACTGATATTGTTGCTAAACCAATTTTGTATCCAAAAGTTATTCCTAATAATAAAACTACAAAAGTTTGCATCGTCATTGGCACAGGGTAAAACGGGATTTTTATTTTTGCGGATATAGTTAATGCTAAACTACCTAAAATTATAATAAAAAAATTTTTTAAAATTTTTTGATTTTGATTTAATTCAATTTTTTCCATGATTAAATTATATATATTTGTACAGAAATAATCTAGTTTTTTATCAACTTTACAAATACATCTTCCAAATCGGGATCTCTTGATTGTACATCAAAAATGTCAATTTTTTGACTTCTGACTAAATCAATTATCTCTTGAATGTTGATGATATTTTTTTCATAAGATACGATTAACTCTTTTTCGTTATTTTTAATTATTTTTATTTGACTTTTTACGTTATCAATTAATTTTACTTTTTTAGAAACAGAAAATTTAACTATTTTAGTTTGTATCTTATTTAACATATTTTCAGTAGTATCTAACGCTATTAAATTTCCCTTGTTAATTATTCCTATACGGTCACACATATTCTCTGCTTCAGACAAGTAATGAGTAGTCAATATAATGGTTACTCCAATATTCCTTAAAGATTTTACACTATCTAATAATCTTTTTCTCAACTCAACGTCCACACCTGCGGTTGGCTCATCCAAGATAACAATTGGAGGTTTATGGACCAACGCTTTTGCGATTAAAAGTCTTCTTTGCATTCCTCCAGATAAATTTCTGGTATAATTATTTGCCTTTTCTTTAAGCGCCACAAGCTCTAGTATAGTGTCCGTAATCCTGTCTTTTTTTTTAACACCATATAGCCCGGCTTGGAGTTCTAGTAATTTTTTAGGTGTGAAAAAAGGGTCAACATTTACCTCTTGTGGAACTATCCCTAAAGAAGCTCTAACTTGTCTAGGATTTTTATCTAAATTAAAGCCCCAAACATTTACATCACCCGAAGACTTAGTGGTTAGACCGGCTAAAATATTTATGAATGTACTTTTTCCAGCACCATTGGGGCCTAGCAACCCAAAGATCTCCCCTTCATTCACCTCTAAGTTTAAATTTTTAAGAGCATGAATATTTTTGTCGAAGATTTTGTTTAAGTTTTTTACAGAAAGGACAATTTTATTATTCATTTAAATTTATAGTTTTATAACATTAAGATAAGTTAAAATAAAATTTATATATGAATAAAATTTCAAAAAATGAAAATTATTATTTAATTGATGGATCTGGATATATTTTCAGAGCTTATTATGCATTACCGCCATTATCTAGAAAATCTGATGGTTTGCCAACAGGTGCTGTTGCAGGATTTTGCAATATGTTATTTAAATTGTTAGAAGATGCAAAATCTTTAGATAATAAATTTAAACCTACCCATTTTGCGGTAATATTTGACTCTGCAAGAAAAAATTTTAGAAATGAAATTTATTCTGAATACAAAGCAAATAGGGCAGATGCTCCTGATGACTTAATTCCACAGTTTAATTATATAAGAAAATCTGTAGAGGCTTTTAATTTACCATCTATAGAACTAATTAATTATGAAGCTGATGACTTAATTGCAACATACAGTGAACAAATATTAAAAAAAGGAGCTGATGTTACTATTGTTTCATCTGACAAAGATTTGATGCAGTTGTACAGAAAAAATATACGAATTTACGATCCAATGAAAAATAAATTTATTAATGAAGAAGATATTCAAAAAAAGTTTGGTGTAAATGCAAATAAAGTTATAGACGTTCAATCTTTAGCGGGTGATAGTAGTGATAATGTTCCGGGGGTACCTGGTATAGGTATTAAAACTGCGGCAGAATTAATAAATGAGTATGGTTCTTTAGAGAATCTTCTGTCAAATTCAAAAAAAATTAAACAAAATAAACGAAGAGAAAAACTCATCGAAAATAAAGAAAAAGCAATAATCAGTAAAAAATTAGTTACCTTAAAAAAAGATGTGCCAATCAAAGTACCATTTAGTGACTTTAAGTTAAAACAAATTGATAAAGAAAAATTATATAATTTTTTAAGAAATATGGAATTTAATAGATTATTAAGTTCGGTAATATCAACTTATGGGGAGATTGACTTTAAAGATGATAAAACTCTAACTTCTAAACACAAAATAGAGAGTAAGATTAATAAAAATAATTATAATTTAGTTAAAAGTGATAATGAATTTAGTAAATTATTATCTAAAATTGAACAATTAAGTGAAATATCAATTGATACGGAAACAAGTTCTCTGGATCCACACCAAGCAGATCTTATTGGTATATCTATTTCATTAAAAATAGGAGAAGCATACTACATTCCCTTAAATCATAAAAATTTCAAAAATTTAAATGAAAAACAGGTTTTAAAAAAATTACAACACATTTTAGAAGACAGAAGTATAAAAAAAATAGGTCAAAATATTAAATTTGATTACATTGTATTTTATCATAGAGGCATTGATTTAGAATCAATAGAAGATACAATGCTTATGTCTTATGTTTTAGATGCTGGAAAAAATAGACATAATATGGATATTTTATCAGAAATACATTTGGGTCACAAGACTACTTCATTCAAAGATCTAGTCGGCATCGGCAAAAAACAGATAAATTTTAGTGAGGTTGAGGTTGAAGCTGCAAAAGATTATGCAGCAGAAGATGCTGACATTACTTTTAGACTATATAAAAAATTTTTAATTACCTTAAAAAATGAAAAATTGATGAATATTTACGAAACTTTTGAAAAACCATTAATTAAAATTTTAGCACACATGGAAATGTGTGGAATTAAACTAGACAAAAAATTTTTAAATGAATTATCAACAAATTTTCAAAAAAAAATTTCTGGTCTAGAAAAAAAAATTTATAAAGTATCTAAAAAAGAGTTCAAAATTGGATCAACCAAACAACTTGGAGAAGTTTTATATAATGATCTAAAAATATCTGCCTTAAAGAAAACAAAAAAAGGAAGTTTTGCTACAGCTGCGAGTGTTCTTGAGGATCTTGCGTACAAAGGTCATGATTTACCAAAACTTGTTTTGGAATGGAGGCAACTTACTAAATTAAAAAATACTTATTCTGATTCTCTTCCAGAATATGTGAATCCACATACAGGCAGAGTGCACACCAGCTTCTTATTAGCCGCAACTACAACAGGTAGGCTCGCATCAAGTGACCCAAATTTACAAAATATTCCTATAAAATCTAACGATGGCAGAGAAATTAGAAAAGCTTTTGTTGCAGATAATAAATTTAATCTGCTTTCAGCAGACTATAACCAAATCGAAATGAGAATATTAGCTGATTTAGCAGATGTTAAAGAGCTTAAAAAAGCTTTTAATAATCAAGAAGACATTCATTCAATTACCGCAAGTCAGGTTTTCAATGTAAAAATAAAAGATGTTACTGGTGATCTTAGACGTAAGGCTAAAGCAATTAATTTTGGGATAATATACGGCATTTCACAATACGGTCTTGCGAAGCAAATTTCAGTATCAACGAATGAGGCAGATCAGTTTCTTAAATCTTATTTTAAAAAATTTCCTGAGATAAAAGATTATATGTCTACCACAATTAATTTTTGTAGAAAAAGTGGATATGTTAATAATATTTTTGGAAGAAGAACACATATTACAGGAATTAACGACAAAAACTTTAATGTTAGAAATTTTCAAGAGAGAGCTGCTATAAATGCTCCAATCCAAGGTTCTGCCTCAGAATTAATGAGAATGGCAATGATTAATATTTTTGAGAAAATAAAAGACCAAGAAATAAAGGATTGTAAATTGCTTTTACAAATTCATGATGAGTTAATTTTCGAAGTAAAAAAAGATAATATTAAAAGTACCAAAAAATCTATAGAAAGCGGCATGAGAAGTATTCAGAAAAGTGATTTGCATTCATTTTCAATTCCGATACTTGTAGATGTTAATATTGGTGAAAATTGGGGATTGTTACAATAAGATAAACTATTGCCCAATTTATAACAATTTAGTATTTTTAATTACTGCATGACTCAAACAATAGCATTAGTAGATGATGATAGAAATATACTTACAAGTATAAGCATAGCCTTAGAGAAAGAAGGATTTAAAGTTCAAACATATTTGGATGGTGAAAGTGCACTGATTGGCTTGTCTAGAACCCCACCTGATCTTGCTATAATTGATATCAAAATGCCAAAAATGGATGGAGAAGAATTACTAAAAAAACTTAGAAAAAAAACATCATTACCAGTTATTTTTTTAACATCGAAAGATGAAGAAGTAGATGAACTTTTAGGACTTAAACTTGGTGCGGATGATTTTGTAAAAAAATCAGGAGGTTTTTCAGTAAAAGTTCTTATAGAGAGAATTCGTGTTCAATTAAGAAAAAAAAATGTAAATATTGAGGATACAAAAAATATAATCAATCATGGAAAACTTAAACTTGACCCATCACAATTAGAGTGTGAATGGGATGGAAAACAGCTGCCTGATAAATTAACAACTACTGAATTTTTAATAGTTCAAGAATTGGCAAAAAGACCGGGAATTATAAAAGAGAGAGCTCAATTGATGGATATTGCTTACAGAGAGGATACAGATATAGAGGATAGAACAATTGATAGCCACGTTAAAAGAATAAGAAAAAAATTTAAGAGAGTTGACGAAAATTTTTCAGCTATAGAGACAAGGTATGGTAGTGGCTATAGGTGGAATATTAATTGATGCTATCATCAATTATAAAAAATCTGTCAATACTAAAAAAATTTTTATTTATTAATTTTATAATTTTTTTATTTATTGGTACACTTACAATAATTTATTTAAATTACGTTCAACCAAATTTAATCAAAAAAAAAACTTCAATCCATATCCAGATTATAAATAATACTACTCAAAATCTTAATAGATTAAATATAAACTTTAATAAAGAAGATATAAAAAATTTTTTATTTTCAAAAAGATTCTTATTTCAAAGTGTAGATAGAGTAGTATTTTTAGATGAGGATTATCAAATAATCGCAGACACCAATACCATAGATTTAGATCCCAGATCATTTAGTCAAAGAATAGATATCGTGGAATTTGATATTACTACAAATAATAATGAAACTGACGCACAAGAGAAAAAAATAAATGAAAAGAAAAAAACAGAATTAATCGAAAAAATTTCAGATTATGCTGTTTCAGAAAATTTTGGAAAACCCTTTACATTTACAACTGAAACTTATCAGCAATTCAAATTATCAACAGTAAAAAATTTACTAATAAATGATATTCCATCTGGTTACTTAATGATTTCAGAAAATGCAAATGACATAAAAACTGCAATAAATGAAAGAAAAACTTTTGTAATACGAACAGCTATATTTGTTGGGATTGTAATTTTTATATTTTCTTTAGTTTTAAATAGATATTTTTTAAAACCTATTAAGAATTTAGTGAATTTTACACAAAATATAAAAGAAAGAAGTAAAAAGAAAATTGATTTAACAAGTTTAATCAAAAGAAATGATGAATTGGGAATGTTAACTCATTCTTTAGATGAAATGACAAATGAATTAGAAAAAAGGGTAAATACCGCAGAAAATTTTTCTACTGATTTAGTTCATGAGATTAGAAATCCTTTAGCATCGTTAAAAAGTGCTTCAGAAATTTTAAGTGAAACAAGTAGCGATATCGAGAAAGAGAAATTAGTAAAAATTTTATCACATGATGTTGAGAGAATAGAAAGACTAATAACAGACTACTCACAAATGCTTAAAGATGAAGTTGCTATTAATCAAGAGCAAATGAAGAAAATAGATTTAGAGGAAGTTATTAAATCAGTTGTTGATGACTTTAATGGGATACATTATTCAAAAAGAGGTATTAAAATAAATTTTAAAATTAAAAAAAATGGTGATAAATATTTCATTAAGGGTATTGAAAACAGAATAGAACAAGTATTAGCAAATCTTTTAGAAAATTCTATTTCCTTTAGCGAGGACAATAAAAAAATAATTGTTGAACTAAAAAAAAATAGAAATAACAAAATCCAGCTGTCAGTCGTCGATGAGGGCAGAGGATTTAAGGAAAAAAATACAGAAAAAATTTTCAAAAGATTTTACAGTAATAGACCAGAAAAATTTGGTGAGCATTCCGGATTAGGCTTGAATATTGTGAAAAATCTTGTGGATTTACACGGTGGGATTGTTTATGCGTCAAATAATAAGGCAAAAAACGGAGCTAGAGTAGATATTTATTTTCCAACTATAAATTGACTAGTTGAATATATTTAAAATTAATGTACAAGCAGAAAAAAAAACTATGACTGATTTTAAAGTAAAAGATATTAATCTAGCAGATTTTGGAAGAAAAGAGATTTCACTTGCTGAGACTGAGATGCCAGGTCTAATGGCACTAAGAAAAGAGTATAAAGGTAAAAGCCCATTAAAAGGAGCTAGAATTTTAGGATGTTTGCACATGACAATCCAAACTGCAGTACTTATAGAAACTTTAGTCGACCTTGGTGCTGAATGTAGATGGTCGTCTTGTAACATATTTTCAACCCAAGATCATGCTGCGGCTGCTATAGCAAAATCTGGCATACCAGTTTTTGCATGGAAAGGTGAGACTGAAGAAGAATATTGGTGGTGCGTGAGACAAACTATTGAAGGAAAAAAAGACTGGAAACCAAATATGATATTAGATGACGGTGGAGATTTAACTGCCTTAATGCATAAAGATTATAAGAATCTTATGAAAGATATAAAAGGTTTATCAGAGGAAACTACCACAGGGGTTTTAGCCCTTAAAAAGATGGAAGGCGAAAGAACACTGTTAGTGCCCGCTTTTAATGTTAACGATTCGGTCACAAAATCTAAGTTTGACAACTTATACGGTTGTAGGGAAAGTTTAGTTGATGGAATTAAAAGAGCCACAGATGTAATGATGTCTGGAAAAGTTGCAATTGTCGCTGGATTTGGAGATGTTGGGAAGGGAAGCGCTGCATCATTAAGACAAGGAGGTGCAAGAGTAATGATTACAGAAACTGACCCAATTTGTGCATTACAAGCAGCTATGGAAGGTTATGAGGTAGTCCTAATGGATGATATGATTAAGCATGCAGACATTGTGGTAACTGCAACAGGAAATAAAGATATAATTACAGCAGATCACATGAGAGATATGAAAGATAGAGCTATACTTTGTAACATTGGTCACTTTGATAATGAAATTCAAGTTGAGGCACTTAAAAATTACAAATGGGACGAAATTAAACCACAAGTGCATGAAATTGAGCTTCCAAGTAAAAAAAGAATAATATTACTTGCTGAAGGAAGATTGGTAAATTTAGGCTGTGCAACAGGACATCCAAGTTTTGTTATGAGTGCATCTTTTACAAATCAGGTTATAGCTCAAATAGAATTATGGAATAATTCAGACAAGTATGACAAAAAAGTTTATGTTTTACCAAAACACCTAGACGAAAAAGTTGCTATGTTACATTTAGAAAAAGTAGGAGCTAAGTTAACTCAATTATCTAAAGACCAAGCAGATTACATTAGTGTAAAACAAGAAGGACCTTACAAACCAGATGCCTATCGCTACTAACGGTAGCTCAATAGAAGTTTCGAATTTAAAAGTTTTAAAAAATTTTTCTTATAAAGTTGCAAAATACATAACCACTGGTGACTCAGTTTTCTTGTATGGGCAGCTTGGTGTTGGAAAAACTACATTTACAAGATTTTTAATTAATTACTTGCAAAAAAAAACAAAGTCAAAAGTAACAGATATTCCTAGTCCTACATTTACAATAATGTATGAATATATTGTCAAAAAAAAAACGATTCATCATTATGATTTTTATAGAATTCAAAATCATAAAGAAATTAACAATGTAGGAATTTTTGAAGACAAAGAGGTAATTACTTTAGTAGAATGGCCAGAGAAAATAAAATTCAAACCAAAAAATCGTATTGAACTAAAATTTAATTATTCAAAAAACTTTAGCCGTAGAAAAATAAAGATTAGAGTTTACGGTAATTGTAAAAAGTATGAAATTTAAGAAAATCAAAGGCGATGCATCAGACAGAGAATTTTTTAGATCAAGAAATTCAATATTAATATTTTCAAAAAAAAATAAATTTAAAAATCTTTTGGTATACGATAGTATTAATAAAATTTTAAATAATCATGAGATACTTTCGCCTAAACTTTTAAAGAATAATTACAAAAAAAATTCAATAGAGATTACTGATTTAGGAAAAATAAGTGTAAAAAATATTTTGAATAAAAAAAATCAATACAACTTTTACAAAAAAATTGTAGACATATTAATTAAGTTTAAAAAAATAAAAAATACTAAAATTAAAAATTTTAATGGAAAATATTACTCTATGAAAAAGTACAATTACAGAGATTTATATGAAGAGGCAGATTTATTTAATACATGGTATGCACCGCATTACGATAAAAAATTAACCAAACCCAACAAAAGAAAAATGATTAGAAAAATTATTAAAAATTTAATAAGTAAAATAAAATTATCTAATAATATATTTGTTCACAGAGATTTTCACGTATCTAATATGATGTATAAAAATAATAAAATATATTTAATTGATAGCCAAGACGCTGTTATTGGTAATCCGGCATATGATTTAGCCTCATTAATTGATGATGTAAGGTACAAATCATCATATTTATTAAAAGAAAAAGTTTATTCATATTTTTTGCAAAAGAGCAAAAAAATAGATGAAAAATCTTTCCGAAATGATTTTATAATACTGTCTGTTTTAAGAAATTTGAAAATTTTAGGAATATTCACAAGACTTGCAAAAAGAGATAAGAAAAAGAATTATTTAAAATTAATACCTTATACATGGAGACTAATTAAGCTTAGAACAAATGGTAATGTCATTTTTGATGAATTAATTTCGTGCATAAATAACAAAAGTAAAAAAAGATGAGAAAATTAAAGACGGCTATTATAATGTGTGCTGGTTTTGGTAAAAGATTAAAGCCACTTACTAATAAAGTTCCAAAACCTCTTTTAAAAATAGATAATAAATCACTTTTAGAAAATACAATAGACTTATTATTTAAGCTAAAGATAAAAAAAATTTTATTAAATTCCCATCATTTGAGCCAACAGATAAAACAATTTGTTTTAGAAAAAAAGTTGTCAAAAAAAATTAAAGTTTTTGAAGAAAAAAGAAAAATTCTTAACACAGGAGGTGGTATCTCAAACATTATAAATTCTACGAAGGATATAGATTATTTAATTTTAAACCCAGATACAATTTGGACCAAAAACCATTTAACTGAAATAATTAAAATGAAAAATTTATATTTTTCTAAAAAAGCTTTAAATATGCTCCTCGTAGTAAAAAAAAAAAAAAGTTTTGATCAAAGGCTAAATGGAGATTTTTCAATGAAAAAAAATATTCTTAAATATAATTCTAGAAAAGAATACATATTTACAGGCTGTCAAATAATTAACAGAAATCTCTTTAGCAATCTAAAAAAAAAGATTTTCCCAATTTCTATGATCTGGGATAAGTTACTCATTAGTAAAAGTCTATACGGCTATGAAAGCAAAACTAAATTTAAACATATAACAGATATTAAAATTTATAAAAAATTAACTAGTAAATAATAATTTTTTAGCCCTTGTCTCATCAAGATATCTTACTTTAATTATTTTTAAACTTGTGTTAAAATTTATTACCAGGGGGTTGCCAGTAGGAATCTCTAAATTTGAAATATCCTCATTGCTTATTTTAAACAAATACTTACATAAAGCTCTAATAGAATTTCCATGTGCAGCAACCAATATATCTTTGTTTGATTTTAAAAGTTTTAATATCTTACTTTCAAAATAAGGTATAACACGATTATATGTATCTTCTAAAGACTCAGAGCTAGGGATATTTTCTTTTGGAACATTTTTGTATTTTTTAATATTCAAAGGATGATATATACTATTTTTATCTAAATTTTCAGGCTTTAAACTCCATGATCTTCTGAATTCATGTATTTTTTTTTCTCCTATTTTTTTTTTCATTTCCTCTTTATTCAAGCCAGTTAAAGCTCCATAATGTCTCTCATTCAGCTGCCAGGCTTCTTCAAAATTTATATTTTCAATTCCTATAGTTTTTTGAATTAATTTTAATGTATTGATAGCTCTTTTTTGAAATGAAGAAAAATAATAATCAAATTTGAGATTTTCACCAATAATGAGTTCACCAGCGGTTTTAGCTTCTTTTTTACCTTGATCAGATAAATCTATATCGACCCATCCAGTAAACTTATTTTGACTATTCCATTCACTCTGTCCATGTCTTATTAATACAAGGTGTACCATTTATACATATTTGATAACTTAAAATTACAATTAAATAAATATTAATAATGCAAAAAATTAGAAAATATTTTAAATTATTTTTTAAAATTTCTAATTTTACTATAATAATTCTATATTTATATCCCGGAAGTATTCTTGGATGGATAGTATACGGAAGTTTAAAATCGCAACCACAATTAACAAGAGATTTTTTCTCTATATCTTCTAATCATTTTTACACATTTCTAATTTTATCGTTATTCGCTATTATAAGTTATTCAAATATCTCAAAAAAACTTAATTACATCTTTTTATATTTACTTTTTATTTCAGTAAGTCTTGAGCTAACTCACCTTGTAATACCAAACAGGAGTTTTCAATATGAAGATTTGATTGGCAACATGACTGGTGTTATAATTTCTTATATTTTAATAAAATTTTATGAATTCATTCGAAGATAGAAAAAAAATTTTTGAGAACAAATTTGCTCATGATGAAGAACTTAAATTTAAAGTAAATTCAAAAAGAAATAAATATTTAGGTGAATGGGCATCAGAAGTTTTAGGAAAAAAAGATGAAGAAAAAAATCAATATATACTAGAAGTAATCAAATCTGATTTTAGTGAACCAGGAGATGAGGATATAATTAAAAAATTATACCAGGATTTAAAAGATAAAAATATTTCTGAAAATGATGTTAGAGAAAAATTAAATGAATTACTTCAAGTTGCAAAAAAAGATTTTTTATAGTTTAATTATTTTTTCATTTTTAATTTCAAAACCTATTCATTCATTAGAAGTAGAGGGGATTGCAAAGGTAGTTGATGGGGACACAATTATTATTGATGAAAAAAAAATTCGTTTATTTGGAATAGACGCTCCTGAGCTAGACCAACATTGTAAAAAACCCTGGATACAATTTAATTTTATTAATTTAAATAAAAATTACAATTGTGGTTTGGTAGCAAAAGAAAAACTAAAAAAAATTATTTCTAAAAATGAAATAAAGTGCAAAGGTGAAAAATATGATCGATATAAAAGATTAATTGCCATTTGTTACAAAAAAGGAAAAGATTTAAATAAATGGCTTGTTAGAAATGGATTAGCAATTAATTATACTAAATACTCAAAAAAATATTTAAGATCTGAAAATCAAGCTAAAAGAGAAAAAGTGGGTTTATGGTCAGGAGAATTTGATGAACCATGGGAATGGAGAAAAAAAAATAAATAAACTATAATTGTTAAGTGATTCTTATCAAAAAAATTTGGTTAATTCTTTTTCTTTTTTTAATAAATTGTTCCTCAATTCCTAAAAATACTGCTGATGGTTGTTCAATATTTTCAGAAAGATACTTATGGTACAAACATTCTAAAAAAACTGAACAAAAATGGGGGACTCCAATTTATATTCAATTAGCAATAATTAAAATGGAATCTGATTTTGATTGGCTTGCAAAACCTGAGAGAAATAAAATTTTTAAAATCATTCCTTACAAAAGACCTTCATCATCTTTTGGTTATTCACAAGCTGTCAAAGGAACTTGGAAACAATATAAAGAAGAGACCAATAATCCTCTAGCAATTAGAAGCAGATTTAAAGATAGTGTAGATTTTATCGGGTGGTATACGAATAAGTCTTCAAAAATATTAAAAATTTCAAAACAGGACGTTTTTAAACAATACATTGCTTACCATGAGGGTTGGGGAAATTATAAACACTATAAAAATAATAAAAAAGTAATTAATTTAGCAACTAAAGTAAAGGGGTACTCTGAAATTTATAAAAAACAATTAATAAAGTGCAAAAAAAAATTAAATAAAAAAAAATTTATAATCTATTAATTTAATTCTTTATTTAATTTTTCCTCGATATAATTAATACTTTTCGTATTTTTTCCAATTATCAAGTAAATCACAGGGATAACGTACAAGGTAAAAAATGTAGAAAAAAACATACCCGCAAATATTGTTATACCAACAGTAAGCCTGCTCGCCTCACCGGGACCACTGCTAATTATTAAAGGCAAAACCCCTAAAATAGTAGAGGAAGATGTCATTAATATTGGTCTTAATCTAATACTCGCAGACTCCATTACGGCAGTTTTAATATTTTTTCCTTCGGCTCTTAATTGATTAGCAAACTCAACAATTAATATTCCATTCTTTGTTGCTAAACCAATTAGAATAATTAAAGCTATTTGACTATAAACATTTATTGAACTTCCCACTAATAATAACCCAATTAAACCACCTAAAATTGCAAGCGGCACTGTCAACATAATAGTTAATGGATGTTTAAAACTTTCAAATTGTGCAGCCATAACTAAATATGCAGTTATTAATGCTAAAACAAAAATTAAATAAATTTGATAACTAATTTCTTTAATTTGCTCACTTTCACCTTTAAATTCAACTCTAGCTGCTGGTGTATTTTTCTTTACTACATTTTCTAAAAAATTAAGCGCAGACACTAATGTGTAATCACCTACAATGTTTGCAGATATAGTCACAGCTTTTTGTCTATTATACCTTGATAAAAATGGGGCAGTACCTTCTTCATCTATTGAAACTAGATTAGATAGTGAAATAAGCTTATTAGTGTTCATAGATCTAACATAAACTTTATTTAAGCTTGAGGGTTCATTTCTATTACTAATATCACCTTGTAGTATTATAGAATATTCTTTTCCATCCTTAGTAAAGTTAGTAACATTTCTTGACCCAAAAATTGTTTCAATAGTTTTTCCAATCTCTACAGTAGAGATACCCAAATCAGATGTTTTTTTTTGATTTATTTTTACATTTAAAATTGGTTTATTAAGCTCAAAATCATCCTCTATATTAGCAAGATTTTTATTTTTTCTTGCTTCTGTCTTAATTATTTCTTTCCATCTTATTAATTCTTCATAAGTATTACCTTGAATCACAAATTGAATTGGTTTTTCAACTCCACCAGTTCTAATTCCTTGTGGCATGATAGGGAAGGCTAAAACACCAGGCACTTTAGAAATTTCCTTAAAAGACTCCATCATAATTTTTTGACCTCCTTTATCTCTTTTCTCCCAACTTTCTAGCAAAGCAATTATGAAAGCAGAATTTACTTGTTTACTACTTTTTCCAAACCCCGGAACTCTCAATATTATTCTTCGATATTCACCTTTACCAATTTTTGGTAAAAGAAAACCCTCAATTTCTTGTGCTTTGGCTGATGTAAAATCAAAGCCAGAACTTTGTGGTGCTTTTACAATCACAAAAAAAGCTCCTCTATCTTCTTTTGGTATTAACTGTTTTGGAGCATAAAGAAATGCAGCAATAGTAAGTATTAAGACAAACAACAAAAAAAACATAACTATTTTTTTTTTTTCAATCCAGTATGCTAACGAAATTTTGTAAAAAGCTCTAAAATCTTTTAGTTTTTTTTCAAAACTATTAGTTAATTTATTTTTTTTGTCATTATTGCTAAGAACTTTACTTGCTAACATTGGGCTTAGAGACAGAGCTACAAAGCTAGAAATTATTACTGAGAAACTTAACGTAACCGCAGTTTCCATATAAAGAACACTTGTTAATCCCTTAACAAAAATTAGAGGAATAAAAACAGCTACAAGAACTAAAGTAGTTGCGATTATAGCAAATGAAACTTGTTTCGATCCTTTATAAGCAGCTACTAATGGCGTTTCCCCCATCTCAATTCTTCTCACTATATTTTCTAACATTACAATTGCATCATCAACTACAATTCCAATTGCTAACACTAAAGCCATTAATGTAAAAAGATTTATAGAAAAACCAAAAAAATAAATTGCCAAGAAAGTAGAAATTAGTGAAACAGGTAAAGCCACAAGAGGTACTATTAAAGATCTGAAATTTCCTAAAAAAGAATAAATTATAAATGACACAAGTATTAAGGCAACAAAAAGAGTTTTGTAAACTTCCCTAATTGCACTTGATATGTAATTGCTTCTATCGAAAGAGACTTCTAATTTAGTTCCATCTGGTAAACTAGGCTCGATTTGTTTTATTTTATTCTTAATTCTATTAGCAACAGAGATAGTATTTGCATCTGAGTTTTGATAAATACCAATCCCAACAACTTGCCTACCATTTCCTTTAAATAATGTTCTTGTGGACACAGGTCCAAATTCTATTCTAGCTACATCTTCAAGTTTTGTTATAGATCCATCAACTGATTTTTTTAAAGGTAATTTTTTAAGAGCATCTAAAGTTTCATATGCATTCTCTAATTTTATAGTTAGATCAATATCTTTAGACTCTATTTTGCCAGCGGGAAATTCTACATTCTCTTGTCTTAGAGCATTTTCAATATCTTGAGTTGTAAGATCTCTGGCTGCTAGAGACAGTGGATCTAACCAGACCCTTAAAGAAAGTTCCCTTTCTCCTCCCAATCTTACTCTTCCCACGCCGTCTACTGTTGAAAAATAATCAGTTAAATATCTGTCTGCATAATCAGTTAACTCGAGATCTGACATAAAGTCAGAGCTGAAACTCAACCACATGGTTGTTCTAAAACCAGCAGATTGTTTAAATATTTCTGGTGCGTCTGACTCATTTGGTAAATTATCTAATACTCTAGCAATGGAACTTCTGACATCATTTGCAACATCATCAATATTAAGATCATCTTTAAATGTTAGGTCAATTCTCGACCTTTCGTCTTCGCTTATCGACTCTATAGATACTATTCCAGCTGTACCACCAACAAAGTCCTCAATTTTTTGAGTAATTTGTTTATCAATAACATTTGCAGATGCGCCTTTATAATCTGTCTGGATTGAAACTACAGGTCTATCAATGTCTGGTATTTCGTTAGTTGGGATCTCAAAAAAAACTAGACTACCAAATATTACTAAAACTAAACTCATCACCGAGGCAATAACAGGTCTTTTAATTGATAAGTCAGTTAGAAACATTTTAATCTAAAATTTTAATTTTTATCTTGTCCCTTACTTTTGAAATACCTTCGGTAACTATCTTATCTCCCAAAGATAAGCCCTCAGTTATGGAAACTTTACCAAAATTTCTCTTTCCTATTTTTATTTCAACTTTATTAACTGTATTATCTTCGAGAACTTTATAGACAAAAGCAGTGTCCCCTTGAATTAAAATTGAATTTTCAGGAATACCTAATTGTTCTTTTTTGTCATAAATAATCTTAATATCTAACAGCATACCAGGTATCAATTTTAATTCTTTATTTTCAACGATAATGTTGGCAAGAACAGATCTAGTGCTTGGGTCTACTCTTGAGCTTACAGAGTTCACAGTTCCATAAAATCTTCTTTTGAATGAATCTGATTTCACTTCTACTGACAGTCCTGGCTTTAGTATATTTAAATATATTTCAGGGACTTTAATATTCAAAACTATTGAAGAGGTATCATCTAAAGTTAAAATAAATGATTCTGTACCTAAAACCCCTTGGGCTATTTCTCTTTTTCCCACTATACCATCGAAAGGTGCAATAATTTTTTCATCAGAAGTTTCTAAAATTAATTCTCCCTCTTCTACAATCTTACCAATAATAATATTTTCATTAAACATTTTATCTTTTTTAATTCTATAATTTCTATTTTTTAAAGATAATGCCGTACCAAAAGTTTCTATACTATCATAAAATATAGACTTGTTCACCGTCTCAACTATGACCCCAGGTGGAGGCATTTTTGAAAATTTTTTTATAAAATGTTTGGTAATAAAATGCCTACCTACTATTACTGAAATAATAATAATTACTAAAAAAATTAAAAAAAATTGAATTTTATTTGATTTAATCATGGTGAGTACTTACCATATTCACTCCAAGATCCATCATAAATAATTGGCTGGTATTCATTATTTATAATTTTGTAAGCATATGCTAAAACTGAGGCAGTGACTCCTGATCCACACGTAAACACAAAATTATTATTATTCGTATTGATTATTCTCTTAAAAATTAATTTTAATTCATGATTAGTTTTAAATTCATTTGTATTTTGATTAATACACTCCCCGAAAGGCAAACATATAGAATTTTTTATATTACCTTTTCTCAATCCTTCTCTAGGCTCATTTATATCACCATTAAATCTTTTAAAACTTCTAGCATCAACTACTACAAAATTCTTTGAATTGATGTTTTCATTTATTTGGCCCATATTAAAAACGTGTTTATCTGTTTTTTTTGCTTTATAATTTGATATTTCAACTTTAGTTTTTTTATTAGTTAAAGGTTTGTTTTCGCATTTCCATTTTTTTAATCCTCCATTTAAAATATGTAACTTTTCAATATCGTGCCCAAAATATAAAAATGAAAACCAGCATCTACAAGCTGAATATAATGCTGAATTATCGTAGATAAGAATTTTGTCATTGTTAGAGACACCCAATTCGGAAATGCTTTTGCTCCATTGTTCTTCTGTTGGAAGCATATGTGGAAGATCAGTATCCTTTTTAGATGTTTTGTCTAAATCAAAAAAAACTGAGTTATGAATATGATTTTCCTCATATTCTAAATAAGGATTCCTATCTTCTAATGGCAGATGCCACGAAGCATCTATTATTTTAAATTCTTTTAAATTTTTTTCTGCAATTTCTGTAGAAATTAAACTCATAAATTTTTCAAAAGATATTTTTGATGATAATCTTCAGCCTTACAATAATTTAAGACCTCACTTATTTTTGTGATAATTTTGCCTTTAAAATCAAAATTTTTTTCCTCTAAAACTTTCTCTGCAGTCTTTTTTTGAGCCTCATTTAAATAAAAAATTTCACTTCTATACTGAGTTCCTATATCTGGGCCTTGTCGATCAAGAGTTGTAGGATCATGAAAATCAAAGAATAAACTTATTATTTTTTCATATGGTAAAATTTTTTCATTAAACTCAATTTTTACAACTTCAGCATGCCCCGTTAATCCAGTACAAACTTCTTGATATGTTGTATCTTTGTTTTTGCCGCCACAATATCCTACTTCAGTTTTGGACACACCATCTAATTCACCAAATTTTCTTTCTGGTCCCCAAAAACATCCTAAACCTAAGATCGCTATTTCCATTGATTATTAAATTAAAGTATCTAAAAGTATGAAGAGTTAATCATATGCTCAATAAAAATCAATTAGGTTTTTTGTACATGTTTCTATCAGTGTGTGCTTTTTCAATAATGGATTTAATAATAAAATGGACTGCTGACTATCCACTTGGCCAAGTTGTTTTTTTTAGAGGTTTTTTTGGCATAATTTTTTATTTTTTTATAATACCTAAAAGTAGAATTAAAAATTTTTATCAGACAACAAGAGTTTTTCTGCATTTACTAAGATGTTTGATAGGCTTAATTGCCATGATAGCAATTTTTATTGCATTGAGAAACTTACCTCTAGCTACTGTAGTTAGTATATCATTCGCAGCACCAATATTTACAACCATATTTTCGATTTTTTTCCTGAGTGAGAAAGTGGGTTTGTACAGATGGTTAGCTGTAATTATTGGATTTATAGGAATCCTAATTATTACAGAACCTGGATTTGAAGATCTAAATATTTATTATATCTTCCCAATAATATTTTGCATTGGTTTGTCATATGTTGCCATTGCAATAAGACAACTTTCTTCAACTGAACCAGTTTGGTTAATTTCACTAAACTTTTCAATTGCAATTACCATCGCTGGATTGTGTACTCTGCCTTATGGATGGAAAATACCCTCCTTATTCGATTTTTTTGTTTTATCATTAGTTGGTTTATTTGGAGGCGTTGCAAATCTTTGGTTAAGTCAATCATATAAATTTTCTGAGGTATCTCTAGTAACTCCATTAAAATATTTAGGATTAGTTTTTGCAATTTTTTTTGGTTATTTAATTTGGGGTGAAGTTCCATCTTTAAAATCACTATTTGGAGGCTTATTAGTAATACTATCCTCAGTCATAATATTTAGGCGTGAATTAATATTTAAAAAATTGAACCCCATTCAAAGAAATGAGTAAAAAACCGTATTATTGGTCCAGAGCAATAAGAGCTCTATCCAAAAAGGATAAAGTAATGAAAGGATTAATCCTAAAATATCAAGACAAAACTTTAACGACACGTAAAGATTTATTTTATTCTTTATGCAAAAGTATTATTGGACAACAAATAAGTGTTGCGGCTGCTAATTCAGTTTTTAATAAATTTTCAAAAGCATGCAAAGGTAAAATAAGACCTGCTAACGTATCTGCTTTAAATAAGTTAAAATTAAAAAATTGTGGTTTGAGCAGACAAAAAATAAAAGGTATTCAAGAACTCGCAAAAAAATTTCAAGATAAATCTTTCAACACAAGAAAAATAAAATATATGAGTGATGAAGAAGCAATTGATTACCTTTCAAATTTACGTCAAATTGGAAGGTGGTCCGCAGAAATGATTCTAATTTTTAACTTAAATAGATCTAATATCTGGCCTATTCAAGACATTGGTTTATTAAGAGCTATTTCAAATAATTATAAAAAAAAATATCATCCTCCAAAAAATTTCGTGGAAAAATTGAATAAAAGATTTACTCCTTACTGTACTGTAGCCACTTGGTATTTGTGGAGGTCAATAGATGATGAACCAATACAGTACTAGAAAAATATACTCACTTTTCTAAATTTCTAATGTAGTAAATTTTTTGTGTATAGGATAAAATTTACAGATATTTTAAATGTCAAAAAAGCTAATTATTGATTGGGATACATATAACAAGTCTATAGATAAGCTTGCTTTACAAATTAATGATAGCGGATACAGCCCAAGCTTTATCATATGTATAGCAAGAGGTGGTCTTAGAGTAGGGGATATTCTAAGCAGGATTTTTAACGTGAAGTGTGGATATTTGGGTGTTGAGAGTTATTCTGCAAAAAAGGAGAATCAAATTGCTAATACGCAAAATGAATTAACTTTCGCAAGAGATTTATCAACTACTTCAAGAAATTATGGTGAAAATATATTAGTAACCGACGACCTGATAGATACCGGTATAACATTGGAAAAGACTTTAAAATGGTTAAAAAATTATAAAGATTTTAAAGAAAAAAAAATTAATTTTAAATCGGCTGTGCTTTATAAAAAAGAAAAATCTAAATTTAATTCAGATTATATAGTTCATAATCTACAGGATAATCCGTGGATTGTATTTCCATATGAATTAAGAGAATTAGTTTCTATAGAGGATTTGAGGAAAGAATTGAAGTAAAGGGGGCTAGCTTATTAACCAGCCCCTCAATTATTTTTAAGCTACCATAAAACTTATTACACTTAAAACTGCTATCAACCAAATAGCAGGAGAAGTTGTAGAAATTTTTCCAGTAAATATTTTAATCAATGCGTAAGATATAAATGCAAGAGCAATTCCATTGCTAATACTATAGGTAAGCGGCATTGTTATCATTGCTACTATTGACGGAGCAGACTCTGCTATATCATTCCATTCAATATCAGTAATATTTCTAACAAACAAAACAGCCACATATAAAAGTGCTGCTCCATCAATTTCTTTAGGTAAACTTGTTGCTAAAGGTGAAAAGAATAAACATGATAAAAATAAAATTCCAATTACCAAAGAGGTCATACCAGTTCTTCCACCTGCTTTAACTCCAGCACCAGACTCTACGTAACTTGTGACAGTTGTCGTACCCATCATTGCACCTGCGACTGTAGCTACACTGTCTGACATCATAGCTTTGTTAATATCCGTAACTCTACCTTTGCTGTCAACTTTGCCAGCTACATTAGCTACAGATGTTAATGTTCCTGCTGTATCAAAAAAATCGATAAATAATAATGTAAATACCACAGTTGACATACTCGCTGATAATGCTGCTTTTAAATCGAAATCAAATAAATATGTCATTGGGGGAGGTGAACTTACAACCCCATTAAATTTTGCTAAACCAGTGACCCATGCAATTATACTAAAAGCAATTATTCCAATTATAATATTGCCTTTTACTTTTAGTTTCTCAAGCACAACCATAGAAACAAATGCCAAACATCCTAATAACACTAAAGGATTTTTCAAATCACCAAGAGTAACTAAAGTGACCGGATGGTCTCCAACGACTCCCATTATTTCTAGTCCTATTATAGCTAAAAATAATCCTATGCCTGCTCCAATTCCTAATTTTAAACTTTTTGGAATTGAATTAATTAGCCATGCTCTTAATGGTGTCAGGGATATAATTAAAAATAATACTCCTGCTACAAAAACTGCACCTAGGGCGGCCTGTGGGGTATAGCCCATACCTGCAACTACGCCAAATGCTACAAAAGCATTTATTCCCATTCCAGGAGCTAGGCCAATTGGCCAAGTTTTTCCATAAAATGCCATTATGAAACAAGCAAGAGCAGTTGCTAAAATTGTAGCTGTAAAAACTGCACCAAAATCAAAAAAACCTTTTTCTGGCCCAGCAAATTCCCCCGATAAAATAAAAGGGTTTAAAAACATTATGTAGGCCATTGTTAGGAATGTTGTTATTCCGGCAATAACCTCAGTTTTAAAATTTGTTTTATACTTTTTATATTCAAAATATTTGTCTAACATAAATCCTCCATAACCTAAAAATTATCAGATTAACTAAAAAATTCCTTAATTAAATATTCTTTATTAACAATATTCAACTATAAGTTTATTTTTAATATTTACCTTTATGTTATTATTAAATTTTATGAAAAAAATAATTTGTTTATTTTCAGCTCTTTTATTTTTCTTATTATCCAGTTGCAAAACAGTGCAAAATAAAGCTGACGAAGTAATTCAAAAAGAAGATAAATATCTAATGAAATTTTTAAATAAAAAAAAAGACTTGTTAATTGCTGAATTCGGAGCTCCAGATTTAATTTCACCTAATGACGGAGAGCCAACTAGTACAGGTAAGATAATATACGTTTCAAAAAAATATGGAATTAAGTGCCAAAGAAGTTTTGAAATTGATGAGAGTGATTTTGTTGTAAGTTACTCTTCTAAAGGATGTTTTTAACTTGCGGGGCTTTACCCCACAAGCAAGGTTTAACTTATTTTATTTGAATAAGCTTCTTTTTCTTATACTCTGGCACTATTCTTTCACATTCAATAGTTAAAAGTCCGTCTCTTAAATTTGCTTCACCAACTTTAACGTCTTCAGCAATTTTGAATGATCTAGTAAATTGTCTTTGAGATATTCCTCTATGAATAATCTCTTCATTTACGAATGTACTATTAGACTTTTCAATTGGTTTTGTTCTTACAGTCAAAAGATTGTCTTCATATTCAACCTCAACATCTTTTTTATTAAATCCTGCAAGAGCTACTTCAATTGAGTAATTGTCTTTACCAGTTTTTCTAATGTTATATGGTGGATAATTTGAATGAGTTGTCAAACTTCCATTTCCTAACATGTTTTCAAATTGATCAAACATATCATCAAAACCTATAGAAAATGGTCTTAATGAATTAAAGATCGATAGGTCCTTACTTGTCATATTTCCTCCTTTGTTAGCAAGTTTATTTTGATGTCCCATTAGGCAACATCTGATTTTTATATGGTAAGTATTTTTAAATTTTCAATATGTAATTTTAATTATTTTGTTGCAATGCCTTAATATGCTCTTCAGCACTTTCTGCAAGAGCATTTAAATCATAACCACCCTCTAATATTGAAACAATTTTTTTATTTAAATATTTATTTGCTGTGACAAGAGTTCTTCTTGTAATTTCATAAAAATCTTTTGATTTGAGCTTGAATTGAGCGAGCGGATCATCTTGATGAGCATCAAAACCAGCTGAAAAAATTAAAAACTCTGGTTTAAAATTATCTAATTTTTTTAAAACATGATTATAGGCATCAAAATAATCTTTAGATGACGTACCTGCAGGTAAAGGTATATTAAATATATTATTAAACTTGCCTTTTTCATTTTCAGATCCAGTGCCTGGATAAAAAGGGTACTGATGAATTGAAATATATAAAACTTTTTTATTTTCGTAAAAAATATCTTGTGTACCGTTACCATGATGAACATCAAAATCTATAATAGCTATCTTATTATAATTATATTTTTCGATTAAATATTGAGCTCCTATTGCTGCATTATTAAAAATACAAAAACCCATAGATTTATTTTTTTCACAATGATGTCCTGGTGGTCTTACAGCACAAAATGCATTCTTGAATTTCTCTGATTCTACTCCATCTATTGCCTTAATTATCGAACCAACAGCGTCATATGTTGCTCTTTTACTTCCAGGAGATATAATTGTGTCACCGTCTAAAAATTTAAGGCCATTAGTTGGAAATGAATTTTCTATATTATCAACATAATTGGACTCATGAACTTTTTTTAATATTTTATGGTCAAATTTTTCTGATTTAACCCATATTAAATTATCTCTTTTTTTGAGTTTATTAATAACTGCCGCAACTCTCTTTGGTTGTTCAGGATGCCCATCTCCAGTAATGTGATCTTCTGAAGTATCGGATATTACTATCGCAGTATTCACTTAAAATATTCTTCTAATATGTCTGAATAAATTTTGGTTAAATTTTTTAAATCTTTTATAGAAACTGCTTCATCCACTTTATGCATAGTTTTGCCAACTAATCCAAATTCGAGGCAGGGAGATATTTTTCTTATAAATCTTGCATCAGACGTACCACCAGTTGTTGATAATTTAGGTTTTATTTTAGTATTCTTTTTAATTATATTTTGAATTTTAAAGGTAAAATCATTCGGTTTACATAAAAACGCCTCACCAGATACTTTATATTTAATATTATATTTGGAATTTTTCTTCCTGCATACTTTAGTAAAAATATCATTTAACTTTTTTTTTAAAGAATTAGACGAATGATTATTATTAAAACGTATGTTAAAAGTAGCTTCCGCAGAACTTGGTATAATATTATCTATATTATTATTTATATTTATTCTGGTCACTTCCAAGTTAGTTGGCTGAAAATTTTTAGTGCCATTATCAAACCTAATATTTTTTAATTTGTTTAAAATTTCTACTATCGTAGTAGATGGATTGTTGGCTCTATCAGGATACGCAACATGTCCCTGAATACCATTAACAATCAATTTTCCAGTTAAACTTCCTCTTCGGCCTATCTTAATCATCTCACCCAATTTATTTGGATTAGTCGGCTCTCCAACCAAACAAAAGTTTATTTTTTCTTTTTTCTTTTTTAAATAATCAACAACCTTTTTAGTTCCATTTATTGCATCACCCTCTTCATCACCGGTAATTAAAAAACTTATTGATCCTTTAAAATTTATGTTTTTGTCTAAAAAAATACTTACAGCAGACACAAAAGACGCAATTGAACTTTTCATATCATTAGCGCCCCTGCCAATCAGATGTCCTTTTTTAACTTTTGGTTTGAATGGGTTTACAGTCCAGTCATTTATATTGCCTGGAGGTACAACATCTAAATGCCCAGCGTAACAAAAATTTGGATTTTTATTTCCTAATCTAGCGTATAAATTTTTTACAGGCTTATGTTTTTTGTCTTTGAAAGTAATTATCTTGGTCTTAAAACCCAATTTATTTAATTTTTTTTTTAAAAATTTCATTACCCCTGCATCCACAGGTGTTATTGATGGAAATCCTATTAGCTCTTTAGCTAACTTAAGTTCATTTATTTTTTGCATTTTTTATTCTCTTAAAAGATCGTTTACCGAAGTTTTAGATCTCGTTTTTTCATCAACTTGTTTTATTATTACAGCACAATACAAAGATGCTGCTGTAGCATTATTTTTATCTGGTAAAGTTCCTGGCACTACAACTGAATAAGGTGGTACTTTACCATATGTTATTTTTCCTGATTTACGATCGACTATTTTAGTTGATTGCCCTATGTACATTCCCATACTTAAGACAGACCCTTCACCAACTATTACTCCTTCAACTACTTCAGACATTGCGCCTAAAAAAACATTATCTTCAATAATTGTAGGTAGCGCTTGAGCTGGTTCTAAAACACCCCCGACTCCTGAACCTGCGGATATATGACAATTTTTTCCAATCTGACAACAACTACCTGCTCTTGCAAATGTGTCTATCATTGTGCCCTCATCAATGTAAGCACCTATGTTTACGTAACACGGCATCAAAACAGCATTTTTTCCCACAAACGAACCTTTTCTCACTGGAGAATTAGGAACCATTCTAAAGCCAGCTTTTTCATGATCCTCTTTAGACCAACCTGCAGTTTTACCTTTTAATAAATGAGCTTTATCATACCAACTACTATAAGGACCATTTAAATTTTCCATTGGGTAAATTCTAAAACTTAACATTATAGCTTTTTTAATATGCTGGTGAGCAATCCATTGACCATTTACTTTTTCTGCAGCCCTAACTTTCCCACTGTCCAAGTCTGAAATTATTTGATTAATTACGTCTTTAAGCTTTTGATTAGAATTAGGGTTAACCTGATCCTTAATTTCCCAGGCATCATTAATAATTTTTTCTAAAGACATAATTTATTTGTTTTTTAATAGCCTTATTTCTTTAAGAAATAAAGACAGATTTTCAATCTTATAAGAAATATAATCTTTATTCGAGTCCATCTTGCCAAAATGTTCATCATTAATCAGCCAAACAGTATAACATCCTCTTTCATGCCCAATGCTTAAATTTTTTGCAATATCTTCAATATAAATAGTTTCTTCTGGATTTATCTTAAATTTATTAAGCATTAGATCAAAAGTCTTTGCTTCAGGTTTAGGCACATAACCAGCATCTTGTATATCAAACACTTTATTTCTTCCAAAAAGATCATATATTCCAAGATGTGTTAATATATTTTCAGCGTGCTCGGCACTCCCATTAGTGAAAATAAACTTTTCCATGTCTAAGTTTATCAACTCTTCCCTCATAATTTTATCTTCTTTCATAAAAGAGAGATCAATTGTGTGTACATATTTTAAAAATTCTTGTGGTTGTATGTCGTGATGTATCATCAGCCCATTTAAACTTGTATTATACTTATAAAAATAATCGGTTTGCAATGTTTTAGCCTCATCTCGACTAATTTTTAATCTATCAGAAATAAATTGTGTCATACGATTTGATACTTGACCAAATACTTTTTCTAATGAATAATTGTTATGTTTTCCATAACATACTCCATCAAGATCTAATAATAGATAATTCATTTCTTTTAAATTTTTCATTTTCTTATTAATGTTCCTGATCCTTTATCTGAAAAAATTTCAAATAATATTGAATGTTTTTTTCTACCATCAATTATTGCAACTGCAGTTACTCCATTGTTAACAGCATCTAAACATGTATTAATTTTAGGTATCATTCCCTCTGTTATTGTTTCGTCCTTAATCATCTCTAAAATTTTGGACGAGGAGACTTCCTGTATTAGCTTTTTATTTTTATCTAAAACTCCCTCTACATTGGTCATTAATAGCAATCTTCTAGACTTAAGAGATTTTGCTATGGCCCCTGCAGTAGTGTCACCATTGATATTGTATGTTTGTTTATTTTTTCCTAAACCTAAAGGAGAAATTATTGGGATTAGGTTGTCATCTAATATTTTATTAATTATATCAACATTAATTTCTTTAGGTATACCAACATAACCTAATTCACTAGACTCTGGATCAACATCAATAACATTATTATTTTTTGTATTAATTGATATAGCTCTTGACCCTTTTTCTTCAAGTGATTTGACGATATCAGTGTTGAATTCTATAAGAACATTTTCAACAACATTTATAATTTTCTTATCAGTTACTCTTAAGCCTCTTATAAACTTTGATTTAATTCCAGATTTATCTAGCTCTCTTTTTATTCTTGGACCCCCACCATGCACTACAACAATCGAAAGCCCTAACTCATTTAATATCTTTAAGTCAGTTATAAAATTATTAAAAATCTCTCTATCAATGAATACATTGCCACCATATTTAATAACTATTAAATCATCCTTATATTTCTCAACGTATTTATAAACCTCTTCAATAGGAGGACCATCTATAGGTAAAATATTTTTTAATTCCATTTAGGATACAGTTTTAACAGTAGTTCTTTTCATAATGACATACTGTTGAGCCATAGTAAGAATATTATTAGCAGTCCAATATAGAACTAAACCCGATGGGAAAGGAGCTAGAATTACAGTCAAAAATAATGGAAAGAACATAAAAATTTTTTTTTGAATTTCATCTTGAGGTGCCGGATTAAGTTGTTGCTGCAGCCACATTGTAAAACCCATCATGATCGGAAGAGCTCCAATAATCATAAAGGAAGGAGGATCCCATGGGATTAGACCAAATAAATTGAATATAGATGTGGGATCTTTTTCTGATAAATCTTTAATCCAACCAAAAAAGGGTTGATGTCTCATTTCAATTGTTACAAACAACATTTTATAAATTGCAAAGAAAAATGGTATAGAAATTAAAATAGGCAAACATCCGCTTACCGGATTTACACCCTCTTTTTTATAAAGTTGCATCATTGCTTGCTGAAGCTTCATTTTGTCGTCCTTATGTACTTCTTTAAGACGAGCCATTTCTGGTTGTAAAACTTTCATTTTAGACATTGATTTGAAGGCATAATTATTTAGTGGAAAAAAGACCAACCTTAAGCAGACAGTTATTAATATTATTGCTATTCCATAATTACCAGCAAGTTTAAAAAAATAATCATTTAAAAAAAATAAAGGTTTAACAATCCAGTAAAACCAACCCCAGTCAATAACAAGGTCAAATTTTTTAAGATCCAAACTTTCATTATAACCATCAATAACGCTTACTTCTTTTGCCGCAACAACAATATTTAAAAGATTGTTAATTTCATTATTTGGTTTTGACTCATATGAGTCAGTTTCGATAAAATTGACTTTAAATTTTTCGCTATATTCGAAATCGGCTCTAAATTTTTTATTTCTTTGAGGAATTATGCTCGTTAACCAATATTTATCAGTGATACCTAAAAAACCATTATCTGCGTTTTTTGAGTACTTTTTATCTATTATGTCTTTGTAATCTTTTTCAACTAGCTGATCATCTAGAACTCCGAGCGGACCTTCATGTAAAATAAAAAAGTCTATGATTTCTGGAACTTTTGTTCTAACAATTTGAGCGTAAGGATAAAAACTATAAATTTTTTCAGAATTATTCTTTATTTTTTGTTCAACACTAAACAAATATTGATTATCAATTTTAATTATTTTTTCAAAAGTTAAACCTTGTTTGTTATTCCAAAATAGAGTTACTTCACTATTTGGAGTAAGTTTCAAATTATCTTTGATTTCCCAAGTTGTTTTGTTATTGGGTAAATCTATATTTTTGTTATTAGAAACCCATCCCGATTCTATATAATAACCATTAGAAGTTGATTTGGGATTCAATAAAGTCACGTTTTCATTTGAGTCGAGTTGTTTTTTATAATTTTTAAAAGTTAAATCATCTATCACCGCACCTGTTAAAGTTATTGATCCTTTTATATTTTGATTTTCAAAATAAAATCGATCCGTTAATTTTAAAGCCTCCTCTCTTGAAAGATTGATAACCTTTTCAGTAGAGTCTATATCCGGAGCGTCATTATTATTAATGACATTTTCGTTTTCTTGTTTCTTATTTTTTAGATCTCCAGGCGATGGTTGGAAAAACAAGCTCCACATAACTATAATAGCTAAGCTTAGTGATATTGCGGCTATAATATTTTTTGTGTCCATAATTATTTTTTATTTTTTAAAGGTTTAAAACCTTCTCCCCCACCTAAGAATTTTATTGGGTGACAAGTTAATATTCTTATTAAGCCTTTAACAAATCCTTTAAAGGGGCCAAAAGTTTTTAGACAATCAATAAAGTATTCTGAACAAGATGGAAAATATCTACAATTATTTCCTATTAAGGGAGAAATTATATACTGGTAAAATTTAACAATCTTTATGAGAATTTTAGTTATTATTTTAATCATAATATTTTTTTAAAATCTATAAGTATAGATTTTTTAATATCATTATACTTACTATCCAAAACATTTTTTTTAGCAATGATTAAGTATGAGTAATTTAAATTTATTTTAATAGATTTTAGAATACTATTTATTATATTTTTCAATCTTCTTTTAATTTTATTTCTTTGAACTGCTTTTCCAAGTTTTCTTTTTGTAATAATACTTATATTTAAATTATTATCATATTTTGATGATAACTTTTTAAAAAAAATTGTAGAATAAAAATTATTTATTTTTTTCCCAGATAAAACTTTTTTGAAATCTTCATTTTTAGAAAGACTTAAGATTCTAATTCCCATCAGACAGTTAATTTTTTTCGACCTTTTTTTCTTCTCCTTGATAGTAATTTCCTGCCACCTTTTGTTTTCATTTTAGATCTAAAACCATGTCGCCTTTTTCTAACAAGTCTGCTTGGTTGATATGTTCTTTTCATAGGTAATATTTAAATATTAAAATTTTGGGTAGTTATAGAAAATATATATGTATAAGTACAGAAAATTTTTATATTACTTTAATAAATGAATATTACAAAAAAATTAAAAATTTATTTAGGTATTTCATACATTATATTGATATCAACATTCTTATATTTTTTTTTAAACAAATTCTCCATACAAGATATTTCAAGTTATGAATTCATAAAGAGTAACGTAGATTATTTTTCAGATTTAAAAAGCAAAAATTACTTTTTATTATTAATTGTATTTTTTTTCTTTGTTATTTTTTGGGTTTTATTACTTGGTTTTGGTTCTCCTGTTGCTTTGGCTTCAGGTTTTATTTTTGGGAAATGGATTGGTACAATCGTAATTGCAATATCATTATCTGTAGGTGCTCTTATATTTTATTTAATTACTATTTTCTTTTTTAAAGATCTTGTTCATCAAAAACTTGAGAATAAAATGGTTTTTCTAAAAAGTTTATTTAAGAGAAATGAATTTCTGTATTTTTTAATTTACAGATTTGTCGGCGGCATTCCTTTTGTTGTAGCAAATACATTGCCAGTGATATTCAATGTTAAAATAAAAAACTATTTTTTTGGGACTTTAATTGGAATGATCCCACAATTATTTATTGTGGTTTCTATTGGTAGTGGTCTAGAAAAAATAATTGATGCAAACAATAACCCACCATCATTTTTTCAAATTCTTTTCTCCAAAGATATATATCTACCACTGATAGCTTTTTTATTTATTGTTATTATAAGTTTTTTTTTAAAAAAAAAATTATACAGATAATTATTTGGTGCCCTTGATGAGAATCTAACTCATGACTGACCCTTACCAAGGGCCTGTTTTAACACTAAAACTACAAGGGCGTGCATTTAAGATAGTGTAAAAAATAAAATTATTCAAATTATTGCCTTAATTTTTTTTTTAATATAACTATAATTTTGTTAAGGAAATTTATGGGAATCCACTACGATTATAAATCTACAAGAGGAGCTAAGGCTATGGAGAAGCAAGCTAAAAGAGAAAAAAAGCTTGCGGAAAAAAGAGCAAAAAAACAACTTAAGTCTGGCCCAGATAAAAAAGATAACGAAACAATTCCCATAGATCAAGTAGTCACGTTGGATCACTTAACAAATCCTGAAAAAAAATAATAAAAATGAAAAACAAAAGGAAGCCTTCAAAGCTTGATCTTGAAAGGGCATTACGTCAAAACTTAAGAAAAAGAAAAATTTTTAAAAATACAAAAAAAAAAAATGATCCTAAATGATAAACAAATAAAAAAATTATCTGAAGAGGAAGAGATGATCAATCCTTTTGTTGCGGAGAGTATATCTATAGGTATAAGCCATGGATTAAATTCTTTTGGTTATGATTTAAGATGTGGATCAGAATTTAAGATATTTACAAACATTAAAGGTGCTACAGCAGATCCAAAAAATTTTAGTGAAGATAATTTTGTAACAGTAAAGGGAGAAGAGTATATATTGATACCGCCAAATTCTTTTGCATTGGCAAGCAGTTTAGAATATTTTAAAATGCCAAGAAATATTACAGGACTTGTTACAGCTAAATCAACATATGCAAGATGCGGATTAGGAACCCCACCAACAGTTTTGGAAGCTGGATGGCATGGAAATTTAGTTTTAGAGTTTTCTAATCACACAAGTAATTCTATAAAACTTTATGCTAATAGTGGCGCAGCACAAATATTATTCTTTAAAGGGGATCAACCTGAGGTTTCTTACTCTGATAGAAAAGGTAAATATCAAGGCCAAGTTGGAATTACTTTAGCAAAATCAAAATAAATGAAAAAGTTTATAATCAATGGCCCTAATAAAGCTATTAAAGGTGAAATTAATATTAGTGGAGCAAAAAATTCTTGCCTCCCTTTAATGGCTGCCTCAATATTATTTCAGAAAAAAATTATTCTAAAAAATGTTCCCTTCGTAAAAGATGTTTTAACTATGAAAGATCTATTAATATCTTTAGGAGCTAAGGTTGAACTTATAAAGAAAAAAAAAATTATAATAATTACAAATAAAAAAAAACATAAATTGATAGTACCATATAATTTAGTTTCTACTATGCGAGCTGGAGTTTTAACTATGGGACCTTTATTAGCAAGATATCCTAAATGTAAAATTAAAGTTGCTTTAGGAGGTGGCTGTGCACTAGGCATTAGAGATACTTCATGGCACCTCTCTGGGTTTAAAAGTCTTGGTGCAGATAATAGTTTAAGAAAAGGTTATGTTAATATTTCATCAAAAAATGGTTTAAAAGGAAATATTTTTAAATTTCCAAAAGTCACTGTCACAGGAAGCTCAAATTTGATTATGGCATCTGTCTTCATAAAAGGAGAACATATAATTAAAAATATATCCATAGAACCTGAGGTAAAAGATTTAATTAACTTTTTAAATAATTCAGGAGCACAAATTAAATTCATAGGCAGAAGATCTTTAAAAATTATAGGAGTTAATAAACTTATTAACGGTGAACATACCATAATTGGTGATAGAATTGAGGCATTTAGCTACCTATGTGTCGGTGCAATAACCAATGGCAGAATAAAAGTTAAAAATATAAATCCAAAATATTTAAACACTGAGTTAGATATGCTCAAAAAAATTGGATATAAAATTGGTGTATATGGAAACTCAATAATGATTTCACCAGGAAAAAAATTAAGACCTATATCTGTAAAAACAGGACCTTGGCCACAATTAGCTACTGATAACATGCCAATTATATTGGCAGTTTTAACGAAGGTACCAGGTAAAAGCATAATTGAGGAAACAATATTTTCCAACAGATTTATGGCAGTACCTGAATTAAAAAGAATGGGTGCAAAAATATCAATAAAAAAAAATAAAGCCTTCATTGTTGGACAATTAAAATTGAAATCAGCGGACTGTATATCGTCAGATTTAAGAACCACTTTTTCAATAATATTAGGAGCAATATCGGCTGAGGGATCTTCCTCAATTTCTAGAATCTACCATGGTCTTAGAGGTTATGATAATTTGCAAAATAAATTAAAAAAAATAGGGATCAACATCAGATTTAAGAAATGATGTCTAAAAAATACTTAGCTAAAATAATAGCAAGAGATTTAAACGGTTTAAACCTTATTTCTTTGTATTGTCATAAATCAAAGTTGAAAATTTCGGAAATTAAATATCTTAAAAAAAATAAGATTTTTTTATTATCTTTAGAGAGAAACTCTATAAATGCTGAAAATAAACATAAAGTATTAAGCATATGCAGGTTTGAATTTATTGATTATGCAAAATCAAAAAATATAAATCAATATTTTGCAGAAGAAACTCTAACGCTTTTTGCTATTGACACAATTAAAACTAATGAAGGATACGAATTTAATTTGTTATTTTCCAATAATGGCTTTATAACCTTAACTTCTGAAATTATAGAGGTTACACTTGAAGATCTAAAGGAAATTAAAAATGATTAATAGATTAAATGCAAATAGTAAAAATTTTCAAAAAGTTCTATTAAAGAAAATTAAAAAAAGATCAATTTTTTCTGACAAAGATTACGGCATCGCAAAAAATATTGTTTCTGATGTTAAAAAAAATGGTGATAAAGCAGTAATGAAATATGAGATGAGATTTAATAAAAATAAAAAGCTTAAAACAAATTATAGCGATACAATCAAAAATATTAAAAATTTAAAGCCAGAAGTTAAAAAATCTATCGATTTTGCATTTAAAAGAATTTTATCATTTCATAAAAACCAAAAAACGAGAGATATTAAATTTTCAGATAAATTAAATAATAAAATTGATTATAAGTATAAACCATTAAGCTCTGTAGGAATTTATATACCTGGCGGAAATGCAAGTTTTCCCTCTACTGTATTAATGAATGCAATTCCAGCAATGTTAGCAGGTGTTAAAAGAATTGTTATTGCAAATCCTGTAAGAGACAAAGATCAGAGCGCGGCAGTATTGTATGCTGCTCGAAAGTGTGGTGTAAAAGAAATTTATAGAGTAGGAGGAGCTCAAGCTATAGCTGCTCTTACTTATGGTACAAAAACAATTCATCCTGTTGATAAAATTGTTGGACCTGGAAATATTTATGTTGCGGCAGCAAAAAAAATAGTTTTTGGTGAAGTTGGAATTGACATGATAGCAGGCCCATCAGAAATTACGGTTGTTGCTGACAAGACCTCAAATATAAAATGGGTTGCTGCTGATTTAATTGGTCAAGCTGAGCATGATATTAATGCTCAATGCATTCTTATTTCAAAAAATAAAGAAGTAATTGAAAGTGTTCAAAAAGAATTGAAAGTACAATTAGATAGTCTACCTCGAAAAAAAATTGCCTTAGGTAGTTTAAAAAAAAATGGCTTATTAATTTTTGCTAACACTGACAAAAAAATTTCAGAGATTATAAACATAATAGCACCAGAACATTTAGAAGTTTCTATCAATAAATTTAAACCTATTTTAAAAAATGTTATAAATGCTGGTTCAATATGTACTGGAAAGTATTCAGCAATGGCAGCAACAGATTATTGCGCAGGTAGCAACCATACATTACCGACACATTCTTCAGCAAAATTTTTCAGTGGTTTATCTGTTTATGATTTTTTTAAAAGAATTTCTTATATAAATTTATCAAAAAAGGGTATTGAAACTATTGGTGAAAAAGTTATAAATCTTGCAACTTATGAAGGTTTAGATGGACACGCTAAATCAGTTAAATTGAGAATAGGAGAATAATATTTGTCAAAACAAGACTCTTTAGAATTTAAAGGAAAAGTAATTGATCTTTTGCCTAACGCAATGTTTAGAGTAAAGTTGGAAAACAATCATATTGTAACTGCTCATACAGCTGGCAAGTTAAGAAAAAATAGAATTAGAGTTTTGCAAGGAGACAACGTTACAGTAGAGGTTACCCCTTATGATTTAACTAAAGGGCGGATCATATTTAGATTTTAATGGCCTTGTAGCTCAGTAGTAGAGCAGTACCCTGAAAAGGTATGTGTCGTAAGTGCGATTCTTACCAAGGCCACCACTCAAAGTGACACTAAGTCAATTTTAATTACTTGCAATAAATTTAGAAATCTAATAACTACCATTTAAGCTAAATTAAGCTTAAGTATAATAACTAACGAAAGAGTAAAATGAGTCTAAAAGGTAAAGTAAAGTGGTTCAATGGAAAAAAAGGTTATGGTTTCATTGAACGTGAAGACAAAGAAAAAGATGTATTCGTGCATGCTTCAGCTGTAAGAGATGCAGGTTTAAGATTTTTAAACGAAGGTGACGAGCTTACATTTGAAGTTGAAGACGGAGATAAAGGTCCTGCCGCAGTAAAGCTGCAAAAAACCTCTTAATTCTAATTCATCAAAAACATTGTATAGGGGTAACCAAGCCTTAAATTTCAATTTATTCCTATACAATCAACTGTTGATTTTTTAATTTTAACTGTTAATAAAATCACAATGATCATAAACTTAATAAATTTAGTATTATTTCACAGACACCATTTTCATGCTGGCTGCATGCTAGCTTTTTAATCATTATATAAATTTAAAAATATCCACAATTAGTATAAAACGAAGTTAGGAGCACGGGTAGCTCAGTTGGTTAGAGCAGCGGTTTGTGGAACCGAAGGTCGACAGTTCGAACCTGTCCCCGTGTACCAAAAAATGGAAAAACAAAAAAAAATAAAACCTCCTAAAGAACTACCTTCAGGTTTTGAAGATAGAAAAGAAAAAGAGCTTTTAATCAGAGACTTCATAATTTTAAAGATTAAAGAAGTAATGGTTAAGTACGGTTTTCAATATCTTGAAACACCAAGTTTTGAATATACAGAAAGTATAGGCAAATTTTTACCTGATAAAGAAAGACCCGGAGAAGGTGTATTTTCTTTTAAAGATGAAAATAAATGGTTGTCTTTACGTTACGACTTGACCGCACCTTTAGCAAGATATGTAGCAAAAAATTTTAATGAAATACCTAAACCATTTAAACGTTACCAATTGGGCACTGTCTGGAGGAATGAAAAACCAGGACCAGGAAGATTTAGAGAATTTCTTCAGTTTGATGCCGATTATGTTGGTACAAAAAATTTACAAGCAGATGCAGAATTATGTGTAATGATATCAGAAATTTTGGAAAATTGTGGCTTAGCTAAAGATGATTATATAGTTAAAATATCGTCTAGAAAAATTACTGACACACTATTTGAAAAACTAAAAATTCAGTCAGAGGAAAAGATTTCTATAATTCTTCGAGCTTTAGATAAAATAGATAGGCTAGGCTGGACTGAAGTAAAAAAATTACTGGGTGAAGGCAGAAAAGATAAATCAGGAGATTACACAAAAGGAGCAAATTTAAAAGACGATCAAATCAAAATTATTGAAAATTCTTTGAATGTAAATTTACCTGAAAGCGAGGATTTAAAACAAATAATAAAAATATTTAAAGATTATAAATTTGATAATTATAAATTTGATCCATCAGTGATAAGAGGTTTAGAGTACTACACAGGCCCAATATTTGAAGTTAATTTAAATTTTAATGTAAAAAATTTAAAAGGACAAGTTATTCAATTTGGATCAATAGGTGGTGGAGGAAGATACGATAATTTAGTAAGTAACTTCGGTAATCTTGATTATCCAGCAACTGGTATATCCGTTGGTATAGACAGACTTGTCTTTGCGCTGATGCAAAAAAAAGAATTTGATTTAAAAGTTATAAGCCCTGTAATGATTAGTGTTTTTGATCAAAACAATATGAAAAAATATATAGAAATATTAATGAAACTTAGATCAGAAAATATCAGTTCAGAGATTTACCCCGGTGAGGGAAAAATAAAAAAACAAATGGAATATGCTAATAGAATTAATTCCCCATGTGTAATTTTCGTTGGGGAGGAAGAAATTAAAAATTCAGAAGTCAAAATAAAAGATCTTAGCACTGGGAAGGAAATTAATATTAAAAATGAGAATATGGTCAATGAAATCAAAAAAATTATCTGAAAAGATATTAAAGTCAATAAAATCAGAAGGATTTAAATATATTGATTTAGATACCGTTATAGAAACTAATCATATTGTTGAAAGATCTGGTGAGTCATTTAGACGTTTCATTTTTTCTTTTAAAGATCAGAAAGGAAATGAAATTTGTCTTAGACCAGACTTAACAATTGCATCATGCCTCAAATATTTAAATGAGAAAAATAAAGCAGCCAAAAAAGTATTTTATAGTGGGCAAGCTTTCAGAAAAACACAAAAAATATCAGATAATATAATAAGAAATCAAATCGGTTTTGAAATTATTGGTTCAAATAAGGAAAAGGATGATGATAAAGAGATTATTGATACAGCTATAAAATCATTGTCGAAATTAAAATTTTCATCAGGTATTTTGACCATTGGAAATATTGAAATATTTAGACTTTTATTGAATAAATTGGACATCCCTAAAAGATGGAGACTAAGACTTCAAAGACATTTTTGGAGAGAAAAATATTTTAACGATTTATTAAAAAGACTAGAGACAAACTCTGATGTAGATCCAACAATTGTTGAAATAGATAAAAAAAAATATCAAAAAATGCTTAAACAAAAACAATCAAAAATGATTGCCAGAAGATCACTTGATGAGATTTTAAATAGATTTAATGACAAAATAAATGATCCAAGAAGGCCCCAAAAGGGAAAAAATGTTGCAAAAATAATAAAAGAATTTCTTAAAATAAATTGTCCAATCAGAAAAGCATCTAATAAATTAAACTTCTTTTTTAAAAAATATAAAATTAATTTAAGGGTAGAAAAAAATTATTTTCCAATCTCTAAAAATAAATTTTCAAGGTTAAATATAAAATATTCAGCTTCTTTCGGAAGACAATTAGAATATTACACAGGTTTAGTGTTTAAAATTGATGTTAAAATTAAATCAAACAAAATTAACATTATCAATGGTGGAAGATACGATAATCTTATCGGTGATCTTGGATCAAATAAAAAAATACCAGCAGTTGGAGCTGCTATAAATTTAAATGATTAATATTGGAATTCCCAGTAAAGGTAGATTAAGAAAAGATATATTAAAAATTTTTTCAAAAAATAATTTACAACTTAAATCTGAAAGAGGAGAAAGGGACTTATTAGGATATATTAAAGGATATAAAGATATTAATATTACTTATTTGCACGCAAGAGAAATTGTTGAAAGATTAGGAGATGGAACTTTGGATATTGGTTTTTCAGGTTTTGATTTGTTAAAAGAAAGTTTAATTAATGTGCAAAAAAAAATATTAGTTAAGAAAAAATATACTTTCGGTAAAGCTAATTTAGTAATCGCTATTCCAGATGATTGGATTGATGTTCAAACAATAGCTGACTTGGAAGAAATTGCATTTGAATTCAAGGAAAAAAAAGGAACCAGATTAAGAGTAGCAACTAAGTATCCAAATTTAACAACGAATTTTATGTTTGAAAGAGGTGTGACTCAGTTTAAAATTGTAAAAAGTCTAGGTGCTACAGAAATATATCCATTTACAGGATCTTCAGAAATTATAACTGATATCACGTCTACAGGTGAAACTTTAAGGGCTAATAATTTAAGAATATTAAAAGATGGAGTAATTCTTAAATCACAAGCGTGTTTAATGATTTCTGAAAAAAGCCAAAAAAAAGCAATTGTTTTTAACATTATAAATAAACTTAATAAAATTGTATAGTTAAGCATGGATTCGTTGACAACAATTTTAATTATTATCCTACTTATTGCTAATTTCTTAGCAGTTGTTTTTCTAATCAAGCGCAAACAACCTGAGCAAGTTAACAACGAGCAAATTTTTAAAGACGAATTAAGTTCTTTAAAAAATACATTTAGCCAATCTTTTGGTTCAATGAGTAAAGAAATAGCAAAAGACATGACAGGTGCCCTTACCAAAGTTGATGAAAAAGTCTCAGTTTTTAATCAACAGGTAAGTGAGTTAAATAAGAGTCAGGACAACTTTAGTAAAATTTTGAGTGGAGTAAAATCCTATGGAACTCTAGCAGAATTTGGATTAGGCGCACTCTTAAAAGATTTATTACCTGCATCTCAGTATATCGCGAATGCTAAAATGAAAGAAGACACCTCTGAGACAGTAGAGTTTGCTATTAAACTTCAAGATGTAATGCTACCTATTGATAGTCATTGGCCTGTCGAAAAATACAAAGCAATCGATGATGCTTACAATTCTAACGATAAGGAAGGACAAGCAGAAGCCAGGAAAGATTTAGCAGCAGCTTTTAGATTGAAAGCTAAAAATGTTAATACTAAATATATTGCACCACCAATAAGCACAGATTTTGCCATAGTTTATGTTCCGACAGAAGGATTATTTTCAGAACTCTCAACTTATAGAGACCCAAAAACTAAAGAACTACTTTTACAAGAGTTAAGAACTAAATATAAAGTAACCGTTTCGGGTCCCAATACTTTATCTGCATTGTTACAATCTTATTATTTAGGATTTCAAACACTTAAAGTTCAGCAACATGCTACGCAAATTTATAGTGATTTAAGAAATATAAGCTCAAGATTTGAAAAACATTTTGATGGTATTAAGGAACTTAGAAAAAAATTAGAACAAGCTATGTTAGCTACAGATAGTTTTGGAAGGGACGCAAGATCTATAATGAATACACTGGGAAACATCAAAGATCCCGAGCAAGTTGAAATAGCTTCTAAAAACGAGAACGTAGAGAAATTGAATATACCAGTCTCTAATCAAACTAAAAATTAATTTCAATTATTATTAAATAAATCTATAAATGATTTAATGAAGTGGAACACAAAATTTTCCTATCCAAAATCGACAAGATCTTTAGTTAAAGGTTCAAGACATTATTCTTTGTATGGATCCAGTTTACCTTCTGTTACAACAATTTTATCAGCTACAAAAAGCGAAGAAGACAAGGCGGCGTTACTTGCATGGAAACAAAGGGTAGGTAATGTCGAGGCGGATAGAATTAAAAAAGAAGCCTCAGCAAGAGGAACTTCGATGCATTCATATATAGAGCAGTTTTTAAATGGCAAATTGAATCAAGAATTGCTTGAGGACGAAAATAAATCAAAAAAAATGGCGGAAGAAATAATTGATAAAGGTTTAAAGAATAAACTATTAGAGATATGGGGATCTGAAGCTACAATTTATTATCCTGGCAAATATGCAGGTACTGCAGATTGTATAGGCGTTTATGAGGACAAAGAGACTATTTTAGATTTCAAACAAAGTAATAAACCAAAAAAAGAGGAATATATTGAAGATTATTTCTTACAAATTGGCGCTTATTCATTAGCTCATAATACAGTCTATAATTCCAATATAACCCAAGGAGTAATTTTATTATGCACTGTAGATAGATTATTTCAAGATTTTAAAATTGGGGGTAACGAATTAATAGATTTTCAAAATAAATTTCTTGAGAGAGTTGAAAAATTTTATAACTTAATGAACAAATAATTATTTGACTTAATTAATAATTAATATAAAAAAAATATACTTGCTACTTGTTTAGATGCGAGCCTTTAAATTTTTCAACTAGCATTAAAAAATTAGTTATGAACATAGTAATTTGGGATATAGAGTCTTCTAGCTCCAGTACAGATTTTGGAAGCATTATTGAAATTGGTGGAATCCTTGTAGACGAAAAATTAGTGGAAAAAGAGAGGTTTAATTTAAGATGTAGACTTCCCGAGGGAGAAATTCCTCAATGTATGGCTCTCCTTGTTAATAAAACTGATGTTAATATGCTTACAAAAGCAAACCTAAGTCATTATCAAATGTTAAATCAGGTTGAGAAGATATTTAAAAAATGGAGCCCAGCGATATTCTTGGGCTGGTCAAATATAGGCTTTGATGATGAAATGATAAGAAAAGAATTCTTTAAAGGCTTGAGGTATCCTTACATCACTAATTCATCACCAAATAAAAGACATGATGGTTTAAATATTGCTCGTGGTGCTTTCGCCTTAGATGATAAAATATTAAAAACAGAAACTAACGCAAAAGGTAATTCCGTAATGAAATTAGAGTCCCTAGCAAGGACAAATGGTTTTGAAACTAAGGGAGCGCACAGCGCACTATTTGATGCTGAGCTCACTCTTAAAGTACTTGGTTTAATAAAAAGCAAACAACCTCATACTTGGGATAGTTTTTTAAAAACTTCAAATAAATCAGATACTGAAACCATCATAAAGAAAGATAAAATTATAACTCTTAATGAATATTTTTATGGTAAATCAAGACTTTATCTTTGCGCACCTTTACATCCAAAATATTGTACTCACCCTATATACCAATGGGGTCAAGCAGTTGATTTAAGATTTGACGTAGAGCCCTTGCTGAATATGTCTATCAGCGATCTTAAATTACAAATGAAAAAATCACCAAAGTTTTTAAGAACAATAAGATCAAATAAAGCACCAATTATAATAGACAAAATGTATGGGATGAAAGTTGAACCTTATAACGCTATGGACATCTCTTTAATTAATAAAAGAGCAGAATTAGTAAATACTAATGAAAAATTTTCTGAAAATATTCTAATTGCATTGAGAGAAATCGCAGAGGAAAAAGAGCAGTCAAAATCTCAAGAAGATTTAGAGCCAGAGGAAAGTATCTACATAAAATTCACGCCTAACAAAGATACTAATTTATTTCAAAAATGGCATGAAGCGCCATGGAACGATAAGCTAAGATTATTAGATAAATTTGAAGATCAAAGAATGGTAGGATTTGGAAAAAAAATAATATTCCAAGAAGCTCCACATGTTTTACCAGAGTCTATGATGAAAAAAATTAAAATAGAAATAGCCAATAGAATATTGAGTGAAAAAAAAGAAAAATGGTGGACTTGTAAAGAGTTTTATTATGAGTGTGATAATCTTAGAGATAAATTTACTAATGAATCTAATGAGGAAAGTTTAAAATTTTTAGATCAACTCAATAATTATGTGATGTCAATTGAAAAAAAATATAAAAATATTTAATGTGGATAAATTAATTTAAATAATATTTAAACTTGAATATAAAACAAAATTTTATATAAGAATTATATGGCTACAGTTAATGTTACAGATGAAAGCTTTGAAACAGAGGTCATTAAAGCTGGTAAACCAGTTATAGTCGATTTTTGGGCAGAGTGGTGTGGACCCTGCAAACAGATTGGACCTATTCTTGAGGAGATTTCAAGCGAAATGTCAGAGATAGTAATAGCAAAACATAATATTGATAATGAACCTAATACCCCAACTAAATACGGAGTGAGAGGAATTCCTACGATGCTACTTTTTTCTGGTGGAGAACTAAAGGCAACTAAAGTTGGAGCAACTACAAAATCTAATATTGTATCCTGGATTAAAGAAAATATTTAATTAAGATTTAAAATTTCACCAGCTAGATAAAGACTTCCTGCACATAAGAAAATACAGTTTTCATCCTTATTATTTAGCATTAAAGACTCTTTGATACTTTTTGCAGTATGAATATTTTGGATACTAAGTTTCTTTTTAAATTCTTCTTTTGAAATTGAGCCCTCTTGATTAGGAATATCTATAAGTGTTATTGTATTTACAGAGTTCTCAAATTGGCTAACAAACTCTTCATGAGGCTTATCATTCATCATACCACAAATAAGATGAACTTTTTCACTTTGTTTTTTAACCCAATTAGATATTGAAATTGCTGAGTTAATGTTATGCCCTCCATCAATTATAAGTCTGTTTCTACCAATTAATTTTTTTAATTTGCCAGATTTAATTTCTTCCAATCGTCCTTTTAATTTTATTTTTTTCATACTATTTTTTATATCTGTGTCAGAAATATTAAATATTTTTCTAGAAGCCGCTATCGAGGTGCTAATATTAAAAAGTTGGTGATCTCCAATTAAACTAGGTTGAGGTAATATTATTTCACCCATTTTGTCTTGATAACAAATAAGACTATTTTCAGAGTTTGTTATATTGAAATCATTTCCATAATAATATTTATTTGATTTGTTATTTATTAAAGATTTTTTAATTTTTGTTTTTATTTCTGAATTCATTTGGTTGTTAATAAATATGTTCGATGCTGGTAATGAGGAAGTTTTTTCATAAATTACACCATCAATTGTTTTATTATCCAGCCAATTCAAATGATCTAAATGTATTACCCCTAAAAGAGTAAGTAAGTTTTTCTTAAACACATTTGTGCTATCAAATCTATGAAAAAGGCCAGCCTCAATTATATTTACATTATCTTTAAAATTTTCTGCAAATTTTATAAATGCACAAGTCAATATTTCAAAAACTGTTGCATTATCGTTTCCTAATATTTTATCAACATCCTCAAGCAGAATAGCAAGATCATTTTCATTTATCTCTTTATTATTAAAGACATATCTCTCTGTATATGATTGTAAATGAGGGGATGTATACAAATTACATTTAAGGCCAGCCTCTTTTAAAATCGAACTTAGAGCAGTAGCCATAGAAGCCTTAGAGTTTGTTCCAACTACTGTTACAACATTATTTAATTTATTTTGAGGGTTTCCTAATTTATTTAATAAACTAAAGGTTCTATCTAAAGAGAGGTCAATTTTTTTATTATGACGCTTCTCTATTTTCGATATTATTTTCTGGAGCTTTGTCACTGTTGTCTTCTTTTATCTCAGATTTTTTGTTTAGCAAGATTGATAACAAAATACCAATTTTTTCTGGTAGATCTTTTCTCGGAATTATTGTATCTACAAAACCACAATCTTGAACGTGCTCAGATTTTTGAAAGTTTTCTGGCAACTCTTCTTTCACTGTGCCCTCAATTACTCTCCTTCCAGCGAACGCGATTAAAGCACCTGGTTCAGCAATGTGAATATCACCTAACATTGCATAAGATGCTGTAATTCCACCAGCAACAGGATCAGAAAATAAAACTATGTAGGGAAGTTTATTTGTTTTAAGCTCATTAATAGCAAGAGTTGTTCTTGTCATTTGATTTAAAGAAATTATAGACTCTTGCATTTTCATACCTCCACCTGATGCAACAACTAACAAAGGTTGTTGATTTTTTATAGAATGTTGAGCAGCAAATAAAAAGGCTTCACCTTCTGCAGCACCCATGCTTGCTCCCATGTAATTAAAATCAGATGCTATAGCTGTTAATCTTATATTATTTATAGATCCATCTGCCACTACCATACTGCAATTTAAACCTGTTTTTTTTCTAGCACTTTTTAATCTTTCTTTATAAGACTTTGAATCAGTAAAATTCAAAGGATCATCGGGTGGTATTGGAGTTTTTAAAACTTGATAATTTCCTTTTCCGAACAATAAATCAAATCTTTGTATAGGATTTATTCTATGATGTTTATAACAATCTGCACAAACCCACAAATTATCTTCTAAATCTTTTTTTAAAACTGGACCTTTGCAGCAAGAAGTCCAATCGCTCGCTTCCATATCTTGACGAGAAGGTCTTTTTTTTAATAATCTTTTAATTTTTTGTCCAAAATCTAATGTCTTTTTTAACCAATTCATAAAATTTTATCTTTTAATTTTTTTACCATATTGCCAGCTTTTGTGACAGGATTTTGTCCTTTTTTTAGACTAACGGTTATTTCTTTACATATTGCGCTTCCTACAACTAACCCATCTGCAGATCTAAGGCTAGAGATTGTTTTTTCAGTTATACCAAATCCAATTACGCAATTTTTTCTTGGGTTTATCATTTTTATTTTTTTATAATTTAATATTATTTTACTCGGTGAAACTTTAAGTTTTCCCCCAGTTGTAGATAACATGGATATGTAATAAATCATATCATGAGAATCTTTGATTATAGATTTTAATCTATTTTTTGATGTAGTGGGTGATATAAGTTGAACAAAAGAAATAAACTTTTTTTTACATTTATTTGCGAATATTTTATTTTCTGGCCATGGCAAATCAACGACTATTAAACCATCTATATTGTTTTTCTTACAATCATTTAAAAACTTGTTTTGACCATACTGCAATATCATATTAAAATATCCCATTAAAATAATTGGTTTTGAAAATTTACTAGTTTTAAAATCTTTAGCAATTTTAAAGACATCTTTAATTTTGGCACCATTCTTTATTGACCTATAGGAGCTTGTTTGTATCTGACCTCCGTCAGCAATTGGTGTATTATGTGGAAACCCAAGCTCACAAATATCAGCGTATCTAGATATAGATTTTAAAATTTTTAAAGAATTTTTTTTTGTGTTATCTCCAGCGACTGTATATGTCAGTAATGCTGGTCTACCCTCTTTTTTTGCTAAACTAAAGGCTTTTGAAATAGGATTTTTCATAGTTTTACACCTAATTTTTTTTTCAAAATTTTTTTATCTTTGTAGGCGTCACCACAACTATTAACTACAACAATAGTATCCTTTGAAAGTTTTTTAGATTCAGAAATTGCAACTGAAAAAGCATGACTTGGTTCAAGCGAAGGCCTTATGCTCTCATACTTTGATACAATTTTAAAAGCATTAAGAGCATCTTCATCACTTGCCGCAGTATATCTTGCTCGTTTAGTATCTTTTAAAAAACAATGAAGAGGTGATACTCCAGGATAATCTAATCCAGCTGAAATTGATGCTGTTTCCTCTATTTGTCCATCAGAATTTTGATTTACATATTGTGCTGCTCCATGCAAAATACCCAGCTTAGACCCATAAGTTAGTGGCGCGGCATGCTTTTTACTCTTTGCGGGCCCTCCTGCTTCTACTCCAATAAATTCAACCTGTTTTTTGTCATAATCCATAAATTCATTCCAGAAACCAAAACTTGAACTGCCTCCACCGACACAATTGTAAAGTTTTAATTTTTTTGGCATTTTTCCAAATTCATCTATAATTTGAATTTTTAATTCTCTTGAAATCTGACTTGTAGACCAACCACAAATTCTTACAAAAACATTAGGTCCAACAGTTGACCCTACACACATTGCTGTAGTATCACAATTAGCTACCCAAAATCTCATACATTCTGAGACAGCATCCACCAAAGTTTGACTACCCGAATAGACTGGAATAATTTCCGCACCATTACTTTTTATGGCCCTTACATTTGGTTGTTGTCTTTTTATATCTTTTGCGCCCATAAAAATTTTACATTTTAGGCCAAATTTTTTTGCTGCCATACTAAGCATTTTTCCTGCATAACCAGCTCCTGTATCTCCACAAATAATTTTTTTACCTGATTTTTTTGCCAACAAACAATGAACAGTTGCATTATAGATTTTGTGAGCTCCTCCATTAGCATCAGATACTACTTTTGACCAAATTTCAGCTCCACCAACGTAATTTGTTAAATTGTTTAACTTTATAAACCTAGTTGGTGCTCCCACCCAATCTTTAAAATATCTGTCCCTTTCACTCAAGAATTTCTTATCTTTCTTAAGTTTATTAAATAATATCTCTAAATCATTAATAGGTTTTTTTAAGGTTTCGGGAACAAAATTTCCACCGAATTTACCACCCCAAAATCCGAATTTATCATATTGGTCTAAAACAGATATTTTTCTCTTTAGTTTCATATTTTATTAATTTCAATCAAAAATTTATCTATTTTACTAATACTTTTTTTACCATTAATATCTTCTAACCCCCCACTTACATCGATAATATAATCTTTGTTTTTAAATTTTAAAATATCTTGAGTTTTCAAATTTCCAGCTATCATTCTTTTGAAATTATTAGGTATATTTTCTAACAAACTATGATCAAAACCTAAAGATTTTTCGTACCCTTTTGAGTCAAACAATATAATTTCAGAGAAGGGTAAAAAATCATTATATTTTTTTATGTCTAGCTTATTTTCAACTGTTATAGCTGTAATAATTTTTTTACCGTATTTTTGTTTAATAATTTTGACTTGCTCAGGATTACAATCGTAAATCTGATAGTAATCAAAGTTTAAATGTTTTATTTTTTCTAGTATATCGTTGTCAGGTTTAACCAATACAGCAACAAACTTGGATTTTTTTTTTTTAATGTCTATTAAACTTTTAAGCTTATTTATTTCAACATAACGTTTAGATTTGGGATAATTTACAATGAAGCCGATAAATTCAGGAGGGAACTTGTGGTCAATAATAAAATTTAAAATTTCGACATCAGAAATACCGCATATTTTACACTCTAGTGTCATTGATTTAAATGATCATTTAATTTTTTTAAATTTTTTTTTATATTTCCTTTTGTTAAATCTCTACCAATTACTAACCAGTCACTTCCTTGCTCAAATGCCTCTTTAGGATTCATGACTCTTTTTTGATCATTTAACTTTAAAGATATTCTTATTCCAGGTGTTATAATTTCTTTTTTAAAATTTTTTTTTACATACTTAATTTCTCGAGGGCTACAAACAATTGCATCAAGTTTAGCCTTTGTTGCTAACTTTGACTGAGTTATCACTATATCTTTCAAAGATTTTTTATGACCGATGTCCTTTAAATCCTCACTATCTAATGATGTTAAAGTTGTAACCCCTACAATTTTGGTTTTTCCTGAAACTTTCTTTACTTCTTTTAAAGCCTTTAAACCTGCAGAAATATGAATTGTTAAATAATTTATTTTTAAATCTTTCAACGCAATTAAGGTTGATTTCATAGTATTAGGAATATCGTGAAGTTTAAGGTCAATAAAAATAATTTTATTTTTTAATTTTGAGACAAAATCTCTACCGTTTTTTGAATTTAAAAATTCTAAACCAAATTTATAACCAATTGTAAAATTCTTTAATTTACTTTTTAATATTATCGATCTCGCTTTTTTTATACTTTTCGTATCAATCGCTATAAAAATTTTATTTTTCATTAATTATTTTAAATAGTTCTTTACTCATTTTAAAATTTACATTTCTTTTTTGTGGAGTATAAACACTTTCACCAGTTTTAGGATTCCTCGAATTTCTTTCTTTTTGAATTTTTTGGTAAAATATACCCCATCTCCTTAATTCAACCCTCTCATCATTTTTTAATGCAATTTTTACCTCTTCTAAGAATATATCAAAAACTTTTAACAAATCTTTTTTAAGTAAATTTGGATAAATTAACTTTAATTGTTTAATTAATTCTGATTTTGATACTGACAATTTTGCTTGTAAATACTATTTTTTTTCTTTTTTATCAGTAAGCTTATCAGACAAGGAAGAAAAAGGTAAGTTTTTTCCTGATAATGGAGAGCTAAATTTAGATACTGCTTCTTTATTTTGTAGTTCTTCTAAAAGTTTAATACTTAGTGAAACTTTCCTTTTCTCAACATTTAATTCTGAAATTGCTGCGTCTATTCTTTCTCCACCGACAAATCTTGAAGGTCTGGCATCTGAGGAAGCTACTGCAATTTGAGATTTTTTAATATGTAAGCTTATATTAGTTCCTTCAGGCTGAACCATTAAACCTTTATTATCTGAAGAAAGCACTTTTATTGTTACAGTATCATTAACATTTTTATTTTTAAAATAGTCAAAAGGATCCTTTTGGGTTTGCTTTAAGCCAACCCTAACTTTTTGTGAATCTTTTTTTATCTCAAGAACCTTTACCTTCAACTTATCCTTTAATTTATAGTTTTTAGCTATTTCTTCTGGAGCACCCGTGTAACTCAGATCATTAAAATGAAGAAATGCATCGATTTCATAATCGTCTAATTTTAAGTAAATAGCGTATTCATTCATACTACTTATTGTTCCGTTGATTTCCGTGCCTACGGGGTGATTTTTTTCTATACGATCGAAAGGATTTTCTGATGTCAATCTGTAAGATATTGCTATTCTTCTTTTTTCTTTGTCGATCTCAGTTATTATACAATTAATTTTATCGCCAACTTTAAAATATTTTTTTGGAGAAACGTTTTTCCTTGACCAACTTATTTCACTTGAATGTAGTAAAGTTGTAAGTCCTGGTTCTAATTCAGCAAATACACCAAAGTCCATAATTTTAATTACCTTCACCTCATATTTTTTATTTAATTCGTAGTTTGAAACTCTTTCAAAAGGATCTGGTGAAAGCTGTTTAATGCTACACCCAATTTGTAACTTTTCTTTGTCAACTGAAATTACTAAAAGATCATGCTTGTCACCGATGTTAAAAATTTCTTCAGGATGATTTACCCTCGAGTAACTAATTTCTTGTAAGTGAACAAGGCAATCTAGTTCATTGTTCGCATTAAAAAAACAACCAAAAGAACTGTAACCCTTTACAACGGCATTCTTAATTACGTCACCTTCTTTATATTTTTCAATAATCTTTGCTTTATCCTCTTTTTTGCCTGAAGAAATAATTTGCCTTCTAGATACACACGCATTACCTCTTAATTTATCCATTTTAATAAGCGCAAATTTTTGTGGCTCATTAATTAAGTGTGAAATATCTTTCACTGGAATATCTGAAATTTGTGAACCAGGGCAAAACATTAGTGAGCCAGTCTCTACATGTTCAACTATTACCCCACCCTTGCATTTGCTTGTTATTTTTCCCATAATAGGCTGATTATTCTCAAAAGCTTTTACCAAAATATCCCAACCTTTTATTTTTTGTGCTTTAGTTGCTGAGACTGCAACTTCACCGTTTTTATCCTCTATTCTTTCCAGTAGCACCTGTATCTTTTCACCAATTTTTAACTTATTTTCTAATCCTATCGTTTTTAATTCATTTATATCTACCAAAGGTTCAGACTTGAGCCCTTCTATAAATAAAAATACGTATTTCTCACCAACTTTAGTTACTATCCCCTCAATAATTTTTCCCTCAATTAGATTTTTAGTTTTTGAAATCTGATTATCAAGAAGTTTTTCAAATTCTTTAGATGCCGGAGTGTTTGTTTCTTTATAAATTTCCATTTATTATTTAAAAGATGTGCTTTTAGAGAAATTTATTAAATTAATCAAGAAACAAAAAAAAATTAAATATCTCTAAAATTCAACAATTTTGAAGGTTATTTTTTTGATATTTTTGGATTATATAAATCTATAACCAATTTTTCTCAAAATACTTAGGAATGAGGGGAAAGAACTCATATGCGACTCCATATCATGAATTGTCCAATTTCCACCCAATGTCAATGCTGCGATCACAGAAGTCATAAATACTCTATGATCTTTATAGTAGCGATTTATAAGAATTTTTTTATTTATATTTAGTCTGGGATTTCCATAAATTTTTATTGAATCTTCGTTAGATTTTACCGTCACTCCAATTTTTCTCAGCATTAATGATGCTAATTTTAATCTTGGACTCTCTTTTTTATTTAATTCTTCAAGTTTTTTAAAATTAGATACTCCGTAAGCTTTTGATGCTAACAAAAAAATTATCAAAAACTCATCAATTGCATTACTATTATATTTGATCGGACAATTTATTGACTTTAAATTCTTTTGACTTTTTACACAAATATCTGCAACTGGCTCACCACAAATATTTCTTTTATTAATAAATTTTACTTTTGCTCCCATTTTATTAATTATGTTAATAAATCCTGTTCTTGACGCATTCACATTTACATTTTTTATCTTAAGTTTAGAATTTTTAGAGAGAAGAGTTAGCGCTATGAAAAAAGCACTTGAGCTCATATCACCTGGAATAGTGTAATCGAAAGATTTAAATTGATTTTCACCCACCACTTCTATTTTATCATATTTCTTTTTACTGATTACTTTTAGGGGAAAATTTAAATTTTTTAAAAATAATTCAGTATGATTTCTTGATTTTTTTGCAGTTACTATTGTTTTACCCGGTGTATTCAGAGCTGCTAAAATCACAGAACTTTTACATTGGGCAGACCCTTTTTTTTCAAAATAATTAATTGGACTCAAGTATTCAGAACCTATAATTTTTAGGGGAAGATTCTTTTTACTTTTTGAAACAAATTTTGCTCCAAATTTTTCCAATGGATCAACAATTCTTTGAAAGTCTCGTCTTGAAAGACTTTTATCTCCTATAATTTTCACTGTGTAAGGAGATTTGACTAATAACCCGAGTAAAAGTCTTGCAAAAGTCCCTGAATTTCCTGCATCTATAACTATATTTTTTTTATAATTAAAACCATTTAATCCATTGCCATTAAGATAACAGATTTTTTTTTTAAAAAATATATTAATACCTAATTTTCTTAGGCCATTTATCGTGCTTAAGATATCCTCTGACTTAGGTAAGTTTTTTATTTTACTTATTCCATATGCTTGTGAACCTATTAACAATGACCTTATAGATAAACTTTTGTCTCCATCGACGTTTATAACTTTATTGAAATCTTTTATTCTTTTTTGAATGACTATTTTAACCATTAAAAATTAATTAAATTTAAAAGAGTCACCAAAATATGCGGTTTTAGCATTTTGATTTTTTATTAATTCAGTTGGTGTGCCTTTTGCAATTACTTGTCCTTCCGACAGTACCATTGCAACATCTACACAAGTTAATAAATCTCTGGCTTGATGGTCACATATGCATATTGTAATCTGGTTTTCAAATTGAAGATTGACTATAATTTGTTGTAACATTTTAATTGTCATTACATCAAGCGCCGCAAAGCACTCATCAAGCAAAAGTAACTCTGGGTCACCTAACAATGCCATAGCAATAACCAATTTTTTTTTTTGACCCCCTGACAAAAATTTTGCTTTAATGTCTCTAATTTGACTTAAGTCAAATTTTGATATTAAATAATTAATTTTTTCAGCTCTTTTTCTTTGATCATTTACAAGAATTTCTGCAACCGCTTTTAAATTTTCAAACAATGTTAAATCATAAAAATACCCACCATATTGAGGAACATAACCAATTTTGAATTTTGAAGTTCTCATAAATATTGGATATTCATTTACTTTTTCATTTTTTATAATTATATCACCCTTATCTGGTTTTATTAGACCAGTTACTAGGTTAAAAATTGTTGATTTACCAACTCCATTCGGGCCAAGCATTCCAAAAATTTCTCCTTGATTTATTTCGAAGCTGATGTTCTCTAAAATCTGCCTATTTTGAAAAGATAAACTTATGTTTTGTAACTTTAATATAGATTTTTGTTGTTTAAAGCTTTTGATGCGAAATTTTTTAATTATTGCCATTATTTATTACACTTCGAACTAGAACATTATTATTTTCATCGTTCATTTGAATTTTTGTATTTTTATTTATAAAATTAATAAATACTCTATCTGCACTTAAATTTGATAAACTACTTTTATACTTTACATTATCATACAAAGTTGCCGTTTGTTCATTAAAAGAAAGATCCATATTATCAGATTTAATCACATGATTAACATACACCAATTTTACTGAACCGGTAAAATTTGTATCATTATTATCATCATCATACTGTGCCTTTTTTGAGCTAATAAAGATCTTCTCTCCATCTAATAAATAAATTATGGCTTTTACTTTATCCATTAATATTAAATTTGATTTATCCGGATTAATAACTCCATATTCAGATTTAATTTCATATTTATTACCTTTATTATCCTCAGAAAAATAAAACATTTCGGTAATTAAATCGTCAGAGCCCTGCAAAGAATTTACTTTTGTATTTCCCTTATCATTTATTGTTATTTCAGTTTTAGAGCTTCTAAAATAATCGATATATACAAAGATTATTATAAAAATAATTAAAAAAATAAGAGAAATTTGAATATAAATTTTTTTATCCATTTATTGAATGTTATTTTCTAAAATATTATGAATATGTATTATACCCACCGTTTTATTTTTGCTTTTACCTTCATGCACACACAAAGAGGTAATTCTATTTGAATTCATTAATGAAAGAGCTTTTACAGCTAAAACTTCTTTATTTACAGACATGGGATTTTTTGTCATGACGTTTTTAACTTTAAGATTATCTAAATTACCTTTTTTTTCACTTATTCTTCTAATTTGGCCATCAGTTATAATGCCATTTGTTTTCTTAAAATCATTTTGGACAACTAACACACCAAGTTTTTTTTTAGTAATAATCTTTAAAGCACTTCGCATTTTAATATTTTCATTTATAAAAGGAATTTTTTTATCTTTAAGCATCAGATCATCAACTGTTTTAAGTTTGGCGCCTATACTTCCAGAAGGATGGAATCTTTTAAATTCTTTTTCTCCAAATTTTTTTTGCTTCATCGTTGAGATAGCTATCGCATCTCCAATAGCAAGCTGCATTATGGTTGAAGAAGTTGGTACTATATTACCAGGTCCAGCCTCTTTAACCTCCGGTAATAAAATCTTAATGTCTGAATTTTTATAAAGTAATGATTTTTTTTTTGAAACTATACCTATCAAAATAATATTTTTGTTTCTATTAGCGTACTGTATTATATTTTTTAATTCAGAGGACTCTCCACTATTGCTAATTAGTATTAGAACGTCGTTAGAGCATATTTGACCTAAATCACCATGGGAACATGAGCTAGCATCAACAAAAAAAGAAGGAGTTCCTACAGATGAAAGTGTAGAGGATATTTTTTTTGCAATTATGCCGGACTTTCCAACACCTGATAATATTATCTTACCTTTTTTACAATTATTTATAGCCTCAATTACCTTATAAAAATTTTTACTTATTGAGTTCCTTAATTTTTGCAAAGATTTTATTTCAGTTAAAATAACCTCTTGAGCGATTTTTTTAAATTTATTACTAGACATTAGTGTGACCAAATATCATCTGGAAAACATTCTAAATCTAAATTTACTCTCGTATTTAAATATTTCAAACAATCTTTATAAAGATTTATACGATTTTCTCTTATAAGCATTTTATTTAATGCATCATTTATTTTATGTAAATGAACAACATCATTTGCGCAATATTTAATTTGAGCGGATGATAACTCACCTCCAAAATCTGAGGTTTGATACTGCTTGCTAATGTCTACACCAATAAATTCTTTAACTAAGTCTTTTAATCCATGTTTATCAGTATATTTTCTTATAAGTTTTGATTGCAGTTTAGTATCTTCAATATTATCAACATCAATTTTCAAATATTTTTTAATAAAAACTAAATCAGATCTCGCATAATGAAATATTTTAACTTTAGATTTATCTGATAAGATTTTTTTTAGATTTGGAGCATCATATTTGGACCTATCCAATTGAATGATATGTGCATCAGAGTTACCGGAGGAGATTTGTACAAGGCACAATTTATCTCTCATAAAATTTAGCCCCATAAATTCACAATCTATAGCAATCTTATTGCCAAATTCTAAATCTTTTGGTAAATCTTTTTTGTGAAGCTTTATATCCATAATAAATTTTATAATTAGATTTATATATGAAACCAAAAAATTGTCTAATTTTTGGCGCGAGTGGTCAAATTGGTCGAAACTTGATAAGGGGTCTCACTAAGAAAAATCTAAAAGTTACTGCTGTTACAAGAAATTTTCATCAAAAAGGCTATGTATTAAAAACACAAGGAAATCCAGGATATTTAGATATTATAGAAACAAGCATTTTTAATCTCGAAAAAATCGAAGAGTTAATAAAGAAAGCAGATGTATGCATAAACTTAGTTGGTATTTTGTTTGAGAAAGGTCCAAACAACTTTAATAATATACATGAAAAATTTCCAAGCATCATAGCTGAACTTTGTCAAAAATACAGAATAAGTAAATTTATTCACCTCTCCGCGTTAGGTATTGAAAATGCAGTAAATTCAAAATATGCATCGAGCAAATTAAGAGGTGAAATTGCAGTTCGAAAAAAATTTAAAGACGCAATTATTTTAAAACCATCTATCGTTTATTCTGTTGATGATAATTTTACAACCATGCTAATGAGTTTACTTAACTTGTCACCAATTTTCCCCTTATATTATGGGGGTAAAACCAAATTTATGCCTTTACATTGTATCGATTTATGTAATTTAATTTTAGATTTAATTGAAAATAATATCAACGATGCCAATAATAAAACAATAGAGGTGGTTGGACCTGAAGAATTAACTTTTAAACAAATTATTGAAAAATTGCTCAAATTAATTGAAAAAAAAAGATTATTTGTACCAGTACCAATATTTATTGCAAATGTGATGGCAACTTTTTTTCAAATTTTACCTAAACCACTGATCACGAAAGATCAAATAAAATTACTTTATTATCATAATGTCCCTTCAGGAAAATACAAAACCAACTTTGATATTGGTAAAAACTTTGAGCTTAATTTTGAGATCGAGGTAGAAAAATATTGTTATACTTGGAAAGAGACTGGAGAATATGCAAAAAAAAAATATTGAATAAAAAATGATTGTTTGGATTGTTTACATTATTGTATTTTTTATTTTATTCTTTGTTTTGTATTTGGGTATTCTTGGGGTTAAAAGAGGTTTAGAGGCAAAAAATATTAATAAAACAATTAAAAATAAATATGATGCAAAATCTCCAAAATAAGTATCAAAGAACTAAAAAAATTAAAAAATGTTTATAATGACGGCGTAATCGATAAAAAAGAGTTTAGTTTTTCAAAAAAAATCATTAAGCCGACTTAATTTTTTTTTGAATAAATTTTGGCACCTCACTGTCTTTATCAACAATTTCTTCCTTTTTATTTTTTGGTTGAAAAGCGTACAACATGTGAAGCTTACAATAAGAAAAATCTTTTAATGAAGTCCTTCCACAAAAATAAAAATTTTCTTCGTTAGGGTGTCCTATAGGCCATTTGCATGAATTTTCATCAAGCTCCTCAAGTTGTTTTGGATTTTCTGGCTCAAAATCTTTTTCAATAACCAAAGATTTAAATTTTCCTCTTCGTGCTCTTTTGTTTAATTGCAAATTTTTTGTTTTATCTTTTGATTGGTTGGACTGCCCTTTTTTTGTAATTATTTTTCCTGACAAACTTAGTCTGTGTGCTTTACCAATAACAGCGTTTCTGGTGACTCCACCTAATATTTCAGCAATCTGGCTTGCAGTACTACCTTTACCCCAAAGTTCTTTTAATCTACTAACTTTTTCATCTGTCCAGCTCATAAACTACATTTTGTTATTTAAAATTAATTAAATACTATATATAGCTAAGGTAAATATAATTTTTTAACAAGCATATTATTTTATTTTCTCAGAATTTTTTTAAATTATTAACAATTATATTTATGGTTGAATTAAATAATAAATACAAAATCGGAAAAAGAAGATTTGGTCTAATAAATTGGATAGGTTTTTATACTTTATACAAAAAAGAGACTTTAAGATTTTTAATTGTATTCGGTCAAACAATTTTAGGGCCCATGTTAACAGGAATTCTATTTTTAATTGTAATTTCGATTGCATGGGGAACAGAAAGGGGAGATGTATTAGGTCTGCCGTTTATTGAATTTCTAGCTCCAGGACTTATATCAATGCAAGTAATTCAACAATCATTTTCACATTCTTCTTCTTCAATATTAATGGGTAAAGTAATGGGGAATATTGTAGATTTAATAGGTAGTCCTCTATCTGCATCAGAGGTTACTCTAGCTATAATTTTTGCCTCAGTTACCAGATCATTTATAATTTGCATATTTTCGATAATTTGCTTTAACTTATTAGTAGATATTAATGTATCCAATTATTATTATTTTTTTAGTTACTTAATACTTTCTTCTTTTTTAATGGGCTCACTTGGTTTCATAGCTGGTATATGGGCGGAAAAATTTGATAATATGGCAACAGTAACTAATTTTATTATAGTACCATTATCATTTTTATCTGGGACATTTTATTCTATAGATAGATTGCCAGACACATTAAAGGAAATAAGCATTTATAATCCCTTTTTTCATATGATAGATGGTTTAAGATTCTCAATGATTGGGGTAAGTGATGGGTCTACAATATTTGGGCTAGTATATTTGTTATCTTTAAGTTTAGTATTATGGTGTAGTGCATATTATTTATATAAAAAAGGGTATAAAATAAAGTCATGAGCTATCTAGCAAATAATTATAACAGAAAAAAAATTTCATTTAAATTTGGAAGGGGTAGCTATTTATTTTCAGACGATAAAAAAAAATATCTTGATTTCGTCCAAGGAATAGCTGTTAACTCCTTAGGTCATTCACATCCTAAGCTTGTTCAAACTATTAAAATTCAGTCACAAAAGCTTTGGCATGTTTCTAATGCTTTTCAAATTCCAGAGGGAGAAAAACTTGCTCAAAAGTTATGTAACAATACCTTTGCTGATTATGTAATATTTCAAAATAGTGGTGCTGAAGCTACCGAGGCAGCCGTCAAAGTTGCCAGAAGATATTTTTACTCTATTGGGAAACCAAATAAAAATAGAATTCTGTGTATTAAGAATTCATTTCATGGAAGAACACTAGCTGCAATTTTTGCGAGTGGATCAAAAAAAATGACAGAGGGATTTGGTCCTAAAATAGCAGGATTTGATCATTTTAAATTTGGAAATCATAGTTCTTTAAAAAAAAAGATTAATAAAAACACTGCTGCTATTATGGTTGAGACCATTATGGGAGAGGGAGGAATTAAAGTAATACCTAATTGGTGTTTAAAAGAATTAAGAAAGCTGTGCAATAAAAAGAAAATATTGTTAATTCTTGATGAAGTTCAATGTGGGGTAGCAAGATCTGGCGATTTTTTTGCTTTTGAAAAATCTAAAGTAAAACCAGATATTGTTCCTATTGCAAAGGGTATTGGTGGGGGTTTTCCAATAGGGGCAGTTTTGATGAATAAAAAAGTTGCCACAGGAATGACACCAGGTTCCCATGGTTCTACTTTTGGAGGAAATCCTTTGGCCATGTCTGTGGGTAATACTGTAATGGATATCGTTACAAAAAAAATTTTCCTAAAAAATGTAAAAACTTCATCTAAATACTTTTTCGAAAACCTAAACAAAATAAAAGTTAAATATCCAAGAATTATAAAAGAAATAAGAGGAAAAGGTTTATTAATTGGTATTCAGCTATACAAAGATCCAACAAGATTCATAAAAAAACTTATGGATAACAAATTGTTAACTATACGTGCTGCTGAAAATGTAATCAGAATTTTACCTCCATTAAATGTTAAAAAAAAAGAAATAGATTTTGCATTAAAAATTATTCGTAAAGTTTGCGAGGACTTAAGATAAAATGAATCATTTTATTAATCTAAAAGATATTCAAGCCAAACACTTAAGAAAGATTATTCAGGACGCTAAAAAAAGAAAAAAGTTAAGAAAAAAATTGAATATATTAGAATTTGATAGAGGAGCCCCTTTAAAGGGTAAATTGTTAATACAGATGTTTGAAAAATCTAGTCTAAGAACTCGTTTAAGCTTTTATCTTGCCATTAAACAATTAGGAGGCGGAACTATAACACTTAGATCAAATGAACTTCATTTGGGACAAGGAGGAGAAAGTATAGCTGATACAGCAAAAATTTTATCTACTTACGGAGACGGATTTATGTTGAGAACAGACAATGATAAAAAGATAGAAAATTTTAGAAAATACCTATCAATTCCAGTTATAAACGGTTTAAGCCCGTCATCTCATCCAACACAGGTGCTTTCGGATATTTTTACTGTTGAGGAAATTAAGAAAAAACCAATATCAAAATTAAACATATGTTGGATAGGGGATTCAAACAATGTGCTAAACAGTTTAATTGCGGCATCAGTAAAACTTTCTTTTAAACTGTCAATAGGATGTCCAAAAAAATTTCAACCAAATAAGGATATCTTAAATTGGGTTAAAAAAAATAAAAAAAATATTTATATTTACAATGATCGAAAAAAGGCAGCTCATAATGCAGATGTGATATTTTCTGATAAAGTTATATCACTCAATGACAAATCAAATATTAAAAATAAAATAAAAGCATTTAAATACTTTAAGATTGATAAAAAATTATTTAGTAATGCAAAAAAAAATTGTATTTTTCTGCACTGTTTACCACGTGGTAACGAGGTTACAGATGATGTTTTTTTAGGAAAAAAATCACATGTGTGGCAACAAGCATCAAACAGAGTACATGTTCAAAAAAGTATATTGCTTTATTGTTTTGGAAAGTTAAGGTAGCGGAATAGGACTATCTGAATATTTGTTAAGATACAAAATAACAGATGCCCTATCTTTTTCTTTTCTTAATCCTGCGTATGCCATTTTAGTACCTTTTATCCATTTTTGAGGTTTTATTAAAAAACCATTCAATTCCTCAAAAGACCAGTTTTTTTTATAATCAACTAACGCTTTTGAATATTTATAATCGGTTACTGCTGCGATTTTTCTTCCCACTACATTGTATAAAGCAGGTCCTATTTTATTACCTCCACCAGCTTCAATAGAGTGGCAAGCAGAACATTTTTTAAAAATTTTTTCTCCATGGTTCATGTCTCCTAGAGCCATAAGGGCTGAAATATCGACTACCTTTTCAACTTCCATAGTTTTACTTTCGGTTATCTGGTTAGTCGTATCATCAGGTATTTCAACTTTGTAGGCAGAATTTTCTAATTTGTTAACTTTAAAAATGATATTAGATATCTTGCTTATTCCTATTATTAATAGTGCTACAAGAAGTATAGAGGCTATTATCTTATTTATCTCAAAAGAATCCATTATAATATATAATGGACGTATAACATGTTAATTGAAAAAAAAACTATCAAAAAAAAGTTTGCGTCTCATAGACGCACAAAATTTTGAAATTATGTCTAAAACTATCATAATAATACCGTCAAGATTGAGCGCTACACGTTTGCCTAAAAAGCCATTGCTTAAAATAAACAATTTTTCAATAATTCAGCATGTTTATAAAAGAGCAAAAGAGTCTGCTGTAGGTAAGGTTTATGTGGCTACCGGAGATAAAGAAATTGCTGAGGATATTAAAAAAATAAATGGTGAATACATACTAACAAAAAAAAAACACAAAACAGGCACAGATAGAATTTATGAGGCATATACAAAAATAAAAAAAAAAGTTGATTGTAAATATATAATTAATCTTCAAGGAGATGAGCCATTTATTGATCCTAAAGATATAATTAATCTTAATAAAAGCACTTTAAAAAAAAAATCAGATATTTGCACAATTGCCACTAAAATTAACAAAGATCAATTTTTAGATGAAAGTATTGTCAAAGTAATTACAGAGGACAACATAATAAAAAAAAAAATATCTAAAACAAAAACTTTTTTAAGAAATTGCAAAAATACTAAAAAAAAAAATGTTTTTGGCCACATAGGAATATATCAATATAAAACATCGATTTTAAAACAATTTGTTAATTTAAGACAATCGAACAAAGAGGTAAAGTACCGACTAGAACAGTTAAGAGCTATTGATAATGGGATTAGTATTGATGTGATTTATACTAAGAATAAGTCTTTAGGTATTGATACAGTTCAGGATTATGTGGAAATAAAAAAAATTATGGAATATAAAATTTAAAAGTTATGAAAATTGTTTATCAAGGATCACCTGGCGCCTATTCACACCTAGCTGCTGAAAAAATTTACCCTAAAAGTGAATTTATATCCTGCAATACGTTTGAAGATTGTTTCAAAAATTGCCACGAAAACGAGGACTATAAAACAATTATTCCAGTTGAAAATTCGATTGCTGGAAGAGTTGCTGATATTCAATATTTAATTAATAAATATAAATTACAAATATATGCAGAACATTTTCAAGAAATAAAACATAATTTAATGATACTAAAAGATAATGAAATGAAAAATGTTAAAGCAGTGAGATCTCATTCCCAGGCAATCTCACAATGTCAAAAATTAATAAATTCAAATAAATTTGAATCTATCATTGCAGCAGATACTGCTGGCAGCGCAAAATACATAAGCGAAAGAAAAATAATAAGTGAGGCGGCCATAGCCTCTGAGCTAGCTGCTAAGATTTATAATCTAAAAATTATAAAAAAAAATATTGAGGATAATAGTAGCAACGTAACAAGATTTTTAATTATGGGAAAAAAAAAATTACACCCAGAATTTAAAAATAAAAATTATATTACAAGTTGTATTTTTAAAGTAAAAAATAAACCAGCAGCTCTTTATAAATGTTTAGGTGGTTTTGCCACAAATAATGTAAATTTGAGTAAGTTAGAGAGTTTTTCAGATCAAAATAGTTTTGAGCAGTATTTATTTATTTGCGATATGTATGGTCATATAGAGGATCCAAAAATTCAAAAATCTTTAGAAGAGCTAGGTTTCCACACAGTCAATCTGGATATACTTGGTGTTTATGAAGCAAGTGATTACAGAAATATCTAATATTTCAAAACTTTTGTTGTGGACTAGAAAATATAACTGCTATAATAATTTGGGGCCAATCAGGTGGTATTACCATAAACTCCCCCAGGCTTGAAAAAGAGCAAGGGTAATGAGTATTCTCCAGGTTGGTTGGTCCCTTTGAAATGAGCACTAATAAAACAGTATTAGCAATAAAATACAGACCTCAAGTTTTTAATGAGCTAGTTGGTCAAAATATAATTGTAGAAACAATACAAAAATCTATTTCATTAAACAAAATTCCAAATGCATTTTTATTCACCGGTATTAGAGGTGTTGGAAAAACTACAATTGCTAGAATTTTAGCCAAAGCACTCAATTGTTCAGAACCAAAAAAAAATGATTGCTTAAATAACATTTGCAGCAATTGTTCTCAAATCAGTGAGTCGAGGCATATAGATGTTCTTGAAATGGATGCAGCAAGTAAGACAGGTGTAGATGATGTTAGAGACCTTATTGAATTTTCAAGATATGGACCAACGTCTTCTAAGTACAAAATATTCATAATTGACGAAGTTCATATGCTCAGCAAACAAGCATTCAACGCTTTATTGAAAACTCTAGAAGAACCACCGGAGTATTTAAAATTTATTTTTGCAACTACCGAGGTTAACAAAATACCTGTAACAGTACTTTCCAGATGTCAAAGATTTGACTTAATGAGAATCAGTTTTGATGAGTTACTAACATTCTTAAAAAAAGTAACTTTGTTAGAAAAAAAAGAATTAAATGAAGATGTATTAAAACTCGTAGTTAAAATGTCAGAAGGTTCTGTAAGAGACTCTTTGTCTTTACTTGATAGGGTATTTTTAAGTGATAATGATGATGGCAAAAAACTTGACTTAAAGTCAGCACAGGAAATTTTTGGTTACTTTGGCAGAGGTTACCTCTTAGACCTTATTTTTGAAATATTTAAAGGCAATGAGAAAAAAGTTTTAGAACTATATAAAAATATCTACAATCAAGGAGTAGAGCCAAAATTATTTATCAATAATTTTCTTGAAATAATTTATTATTTAAAAAACCACCAAAATATAAATAGTTTAAGTTCATCTTTAGATTTCACAGATTCAGATCTTGAAAAAATAAAGAATTTATCAAATAGTGTTGATAATAGATCATTACTTTTATTTTGGGAATATTCCGTCAACATATTGAGTGAAATCAATTTAGTTTCTAACCAACATCTGGCTGTGGAAATGTTTTTAATTAGATTGATGCATCTAAAAAAAGAAGTTTCGGGCAAATCAGATAATTTAAGAGTATCAAATGATGAGAATAAAAATAAAGATCAAATAGATGAAAATTATGTAAAGAATTTACATGAAGACAAAAACAACAACAAAACAATTAATCAAATTAAATTTTCTTCTCAAGAACAGGAAAAAATTTCAATAGATGATAAAAAAATCTCAAATAAAACAGAAATAAATTCTTTTTCTAATCTAATATCAGTTTGTGCTTTCAAAAAGGAGATTGGGCTTAAGTATGAACTAGAAAATAATGTAAATTTAATTAACTTTAAAAATAACAATATAGAAATTTCATTCAATGAAAATCTCGATAAAAATTTCATAAAAAATTTAACGACTAAACTACTAGACTGGACAGGAGAAAGATGGATCATAACTTTATCAAAAAAAACTGGATTAAAAACCATTAAAGAAATAGAAGATCAAAATAAAAATCATAAATTAGATGATTTAAAAAAATCTGAATTATTTAAAGAAGCAATTAATTTATTTCCAGACTTAGAAATTATTAATGTTAAAGATCTAGAGGAAGATAGTAATGACTGATTTTAATAAAATTTTAGAAAAAGCAAAAGAGATAGAATCAAAAGTTAAAGAAAGCCAAGAGAAAATTAAAAATATTAAAGCTGAAGGTTCTTCAGGCGGGGGTGAGGTAACAGTAGTTTTAAATGGAGATGGTGAAATTGAAAGATTGTTTATTTCTGATAGCTTATTTAAAGATGATAAGTCTTTATTAGAAGACTTAATAATTGCAGCACATAATAATGCAAAAAATAACCTTAAATCCAAGACCTCTGATGAACTTTCAAAAGTAACAGGAGGCTTTGGAATACCAGGTTTCAAATGGCCATTATAAGAGATTATGGAACTTAAGGAAATTGAGGATTTAATAAAAGCTGTATCTAAATTCCCAGGATTAGGTCCAAAGTCTGCAAAAAGAATTATATTAAAATTAATAAATAACAAAAATGAGATAATGAAACCAACGATAAATGCTCTATTGGATGTTTATAAAAATATATCAAGATGCAATTATTGTGGAGTATTAAAATCTTCAAAAGATGAATGTAATAACTGTGAGAACTTACAAAAAAAATTTTCAAAAATCTGTGTCGTTGAAAATATAGCAGACCAATGGAGCATCGAAAGTACCAACATATTTAGTGGTTATTTCCACATACTTGGTGGAACAATCTCTGGAGCTGTGGATAAAAGTCAAAGATTACTTATAGAGTCTCTTGTCGAGAGAGTTAAAAAGCAGAATATCGAGGAGGTTATCGTAGCTACAAGTGCAACAGTTGAAGGACAAACCACAGCTTATTATATTGAAGAAACACTCAAAAATTTAAATGTAAAAATTTCTAAATTAGCTCAAGGTCTACCCGTAGGCGGTGAGATAGAAAGTTTGGATGATGGCACATTATTTTCTGCCTTCAAAAATAGGACAGAGCTTTAATTTTTTTTTAAAAATCTATTATAATGCAATAATGGTTCTGTATAACCAGATGGTTGATCCTTACCTTTAAATATTAAATCACACGCAGTCTTAAAAGCAACAGATTTTTCAAAATTTCTTGACATTCTTTCATAGTTTGCATCATTCTTATTTTGATCATCAACTATTTTTGCCATTTTTTTTAATGTCTCTAAAACTTGAAACGTAGTGCATATGTTATGATGAAGCCAATTAGCAATATGTTGAGAGGATATTCTTAAAGTTGCCCTATCTTCCATTAATCCAATATTATTGATATCAGGAACTTTTGAACAGCCAACACCACTATCAATCCATCTTACGACATAACCCAAAATTCCTTGACAGTTATTTTCTAACTCATTTCTAATATCATCTATATTCCAAACTGGATTTTGTATGATAGGTATTGATAGCAATCCGTTTAAATCAAATTTTATTTTTTTTCCGATTTTTTTTTGAACATCAAAAACATTTATTTTATGATAATGCATAGCATGTAAAGTTGCTGCGGTTGGTGATGGTGTCCAAGCACAATTTGCTCCAGATTTTGGATGATTAATTTTCTGCTCTAACATATCCTGCATTTTATCTGGAGCTGCCCACATTCCCTTTCCAATTTGAGCTTTTCCTGAAAAACCACATTCTAATCCAATCTTTACGTTATTATTTTCATATGCTTTAATCCAATTTGAATTTTTCATTTCACCCTTTTTCATCATAGGGCCTGCTTCCATTGATGTATGCATTTCATCACCAGTTCTATCTAGAAATCCTGTGTTAATAAAAACTACTCTTCTTTTTACTTTCTTAATACATTCCTTAAGATTTGAGCTTGTTCTTCTTTCCTCATCCATTATGCCAATTTTTATTGTATTTCTCTTAAGTTTTAAAACCTCCTCAGCTTTTGAAAATATTTCATCAGCAAAAGCTACTTCATCTGGGCCATGCATTTTAGGTTTCACGATATAAATAGAACCTGTTCTGGAATTTTTTTTTCTATTTAAATCGTGAAGACATGCAGCTGAAGTTATGAATGCATCTAAAATTCCCTCTGGTATTGGGGATTTATCTGAAAAAAGGATAGCAGGGGTTTTCATTAAATGTCCAACATTTCTATTTAGTAACAAAGCTCTTCCATGCAATCTAAGATTTTTTCCATTTGAAGAAATATAGTTTCTATCTGAATTTAAAAATCTTTCATATTTTTTTCCTAATTTTTCAAATTTTACCTTAAGATCACCCTTCATTAGTCCTAGCCAGTTTCTGTATCCTAAGACTTTATCTTCAGCATCAACAGCCGCCACACTATCTTCATGATCTATAATTGTTGAAACCGCAGACTCTATTACTAAATCACTAAGACCTATAGGATCATTATTTGCACTAAAAGCATAAGGGTTTATTATTAACTCAACATGCAGACTGTTATTCACCAATAACACCCCTTTTAATTTTTTTTTATCTGATCTGTATCCTTTATATTGTTTAATGTTTTTAAGTTTAATATTTTTATTATCAATTTTTAGTACAAGTTTGTTTGCGATTATTTTTAAAGTGTTAACTTTCTTCCAAGATCCATTTTTCAATGGAAATACTTCATCCAGAAAATCTCTACAATATCTGATTACCTTTCCACCTCTTACAGGATTGTACCTGTTATCTAATTTTTCCGAGCCAATTGCGTCAGTCCCATAAAGTGCATCATATAGACTTCCCCATCTAGCATTTGCTGCATTTAAAGCATATCTAGCATTAGATACGGGTACTACTAACTGAGGACCAGGTACTCTCGCAATTTCCTCATCAATATTTTTAGTCTGAATTTTAAAATTAGTAGTTTTTTTTTTTAAGTATCCGATTTCTAAAAGAAACTTTTTGTATTGGTTAAAATTAAATTTTTTTCCTTTATTTCTTAAATGCCACCAATCTATCGAATTTTGAAGGTCCTTTCTTATCTTAATTAAATTTTCATTTTTTT
>CACLFM010000003.1 GCA_902606115.1 uncultured Pelagibacteraceae bacterium
ATTTCTTTAAATATAGTGTTTTTTCTCTTTTCTTAGACCTTGATGAAATAAATGAACTTGATGAGAAAATTTCCTTTTTTTCATACAATAAATTTAATATTTTAAGTTTTTTTGATAAAGACCATGGACATAGAGATGGTTTACCAATTAAAGATTGGGTGAAAAGACTTTTACAAGACAACAAAATTTCTACAAAAAATATCAACACTAAAATACTGTGCTATCCAAGAATATTTGGCTACGTGTTCAACCCACTGAGTATTTTTTTTATTTATGATGCAAACTCAAAGCCAACAGCAATCTTATATGAGGTTAAAAACACATTTGGTGAACAGCATACCTATGTTTTTAAGATTAACATAAAAAATAAACAAATCTCAAGTTACTGTAAAAAGAAATTCTATGTATCTCCTTTTATGGATTTAGAATCAAAATATTTTTTTAAGGTCTTAATACCAAATGAGAAATTATCTGTGATAATTGATCAAAGAGACAGAGAGGGTAAACTTCTATTTGCTTCACAAGACGGGCAGAGATTGAAAATAAGTTCAAAAAATCTACTTATATCCTATTTAAAGCACCCATTAATGACCATCAAAATAATATCAGCAATACATTATGAGGCATTAAAACTTTGGATCAAAGGAGTTAAATTAGTTAAAAAGAACCTTAATATTAAAAATAATACTAGCTATGAAAACTAATGATTAATAATCTTTCAAAAAAAATAGCTTTTTCAGCATTAAAAATGATTAAGTATGGAAAAATCATTGTCACAGATTATGACGAAAGTAAACATGTATTTGGCAGTGATGAAAGTTTAGTCGTGTTTGTTAAAATTAACAAGTCAGATTTTTTTAAAAAAATAATATCAAAAGGCAGTATAGGCATGGCAGAAGCTTACATGAATAATGAATTTGAAACTGACAATTTGTCTAAATTGATAGAGTTAACTGCAAAAAATATAGAAATTGTTCATAAGTTTTCGGGCATATTAGATTTGTCTTTTGTAAATTATTTAAAAAATATTTTTGTTAAGAATACTAAATCTAATAGTAAAAAAAATATTTCAAAACATTATGATTTAGGAAATGATTTCTTTTCTCTTTGGTTGGATAACACTTTAACTTATTCGAGTGCTATATTTGAAAATGACAAATTAAATTTAGAGGAAGCACAAATTAATAAATATGAAAAACTCACCTCACTTATAAAACCTAAAATTGGTGATAAAGTTTTAGAGATAGGTTGTGGCTGGGGAGGATTTGCCGAATTTATGGGGAAAAACTATGATGTTAAATTAGACTGTATAACAATTTCAAAAAAACAGTTCGATTATGCAAAAAACAGAATTTATAAAATAGGTCTCAATGAAAAAATTAACATTAAAATGCAAGATTACAGAGATGTTACAAATAAATATAATTCAATCGCCTCAATAGAAATGATTGAAGCAGTAGGTCAAAAGTACTTAAAAAACTATTTTCAAAGTATTAAGAATTATTTAAAAGATGATGGCAAGGCTGCAATCCAAGCTATCACAATTGATGAAAAATTATTTGGTAGATACCAAAAAAAAGAGGATTTTATTCAAAAATATATTTTTCCTGGCGGCTTTCTTCCATCAAAAAATTCTCTAGTTGAACATGCAAAAAAAACTGGTTTAGAGTTTAATCAATGTAATTCTTATGGAGTGCATTACAGTAATACCCTTAAAATATGGAGAGAAAAATTTTTTAAAAGCTGGGAATTAATATCCAAACAAGGATTTGATAATTCTTTTAAAAGGATGTGGAATTTTTATTTATCTTATTGTGAAGCTGGATTTAGATCAAAAAATATAGATTTAATACAGTTTTCATTATTAAAAAAATGAAACTTATGAATTTAATAAAATCAATTTTATTGATTATTTCTTTGTCCTTAGTTACAAGCTGTTCAAATAATATGAAACCAGAAGACTTTAAAAATACTGAACCTACTTTATTAATTGAGGAATATTTTGATGGCAAAGTAAAAGCGTGGGGTATTCTGCAAGATAGGAGCGGAAAGGTGACACGCCAATTCAAAGCAGATTTAGTGGGTTCATTTAAGGATAACATAATTACATTAGATGAAGATTTTTATTGGACCGATGGTGAAAAACAAAAAAGAACTTGGAAAATCAAAAAGATAGATAACAATAATTATTTAGGAACAGCTCCGGATGTAGTGGGTGAGGCAACTGGTGTTCAATACGGATCTGCTTTTAAATTTAAATACGATTTATTAGTTCCCTTTAAAAATAAAAATATTAAAGTTACTTTCGATGATTGGATTTTTAAACAAGATGATAAAGTTGCGATTAATAGGGCGACTTTAACCAAATTTGGTTTTAAAGTCGGCGAGTTAACAGTTTTTTTTGTTAAAGATTAATCAATCATCTTTTTCATTCCTCTTTCAACAATTTTAAAATATAAGCCATTTGGCATCACCTTGAGTACTTTCATTATTGACGTAAAAGATTTTGGAAAATGAATTTCAAAACCTTTACTTTTTGTTAAACCTTTAAACATTTGATCTGCTGCAAACTCTGGTGACTTAATCATTGGCATTGGAAAATCATTTTTGTCTGTCATGGGTGTTTTAATAAATCCTGGACTGACTAATGAAACACGCACATTGTGTCTTTTTAAATCAAAATACAAACTCTCAGCAAAGCTACTGAGTGCAGACTTAGACGCACAATACGCACCTGCCGCTGGCAAACCTCTATATCCAGCAACAGAAGATACGATAGATATATGTCCTGATTTTTTATTTTTATAATAATCGTAAACTGAATTTATTGAATTGACAGTACCAAAAAAATTAACTTCCATTATTTTTTTTACTTTTTCAAGATTTAAAGTTTTTTCTGATTGTGGATCGTGTATACCTGTACAAAATACAGATATATCAATTTCACCAATTTTATTTTTGATATCTTCAAACACCTTTTTACATTTTTCACTGTCAGTTACATCCAGTGGAAAAGATTTAATATTTTTATTAGTTTGAGAAATTTCATTTAATAAATTCTCTCTTCTCGCAGATATTGCGACTTGCCAACCTTCTTTTGCAAACTTAATTGCCAAGGCTCTACCAATTCCGCTGCTAGCTCCAGTAATCCATATAGATTTATTATTCATATAAAAATGATATATAATATGAATATGCTAAAAAATAAATTTATATCTTTTGTTATATTTGCAATAATTACATATTCAGCATCATTTATTGGAAGTATAGCGACATTTTCTTACAAAGAACCCTGGTATTCAACTTTAAATAAATCTTTTCTTACACCTCCTGATTGGGTATTTGCACCTGTGTGGACTACATTATATCTCTTTATGGCAATTGCAATTTGGTCAGCTTGGCATAAGAGTTATAACATAAATCTAGTTTTAATTTATTTAATACATTTATGTTTTAATACAACTTGGAGTATAGTTTTTTTTGTATTCCACAACATAGAATTAGCCCTGTTAAACTTAATAATAATATTATCTTTTATAATAATATTAATTTTAAAATATACAAAAATTAGTGACTTGAGTTTTTATATAATGATTCCATATTTACTTTGGAGTAGTTATGCATTAATTCTAAATTTAACTTTAGTATATTTAAATTAATATGGATGATGTAGTAGTAATTGGTGGTGGAATAATTGGAGCTTCTACAGCTTATTTTCTCTCTAAAGAAGGTAGAAAAGTTAAAGTGATTGAGAAAGACCCAACTTACAAAAAAGCCTCATTTCCATTATCATTAGGTGGTTTTAGAAGACAATTTTTTCAAAAAGAAAATATAATGTTAGGAAAATTTTCAAGAGAATTTTTACTAAATGTACCTAATGATTTAAAAACTATAAATAATCCAAATCCAACTGTTAGCATGGTTCCAAATGGCTATTTGTTACTTTTTGGACCTGAGCACGCTGAAGAGCAATATCTTGCGTTAGAAAATCATAAAGCATGTGATGCTGGGACAAAAAATATCAAAGGCTCAGAATTAAAAAAAGTATTTCCATACATAAGTGAAGAAGGCATTGAGACAGCAACTTACTCTGACACAAAAATAGAGGGTTGGATTGATCCATATTTGTTTCATAATGCTTTAAAAAATAAAGCTATTGAACTTGGGGCTGAATTTATTAAAGGTGATGTAAAAAGTTTGAAGGAAATAGAAGCGACAACAATAGTTTCAGCAGCAGGATGTTGGACCAATGAAATTTTAAATGATATTCCTGTTTTTCCTCAAAAGCATACTGTTTTTAGGTTTAAATGTCCAAAACATATACCAGAAATGCCATTAACCGGTGATTTAACAACAGGTGTTTACTGGAGACCGGAAGGTAAAGAATATTTAGCAGGATCACCAAAACCTGTTTGGGACGCAGATGATTTAGAGCCAGAATGGAATGATTTTGAGGAATTAGTTTGGCCAGGTTTAGCAAAAAGAATTTCAGTTTTTGAAGAAATTAAAATGACAGGCGCTTGGGCTGGTTATTATGACTGCAATAAATTAGATAATAATGCTGTGGTTGGAAAACATCCTGGATATAAAAATGTTTATATGGCATCTGGATTTACTGGAAGAGGTTTAATGCAAGCCCCTGGTATAGGAAGAGCTTTAACAGAATTAATAACAACAGGCACTTACCAAACAATTGATTTGGGCTGTTTTTCTGTTGAAAGAGTTTTAAAGCAAGAAGAAAGAATTGAGCCTTATGTTTTATAAAATTTTATTCGCCAATCTTTTTTACAAATAATCCAAGAGTTCCATTAAAAACTGAAATAGCTAAAATTATTATTTGGCCCTTGAACGTATAAAAATCAAAAGAGGGATAAAAACTTATAGCAATGCTAAAAAATAAATAAGTTAAAATAAAAGGCTTTAAAAATTTTTTTATTCTCAAATTTATTTTTTCTTGTATTTAGCTGCCTCCTCAGAACCACTTGTTGCCGAACCTTTACTATAAGAGTGAGCACCCATCCCAGCCAATTGACCGTCTTTTACAATTAGATACTGGTCCCTAATTGGTTTTTTTTCAAAAAAACACTCTAAGATTTCTCTTACACCATCTGCGTACCTAGCTTGCGCTGATAAAGACGTACCTGACGTATGAGGAGTCATTCCATGGTTAGGCATATTTCTCCAAACATGATCGTTTGGTGCTGGCTGAGGAAACCACACATCACCAGCGTAGCCACTTAATTGACCTGATTTTAATGCATCCGCAATATCATCTTTATTACAAATTTTTCCTCTTGCGGTGTTTACAATGTATGCACCCTTTTTCATTTTATTTATCATATCTTTGTTAAAAAGATTTTCAGTTTCTGGATGAAGTGGACAGTTTATTGTGACCACATCACAAACCTTAACCATTGACTCAACTGAATCATGGAAAGTCAAATTTAATTCTTTCTCAACATTTTCTGGCAACCTATGTCTATCAAAATAATGCAAATGAACGTCAAATGGTTTCATTTTTCTGAGAGCATCTAAACCAATTCTTCCTGCAGCAACTGTACCTATATGCATCCCTTCGACGTCATAACTTCTTTGAACAGCATCAGCGATATTCCAACCACCTTCGTTTACAATTCTATGTTGATTATGATAGTCCCTTACCATAGAGACAATCATCATTACTATATGCTCTGCAACAGACCTTGAGTTACAAAAAGTTACCTCAACAACGTCAATTTTGTTGTCCATAGCAGCTTGTAAATCTACGTGATCTGAACCAATTCCTGCGGTAATAGCCATTTTTAAATTTTTTGCTTTTTTAATTTTTTCTGCGGTTAAATAATATGGAAAAAAGGGCTGTGAAATTACAACATCTGCATCTACTATATGTTTATCTGCTTCGCATCCATCTCCATCTTTACTGTTTGTAACAATAAACTCGTGACCATTGCTCTCTAAAAATTTTCTTAACCCAAGTTCACCAGATACACAACCTAACAATTGTCCAGGAGTAAAATCTCTTCCTTTTGGTGTTGGCAAACTCATACCATCAGGATATTTTTCCAATTTTGGTAAATCTGATAAAGGATAAGATTTTGGCATACCACCTTTAGGGTCATCGTACAGCACACATAATATTTTCATTTTTTCTCCTTAGACTTTTTTTGAATATTTTTTTTAATGATTTTATCCTACCATGAAAAAGGATATTCAAGCAAACAAATTATTTTTTGGATATTTTCTCTTGAGTATAAATTTATTTAAAATTATTCCAAACAGGATAATAATTACAGAACCGACCATAATGGGGTTTAAAAGATAATCAAATGAAACGGATCCTAAGATTACAATTATAGGATTTCCACCTGCTGGAGGATGAGGAACATTTAATAAAATCATAAAAGTTACACCAAGCCCTACTGCTAAAGGAAGTATTACAAATAAAGGTAAATTTATAAATGAAACGAAAATCACACCAATAAATGAAGTTAAGAAATGACCAAAAAAAATATTTTTTGGTTGTGCAAATGGACTATCTGGATAACCATAAAGTATAACCATCGTTGAGCCAAATGAAGCTATTAAAAAAATACCATAGTCGGTTTTGTATGTAAGTGCAGATAAAATACCTATGGTTAAAAAAGAAAAAAGTCCTGCAAAAAAAGATAATTTAAACCTTTCCATTTTTAGATATTAATACTTTTCTTAAGGTTTTGAAAGGAAGAAGCAAACATTCCTTCCTAGAAACATTTTCTTTAGTAAAAATTTTTTTAAAAGAACTTAAATTTTTAACTATTTTTCCCTCTTTTTTTTCATAAAAATCTATAACTTGATTACATAAATCAATAATATTATTAGCGTTCATTTCAATTATTTTTTTGGTTAACAGATTTATTGATGCTTGACAAAAAACACAAGACTTACATTCATAACCAACTTCTTTAATAACCTCATTTTTTAGTAAAAGACTTAGAGTAATTTCATCTCCGCACAATGAATTTTTACTTTTAATCCTATGTGTATAATTTTTAAGATATTTTTGGTTTTTATTTTCAGAGGCAATTTTAATTATTTGCAAATCCATTTAATATTTTCATTCTAGTTTTAATTATGACTATTCTATTTTGTCTAATAAGTTAAACAAAAAAACCTTAAAATGCCCAATATTTGATGTAGTTAACTACTAAAAATTAGTTGTTTAAAATATTAATTAATATTAAGAATCTTTAATGCTGCAATTAAAAAATGAAAAGATAGCTATACCGGTAGTATTATTTGCAGGAATTCTGTGGTCTTTTGGACCTCTGGTAGTGAGATATATTGACCAACCTGAATTAGTACCGTGGCAATATTTATTGGGAAGAGGTGTCACTATATTTTTATTACTTAATCTTTATCTTTTTTTCGAGGAGGGACTTGACTTTTATAAAAATTACAAAAAGATTGGATGGTCAGGCCTCGCTGGCGGCACAGGCTTAGGTATAGCAATGATATCTTTTATTTGGTCTATAACACACACATCTGCAGCTGTTACTTTATTGTGTCTCGCTGCAATGCCCTTCATGACAGCTTTTTTGGGTTTTTTGTTTTTACATGAAAAAATTTCAATTAATGTATGGATTTCAATTATTATCGCATCAATAGGAATAATCATTATTGCTTATGGAAATATTTCATCAGGAACATTCTTTGGGTTATTATTTGGTCTAGCATCGGCATTAGGTTTTTCTATTTTTTCAGTATCTCTTAGATGGAGAAAGGATACTCCAAAATTCACAACAGTGGCAATTGCTGGGTTATTTTGTGCGATAATTTCAACAGTTATACTAGTAGAAACAGACTCTAGCCTATTATCCTCTAGTATAAACCAGGGACTTTTTTCGGTGCATGGTACACTTGTTTGTATTGGTTTAATTTTGTATTCAATTGGATCGAAGTCAATTCAAGCAGCAGAATTAACTCTTTTATCTTTAACTGAGGTTATAGGAGGAATTTTTTGGGTATGGCTTCCAATTTTTGGGATTAATGAAATTCCTTCTAATAATACAATAATTGGTGGATTTCTAATCTTTATAGCAATCATTTATTACAGCCTGATAATTAAAAATAATAGAAGATTTATCGCATTAAATTAAAATAAAATGACTAAAGGAACCATCGTTAACAGCTGGAATGAATGGGACCCACTTAAACATGTTATTGTTGGTAAAGCAGATGGTTGTTGTATTCCAGCGCCTGAGCCAGCATTAGATGCAAAAGTTCCAGAGGACTCTGATATGAAAGGCACATACGGCCCTAGATTAAAAGATGCAGTAGATAAAGCAAATCAGTTATTAGATAACTTTTCAGAGATGTTAAAAAAAAAAGACATTAAAGTTGATAGACCAATACCAATTAATCATAATCAAAAAATTGCAACACCTGATTGGAAAACTGAGAGTATGTTTGGCTGTATGCCTGCAAGAGATATCCTATTGACAGTTGGAAATGAAATCCTTGAAGCTACCATGAGTTATAGATGTAGATGGTTTGAATATTTAAATTATAGACCACTTTTACAAAGATATTTTAACGAAGATTATAATATGAAACATGAAAGCGCGCCAAAACCGAGACTTACGGATCTTGATTATAGGAAAGACTATTTGTCAGATAAGATAGGAAATAAAAAAAGATTGGAATGGACTGAAAAAAAATTTTTTGTAACAACCGAGGAAGAACCTTTATTTGATGCAGCCGATATATTAAGATTTGGAAAAGACTTAATAGTTCAGCACGGTTTTACTACAAATTTGAAGGGTATCGATTGGTTGAGAAGACATTTTAAAAATCACAGAGTTCATACAGTAAATTTTCCCGGTGATCCATACCCAATTCACATTGATGCAACATTCACTCCTATCAGAGAAGGTTTGATTATTAATAATCCTCAGAGAAAACTTCCTAAAAATCAAAGAAAGTTATTTGAAAACAATGGCTGGGAGATCCTAGACTCTGCCCAACCAGCGCATAACACTCCGCCACCATTATGTTATTCATCTGTTTGGTTATCAATGAATGTACTTGTGCTAGATCCTAAAACTGTTTGTGTGGAGAAAAGTGAAATTTATCAAGCAGATCAATTAGACAAATTAGGAATGGAAGTAATACCTGTTGAATTAAGAGATGCATATGCCTTTGGTGGGGGTTTGCATTGTTGCACTGCGGATGTTTATAGAGAAGGTGTGTTAAAAGATTATTTTCCTAATCAGTGATTTTAATTTTTAGTGGTACTTTTTATATCTAAGTCTTTTAGCTTATTTGAAATTTCATCACTTAAATTTTGATAATCCTCTTCCTTTGCTTTTCTTTGTTGTAATTCTAGGTGTTTTAGCTTTTCTTCCTTTATTTTTTCTAAATTTTCTTTAATTTTTTGTTCTTTATCAAAATTTGCTTCCCACTCTCTTAATCTCTGTTCTTCAACCATTTTTTGATTATTTGTTTTTTCTTGTAATTGCTTTTGTTCTCTTCTTTTTCGTCTAGAATCTCTCAATTCCTTCTGTTTTTGCTCTTCTTCTCTCACTTGAAGATCGACATCTTTTCTTTTCTGCTCTTGCTCTTTTAACTGTATATTTTTTTCAAATTTTCTATGTTCAATTCGTTTTAGCTCAAGGCTGTTTTCTTTTTCAACTATACCTACTTCTCTATTTTTTAATTGATCTTTTTTGGATGTTAAATCAATTTCTTTTAGATCTAATTCTTTCTCTTTTAGTCTTAATTCTTCAAATTTAATTGAAATTTTTTCTTCTTGTTTTTTTAATTGTTCAATTTTTTTATTAACTTCTTTTTTTTCAAGGCTTAACCTACTTAGCTCTTCCTTTTTACGCTTCTGTGCTAATTCTTTTTTCTTTTGTTTCTGTTTTTCTTTAAATGTTGTAATAGCGCTTGATGTAATAGAAGCGATTTTAGCTATAGCACCATTATCTAAATTATTACGTGATTTTTTTTTCATAAAGAACTTATTAAACCAAAATAAGTGTTTTTTAACAAGATTTTTTTATATGATTCTTCAAAATGAGTTACAACTTTAAATAGAAATATTATTTATTCATTTAATTTGTTTTATCATCTTGATCACTTTTTTTTTTAATTACTACACCTTTTCTTTTCAACATTTTTTCAACTTTTTCTGGGTAGGGTTCATCAATATGTTCAGTTGATGGATTTAGTTCCATTCCCACAGGAGTAATTGTTTGAGGCATTGGAACAAACTGTGAGTCTGGGTTTTCTAGTGTTGGTCTAACTTTCATTCTGTGTATTCCAAAAATTCCAATCAGTAAGTGAAAAAAAATGATGAATATAAAAAAACCGTTGTTACCAATCAAGTTCATAAAAACTGAACACAAGAAAGGGCCACTCATAGCACCTAAGCCAAAAGCAAATTGCAAACCAGCCCCTGCTGCCACAAATTTATCTTTTGTAATGTAATCATTTGTATGAGCCAAAATAAGTGAAAATAAAGGTAAACTACAAAACGAAAATAGAACTACAAAAAAATAAAACCAATTTTTTGATGAACCTAGTCCCTGAGGTAAATACATTGTACCACTAGAAAAAATAAGCATTAAAGCAAAAAAAGCTGCACCAAAAGTAGTAAAAATAATTACTCTCCTTCTATCGAATTTATCCGAAATGAAACCAATTGGATATTGTGCAACCGCTCCTGAAATTGTTAAAAGAAAAGTAACAATTGAAATTTCAAGTATTGAAAAATTCATTTCAGCTGCATAAACCGCAAAAAATAAAAAAACTGCAGAGTGGACAGTACCTAACAATAACGATCCTATTGTTCCAAGCGGTGACGAATTGTATAAATCTTTAATAGACATTGACAAAATTTTCTTAAAAGTCGGTGCTTTCCTCTTAGTTAATAAAATTGGTATCAATGCTAAAGACATAATTGCAGATATCAAAATAAATGGTTCAAAATTTTCTGGCTTACTAAAATTAAGTAAAAACATACCCAAGCCCATGCTTCCATATAATATGATCATGTATATGGATAAAACTTTACCTCTATTTTTATTACTTGCTCTATCGTTTAACCAACTTTCTGCGATAGTATAAATCAGAACCATTGAATATCCTGTTATGACTCTTAATAAAAACCATGAAAAAGGATTTACAAAAATAGAGTGAAATAAAACAGATAATGATGCAATCGACGCAAAAGCTGCAAAAACTCTGATATGCCCAACACTTGAAATTACGGGAGTAGCGGTTCTAGCACCAACAAAGTACCCAACAAAGTATCCAGACATCATAAAACCGGTGGACTCAAGACTAAAATTTTCAGTAACCGCTCTAACTCCAAGAAGCGAATTTTGGTATCCGTATGATAACATGATCATACTCATACCTAAAAATAAAGCCCAGGAATTTTTAACTATCTTATTCATAAACCGTCTGCTTATTATTTGTGATTTATGATTAAATCAAGAAATTATTATGTTTAACTTATGATTTTGTTAACTTTAAAAAAGAATGAGCAGCAATTGTAATAATTATAACCATACCACCAAAAATTGTTTCAATTGTTGGCTGTTCTTTAATTATTAACCAAACCCAAATTGGACCTATGATAGTTTCTAATAAAAAGAAAAGATTTACTTCAGCAGCTGTAATAAATCTTGGAGCAATAGTAACTAAAACAAATGGTATTGCTACACACATTATACACATTAATGGAACGATTATTAAATCATTATCATTGAGAGAATAATCATTAACAAAAAAAATTGCAAAAGATGCAACAAATAATTTTCCTATAACTGCAGAAGGGACTAGGTTTAATTTTTTTGCAGATCTTATAATTACTGCACCGATAGCAAGACCAAGAGCTGCGACAAATCCCAATATATCTCCATAAAGATTTCCAATCTTTATCGAGTCATAAAAAATATATACTACAGAAATAAATGTAATAAAAATAGCTATCCAAGTTTTTTTGTCAGGATTTTCATTTAAAAAAATATTACTTAAAATCGCCGATAACATCGGAGCTGTTGCAATCATAACTAAAGTATTTGCAACATTAGTATTCTGAATTGAAATAACAAATGCAATATTTGTTATTGAAAAAGTTAATATATAAGCAATTCCTTTATATCCATTCGAAAATAATATTTTAAAAAAATTACTTTGATAAATTATTACCATACCTATAAAAACAACAGTAAAAGGTATAATTCCCCTATAAAAAACTAAAGACCATGTATCAATCGAAGATAGTCTTATAAATAAAGCATCTGGTGTTATAAACAACACCGCAACTAAAGCCATTAACGACCCTTTTTTTTGGCTAGATAGTTTTCTCATTTAAATAATTATTAATTTCAGAAATGTTTCTTAATTTTTGCGAGCAGGTTTGATTTTTGCAAATTAAAATATAATGGTCGTCCTCAGACTTTTTGTAAATAAAAGTAGATTTTTCAAAATAATTTAACAATAAATAATCTCTAATTTTTTCAAATTCTTCATTAAAACCACAGAATGTAAAAGTGACATTGTTTTCACAAATATCTATAGTTTTAAAATAACTAAACATTTGTGAGTAGTTCTTATCTATCAATGAATAAAAAGATTTCATTAGAGTATGAATTTTGTTTTTAAAAATAATTTTTTCAGTAATGTTATAAATTTTATTTAGTGCAAGTAAGAAAACACTATTACCGTTAGGAATATTATTATCAATTAGATCTATAGGTTTTACAAAGAGATCATTAGTTTTTTGTGGATTTTTTTGTAATGTTTTTGTTTCTTCATCGAAAAAAATATCCCATGTTTCCATTAAAATTTTCTCACTTTTATGAAGATATTTGTCATCTCCGGTGACCTCATAAAAACTTATTAAAGCTAAGGCAAAATAACTATAATCCTCTAAAAATACATCTATCTCATCGTTCTTGCTATAACAATGATAAATTTTGTTTTCTAAAGCTTGTTGTAAATTTTCAAAAAGTTTGAAAACTTCATCTTTAAGAGTTTTGTTATTAAGCACGAAAGATGAATGCAATAAAGTATATATCCAAAAACTATTTAAATCAGTTTGACTTTTGTCATCAAAAAAAGGTTTTACCCTTTTTTTTCTTTCATCGAAAAGTATTTTTTCACTTTCTTTTATGACTCTTAACTCATCATTATTTAATTTTAAGTTATTGTTTTCAGTCAATATATTTAAACCTTCAAAATTCCCCTCTTTTGTAATTGAATATTTTTTTTTAAAAATATTAATATTACCACCTAGAAGATTTTCGATTTCCAAATAACTCCAAACATAGTATTTGCCCTCTACACCCTCACTATCTGCGTCGTAAGCAGAACCTATTAAATTTTTATTATTCATGAATTCATAATTTATAAAATTAATTGTTTGAACAAGTTTATCTTTCAATTTCTCGTCTTTTTTATTAATCAAATAATTATTTATAGTTCTTACAAAAAGAATATTATCGTAGAGCATTTTCTCAAAGTGTGGAACTATCCATTTTTCATCAATAGTATATCTAGAAATACCACCCCCAAGATGATCATAAATACCTTTTGATGAAATATTATTTAGTAATTTTTCAACCACATTTAAAAAGGTTTTTTTTTTATTTTTATTATAAAAATATAAAATTGTATCAAATATGTATAATTGTGGAAATTTTGGTGCACCCTTAAATCCTCCATTTTCGTTGTCCATGTATTCCAAAATTTTTTCAACTAACGGTTCAATGTCTTGTTTAATAACTGCAGTTTTTAAATTAAACTCTTTAAAAACTAATTTCATTTGCTCTACCTGGTTAATTATTTTTTCCCTATTTCCTTTATAAACTTTTGAAACATTATTCAGAACTTGAGTAAAACTTAGCCTTCCTTGCATTTCTTTAGGTGGAAAATATGTTCCCCCTGTAAATGGTACACCATTTTCATCTAAAAACATTGATAACGGCCAACCACCTTGAGCACCAGTTAGCACACCTAGACTTCTTTGAAATATGAAATCCAAATCGGGTCTCTCCTCTCTATCAACTTTTATATTAACAAAATCATCATTCATTATTTTAGCTGTTTCTATATTTTCAAAACTTTCATGGGCCATTACATGACACCAGTGGCAACTTGCGTAACCAATACTTAAAAAAATTGGTTTTTTTTCAACTTGAGCTTTTTTTAAACTGTCTTTATTCCATGCCAACCAATTAACAGGATTATTTTCGTGTTGTCTAAGATAAGGACTACTTTCAGATTTTAATTTGTTAGACAATTTAAGCGTTAGAGTATGGTTTTCTTGAAAATACTTTTCTGATCATAGGTTCAAAGTCTTTAAGACTCATAGATTTATAATTTGGATCAAAAGAACATTGATCATATTTTTCGCAAAAATCTACTGTTGCTTGGTAATATTTGTGATATTTATATTTCTCTCTTTTAAATCGATTTGCTCCTAGATGGTGAGCATAATAATACATTTGAAATTCCCCATGTTTTTCTATTATCCAATGAGTTTTTTCAGAAACATATGGTTTCAATACAGATGCTGCATACTCCGAATGATTAAGCGGAGCTAGCTCATCACCTATATCATGCAATAAACAAGCAACGATCATTTCCTCACTCTCTTTATTTTTAAAAGCTCTAGTTGCACTCTGTAAAGAGTGCTCTAATCTTGAAATTTTGTAACCTTCTAAAGTTGAGGTCATCCTAGATAAAAAACTTAATATTCTATCTGCTGTTTCGCCTACATATTCTTTTTCAAGTTTTTCTAAGAAAACGTAGTCTTCTTTTGTACCTTTTTTCATTTCAGTAAAATTTACTTTTTTCATAATTTAATTGTTAGATGCTGTGCTTAACAAAGACAACTGCGTCACTTTACTGTCTCCGAGATCATCTATTAATTTAACTGGATAGTCTCCAGTGAAATAATGATCTGTCAATTGGGGATATGTTTTGTTTCTATTTTCAAAACCCATAGCTTTATATAATCCTTCTATACTTAAAAATTTTAAAGATTTAGCGTTGATATATTCGCATATTTCTTTATTGCTCATGTTCGCTGCAAGCAGTTCTTTTTTGGTAGGGGTATCCACTCCGTAAAAATCTGGATATCTAATTTCAGGACAAGCTATTTTAACATGAACCTCTTTTGCACCTGCGTCATATAACATTTTTACTATTTTGTGTGACGTTGTTCCTCGTACTAGAGAATCATCAATCAATATAATTATTTTATTTTTTACAGTTGTTTTATTTGCGTTAAGTTTTAACTTAACTCCTAAACTTCTAATTTTTTGAGCAGGTTCTATAAAAGTTCTTCCAACATAATGGTTTCTTATTAGCCCAAGATCAAAAGGTATATTAGTTAATTGACTATACCCTATTGCTGCAGCATTACCAGAGTCGGGCACCGGCACGACTAAATCTGCTTTTAATGAATTTTCTTTAGCAAGTTCTGCACCAAAACATTTTCTATATTCATATGCACATTTACCATTTAATAAACTATCTGGTCTTGAAAAATAAATATATTCGAAAACACATGGTCTAATTTTTTTCATGGGGAAAGGTTTAAGACTTATTAACTTGTTATCTTGAATATATACGATCTCTCCATTTTCAACATCTCTAATATATTTAGCTCCGATTATATCTAAAGCACACGTTTCTGATGCTAATACATATGAATTGTTTAATTTTCCAATAACTAAAGGTCTTATTCCAAAAGGATCCCTAACTCCTATTAGTATATTTTGCGTTAACATCACTAATGCATAACCACCTTGAATTTGAAATAACGCATCTACGATTTTATCAATTGTTTTTATTCTTTTTGATTTTGCAATTAATTGTACAATTGTCTCGGTATCTGATGTGGTATAAAAAATTGCACCCTCTTCAACTAATTTTTTTCTTAATGTAATCGCATTTGTTAAATTACCGTTATGAGAAACACCTATTCCTCCAGCATTAGTATCTGCAAAAAAGGGCTGTATATTCCTTAGCGTTGTACCACCGGTTGTGCTATATCTGTTATGCCCGATTGCATAATCTCCAGGTAATGAATTTAAAACTTTTTCTTTATTAAAATTATCTCCAACTAAACCAAATCTTTTTTCTGAGTGATATTTTTTTCCATCAAATGAGACTATTCCACATCCCTCTTGACCTCTATGTTGTAAAGCATGTAAACCAAGAGCTGTTAAAGTAGATGCATCGTCATTATTACTAATCCCAAATACGCCACACTCCTCTTTAACTTTTGGATTATAATTCTTGAACCTTTTCTTTAGTATCTTGATAATCTTTTTCATTTGGAAATTCTTTAATTAAATAATTACTACCTTTGAGAACATATGGAAAGCTATAAGAATGGTCAAGATTTATTGGCCATTTTTCGTGATTATAAATTATATCTATAGTAGCAAAAATACATATAGAAATTACATAGGCCCTTAAGAAGCCAAAGAAAAAACCAAATATTTTGTCTAAAGTTCCTATTCCTGAGTAACTTACTGCTTTACTGATTCCTTTATTAATCATTAGAATTAAAAAGATAATTATTACAAAAATTGATAAAGCAAGTATGATATCTAAAACATATTCATTGTCTATTATATCACCCACATAAGGCTTAGTTTTAGGAAACAAGAATAGGGTTAAAACGTATGCGAGCAACCATTTGCTAGCAGATAATAAACTTAAAACAAAACCTTTAGATGTACATTTAAATAATGACAAAATATTTAAAAAAATAAAAACCAAATCAAATATTAAAATTTGATCAAGTATCTCAATAATTTCATCAGACATTTGTTCTAATGCCAAAAGGTTTTATCAAGATAATCAGACATGGAAGTAATGTTAAAACTAACAGCATAGCTAAAAGCATTGCTATGCCTGTAAAAATTCCAAAATAAATAGTTGGTATAAAATTAGATAACACAAGTATTGAGAAACCAAAAACTATTGTTATTGATGTATTTAATATGGCTATACCTACGGTGGAATGACAAATTTTTACAACCTCATTGTAATTATTATTATTTTTAAATTCTTCAATAAATCTGTAAATATAATGTATGCTATTATCTACTGCTATTCCAATTGTGATTGCAGCTATAGTTATAGTCATCATATCTAAAGGAATATTTAATAATCCAATTAACCCTAAAATTGCGAATGCTGCTATAAAATTTGGTATTACTCCAATAAGAGATATTTTGACATTTTTGAATAAAATCAAAAACATTAAAAATATACCTAACATAACTAAGCCGAGGGTTAAAATTTGAGATTTAAATAAACTTTGCAAAAGATTATTAAATAATATTAAAACACCGCCTAGTTTAAACTCATCATCTTTTAAACCGATCTCACTTTTAATTTCTGAATTAATTTTATTTATTAGCTGATTTCTTCTTAAACCCTCTGATGAGTCTTTTATTCTTAAATTAATTCTAGCTTCATTATTTGTGACAGATATGTAGGGATCGACGATTTCTTTTTTTATTGTTTCTGGAAGTTTGCTGTACAATACCCCCATTTCTAAAGTCCCTAGTTCTTTATCATTATTAAGTTTAGTAGCTATTTCAATAATTGAGTAAAAAGATAAAACTTTGCCAACATAATCTAATTTTTCTAAATATAGATGAACATTTTTTATTCTGTCTATCTTATCTTTAGTGAACCAATATTTATTTGGGTCATCCTCGCTATTTTCTTCATCCCAATCCTCAAATTGGTCCTCTTCATCATTGGAAAGTTCAACTTCTTCATTACCAAATTTAAGTATGATATTTAGAGGAGTTGTTCCTCCCAACTTTTCATCAATTAGCTTCATGCCTTTATAAATTTCAGTATCCTTACTAAAATAATTTATAAAACTATTTTCAACTTTTAGTTTTGAAATACCAAATATACTTACGATAATTAACAAAACTGATATTATTGAAATTAATTTCACATTATTTATAGAAAATTTTGAAAGTAGTTTAGTGAATGATGAAAATGATTTATCTTCAACATCAACATGCCTATATTCAAATAAATTTAATAGCGTTGGAAGTAAGGTAAAAGTAACAACAAAAGATGTTAGTAGCCCAAATGACATCATTAGACCAAAATCAATAATAGGTTTTATGTCACTAAATACCAATGACATAAATGCACACATTGTTGTAAGAACTGTATAAATAATTGGCCAAACCATTTTCTCAGTTGTCAATGTAAGAATTTCGAACAAAGATGAATTAGGAGATTTTCTTCTTAATTGAAGAAATCTTGTACTCATATGAATATTCATTGCCATTGTTAATATTAACATTAAAGCGATAAAATTGGATGAGATAACTGTCACCTTCCAATTCATTATACCTAAAAAACCCATCATGATTAGAACTGAAAAAAAACAACTACTTATAGGAACCACAATCCAAATTAAATTTCTAAAGACATACCATAAGGTAAATACAATAAATAAGAAAACACCTAAACCAAAAATTATTATATCGCTTTTTATAAAAGTCATCATGTCATCAGCGATCATGGGTATTCCACCTAAATGAATTTTTCCAATATTTTCAAAAGATTTAATTACTTCTCTAATTTCAATTATATTTTGATGCCTCTCTTTTTTTAAATTATCTTTATATTTTTCAATTTCCCATTTACTATTAAAGGCGTTGATCTGAGGTTTTTCAGTTTGTTTAATATTAACAATAATTCCTGTTGTTTTACCGTCTTCACTTATAACAAGGTTTTTAAATACAGGACTATTCAAAATTTCTTGAAAACCCCTATCTCTATCAACATTATCATCCTTGAGCGTTCTAAAATTTTTTATTCTATCCATTAAAGGATCATCAGAACTATCAAGCAATGGAACATCTAGAATTGTAACTGTATTGTGCACCCAATCTAAACTTTGAATTTTATATTTAAGACTTAAGATATTGTTAATCGTATTTTCAGATATAATTTTATCTTTGGGTGTAAGTGTTAGGACTAAAAATTCTTTTGTACCAAATTTTTCATTAATTTCTTGTAAATATTTTAGATCTGGATCACCCTCGATTAGCAAAGTTTCTGACGATGCATCTAATCTAAAATCTTTTGATTTATAACCAAAAATAAGAGCTATAATTATTAATAATAATAGAACTATTTTTGGTTTGCTAAGTATAAAAGTTTGATAAATTTTAGAAACCATTCAACTGTAAATATACTATTTTATATTAACTATTTACAGCATCTTTAAATTTAGTAAACATTTCCTCGAATTCTAGCATTACATTCCCTGTAGGACCATGTCTTTGTTTGCCAATGATTAATTCTGCAAGATGAGACACTTCATTCATTTTAGCTTGCCATTCAGCATGTTCAACTGTTGCAGGCCTAGGTTCTTTAGCTTTTAAATAGTACGATTCTCTGTAAACAAACATAACTACATCTGCGTCTTGTTCAATTGATCCAGATTCTCTTAAATCTGAAAGTAGAGGTTTCTTATCATCTCTTTGTTCTACAGCCCTGGACAACTGGGATAACGCTAATACTGGCACTGATAGCTCTTTAGCTAGCGCTTTTAAGCCTTGAGTTATTTCAGATATTTCTTGTACTCTACCTTCTTTTACAGCAAAAGTAGCTCTCATCAGTTGTATATAATCAATTACAACCATGTCTAACCCATAGAGTCTTTTTATCCGCCTAGCCCTGTTAGATAATGCTGCAACACTTATAGCTGGTGTTTCATCTATATATAAAGGAAGTTCAGAAATATTTTTAGAAGTTTCAATGAATTGTTCGAACTGTTCCTCAGAAATTTTTCCTCGTCTAATATCATTTGATTTTATTCTAGATTGTTCAGCAAGTATTCTGGTTGATAGTTGTTCCGAAGACATTTCTAAGGAAAAAAAGGCTATAGAACCTTTTTTTCCAATTTCTTGAATTTTGCTTGCCGCATGGAATGCAATATTTGTTGCTAAGGCAGTTTTACCCATTGATGGTCTTCCAGCAATTATAATTAAATCGGATTTATGTAGACCTCCCAATCTATCATCTAAATCTTTTAAACCAGTTGGTACGCCAACTATCCCTTCCTCATTTTTATATGCACTAGAAGCCATTTCTATCGTTTGTTTAATTGCCTCATCAAATTTTATTAATGAGGAGTTAAAAGAACCTTTTTCAGCTAGGTCATAAAGAATTTTTTCAGAATTTTCGATTATTGACTGTCCACTCACATTAAGATCACTTACTTTTGCGCTATCAATAATGTTTTCAGAGATTTTAATTAACTCTCTTCTTACATACATATCATAAATTATTTTAGAATATTCTATAGATTGGCGAGATGAAGTAGAAAATTTAGTAATCTTGATTAAATACTCTGGGACATTTAAGTCATCTTTTTCATTCTCAAAATAACTTTTTAAAGTAATAGGATTAGCTAACATTCCTTTATAAATCAGATTATTTATTGAAGAATAAATTTTTTGATGGAGTGGGTCATAAAAATTATTTTCAGATATAATAGAACTTATATCATCAAATATCTCATTAGAAGTTAGTAGAGAACCTATTACCGCTTGTTCAGCTTCAATGTTATTAGGTAGCTGGTTAGTATCACTTGATACAAGAGATAAATTTTTAATCACTATTAATCATACATTCATTATTTAATTAAAAAAACAAATTTATAATAATAAAAATCCTGGGGAAAAAAATGTATAGTTTATTTGCCTTGATCTAACGTATCAACTTTAATTTTAATCTCCGCTTGAACTTCTGAATGTAAATCTATTTTTACTTGAAATGTTCCCAAAGATTTTATTTCTTTCAAAGGTTGTATTGATGAAGGTTTTATCTCAATTTTCTCATTTTCATGAATAAGTTTAGAAATTTCGGTAGGTTTAATCGAACCGTAAAGATCATTATTTTCTGTGACTAATTTTTTAACCACAAATAATTTATTATTAATTTTTTCTAAAAGTTGTTTTGCAATTTTTCTTTTCTCCATGTCTTTTTTGCCAAGCTCTATTTTAATTGACTCTACTTGTTTAACGTTTTCTTTTGAAGCATATAAAGCTTTTTGATTTGCTATTAAATAGTTTCTCGCAAAACCTCTTTTAACATCAATTATTTCTCCGATCGATCCAATTTTTTTTAGATTTTCTAATAATATTACCTTCATATTTAAACTAATGCTAAATTTCTTGCTCTTTTAATTGAGAGAGAAAGTTCTCTTTGTTTTTTTTGTGAAATATTTGTAATCCTTGAAGGTAAAATTTTACCATTTTCAGAAACATATCTTTTTAGTAGCTTAATATTTTTATAATCAACAGTCGGCGCCCCTTTAGAGGATAGAGGGCAAGCCTTTTTAAATTTATACTTATTTGGCTGGAATATACTTAGCTTAGAGAAGTTACTCGACCTATTTTTTTTTGAATTACTTTTTCTATTTTTCACTAATTTTTTTCCTCTTTAACAAAGTAATTAGTTTCAAGATCAAATTTCTTAACTCTGACTGTTAAAAATCTTAATAAATTTTTGTCTAATCTTTCACTTTTTTCTAGTTTTCTAATTAATGATCCATCACATTCTATTTTAAAATGAATATAGTTTCCTTTTTTATTTTTTTTTATTAAATAAGACAAATTCATTAATCCCCATTCTTGAGTTTGCACTATATTACCTTTATTTTTTAGAATTAACTCTGAATATTTTTCTTTAATTTGTTTAATCTGAGATATTGAAGTATCTTGTCTAGCGATAATTGTATGTTCGTAATTACTCATTATTTATATAAAAAAAGTTGATATACTATTATAATAGTTTTAATACAAGAGTTAATATTATAGAAAAAATTAAATGTTTTCCGTAGTTTTTCCAGGTCAGGGATCGCAAAAAGTAGGTATGGCCAAGGAATTTTTTGACAAGTTTGAAGTAGTTAAAAATATATATAAAGAGGCCGATGATTTGCTTGATCTACCAATTACAAAAATTATATTTGAAGGACCTGATAATAAATTAAATTTAACTGAAAATACTCAACCTGCTATTTTTTTAACAAGCTATGCAATTTTCACTGTTGCTAAAAAAGAATTTGGATTTAATTTTGATAAAGCAAATTTTATTGCAGGACATTCCTTGGGAGAGTATTCGGCTCTATGTTGTTATGGTGCTTTAAAATTTGAAGATACTTTAAAAATATTGAAAAAAAGAGGTAAGTCTATGCAAGATGCAATACCTACTGAAGAAGGAAGTATGCTGGCAGTTTTAGGTAGTGATTTAAAGGTAATTGAGGATATTTTAAAAATCAACAATCATAAGTGTTATATTGCTAATGACAATTCTCCTCAACAAGTTGTTTTAAGTGGCTTAAAAAAAAGTATCGATTTATTTTCTGAAGATTTAGCTAAATTAAAAATTAAAAATATAAAACTTAATGTTAGCGCACCTTTTCACTGTAAACTAATGAAAACTGCCACAGAGAATATGAGAGAAAAAATTTTAAATTTAAATTTTAAAGATATTAAAATTCCTATAATTTCTAATTATTCGGCAAAACCATCAATTTCAAATTCTGAAATCAAAAATTTATTAGTTTCACAAATTGAAGGAAGAGTTAGATGGATGGAAAGTGTAAATTTTATGATCAATGAAGGAACTAACAATTTTATAGAAATTGGACCAGGAAAAGTGTTATCTGGTCTAATAAAAAGGATAAATAAAAACGTTAATTTTAAATCTCTAAATAGTATACAAGATATAAAAGAATTGGATTTATATGTTTAACTTAAAAAATAAAAAAGTAATTGTTACGGGAGCAACTGGAGGCATTGGAAATGCTATAATTAAATTTTTCATTCAAAATGAATCCAAGGTGCTTGCTACTGGAACAAATGAAGAAAAATTAAAATTTCTAAATGAAAAATATAGTAATTTATTAACAAGCAAATTTGATATTTCGAAACATGAAGAAATTGAAAAATTCATCGATAACTCGTCTAAAGTTTTAGATGGTGGACCTGATATATTAATAAACAATGCAGGAATAACTAGAGATAATTTATCATTAAGAATGTCATCCAAAGAATGGAATGAGGTTTTAGATTTAAATCTTACATCAACTTTTTTACTTTGCAAATTCACTTTAAAAAAAATGATAAAAAATAAATACGGAAAAGTTGTAAACATCACATCAGTAGTGGGTCACACAGGAAATGTTGGGCAAGCAAATTATGCCGCTTCTAAATCTGGTATAATTGGATTCTCTAAAAGTCTATCTTTGGAATATGCAAAAAAAAATATCAATATAAACTGTGTTTCACCTGGTTTTATTGAAACACAAATGACTGACAAAATTGATCCAAAATTTAAGGAATTAATTATATCAAAAATTCCCTCAAATCGTCTTGGATCACCAGACGACGTAGCAAATGTTGTTGCATTTTTATCTTCAGATTTAGCCAATTATATAACTGGTGAAACAATTCATGTTAATGGAGGTATGTATTTAGGTTGACAAAACTTCTATTTTATTTATTAAGAAAAAATCAAACAAAGGATTCAATATGTCAGAAGAAATATCAAGTAAAGTAAAAAAAATAGTAGCAGATCATTTAGGTATTGACGAAAGCAAGGTTACTGATGAAGCAAGTTTCATTGATGATCTTGGTGCCGATAGTTTAGATACGGTTGAATTAGTAATGGCTTTCGAAGAGGAATTTGGGTCCGAAATCTCAGATAGCGAAGCTGAAAAAATTCTAACAGTTGGTGACGCTATAAAATTTATAGAGAGTAAAAGTAACTAATTTTAGATGTCCTTACAAAAAAGGGGAGCGATGATAATACTTTCATCCCCTTCTGGAGCAGGTAAAACTACGTTAGTTAAGCTGATTTCAAAAAATAAAAAATATTTTACTTCAATTTCACACACTACTAGAACTCCTAGATTAAATGAAACTGATGGCATTGATTATTTTTTTATAGATAGAAAACAATTTCAAAACTTAATTAATGAAAATGAATTTTTAGAATATGCTAAGGTATTTGATAATTATTATGGCACCCAAAAAAAAAGTATTATTGATAAACTAGATGAAGGAAAAAATGTAATATTCGATATTGATTGGCAAGGAACAGAGCAAATTATAAAACGAAATTTAAATTATAAGTTAATTTCAATATTTATATTACCTCCGAGTAAAAAAGTTTTACATGAACGTTTATCAAATAGAGATATGAAAGATAAATTAATTGTAGAAGAAAGAATGAAACAGTTTGATAAAGATATACTTCATTGGATAAATTATAATTATGTGGTTATAAATGATGATTTAAACAGCTGCTATGACAAAATTATTAGTATTTTAGATAATGAATTAAATAATAAAAAAAGTAATTATGATAAAGTTTTTATTGAAAAACATATAAAAAAACTACTTTAAATTATTTTCAAATTCTATTACTAACTTAAGAAATTTTTCAATTGATATATTCTGTGGTCTATCTGTTAGTTTAATATTGATTGTTTTTGATAAAGAATCGTAATTTTTAAACAATTTAATAAAATTTTTTTTTATCATTTTTCTTCTTTGGCTAAAAAAAATCTTCGTAATTTTTTCAAGATTTTTGGGATTGTTTATTTTTATTATGTCATTTCTCGGAGTAAATTCTAACAACGTACTTTTAATTTTTGGTCTTGGTAAAAAACATTCTGGAGCGATGTCAAAAATTTTTTTTATATTAAATTTCCAATTAGCTAAAATTGTTATGCGACTATAGTTTTTAGTATTTACATTTGCAATTATTCTATCTGCTACTTCTTTCTGAAACATAAGTATTAATTTTTTAAATTTAATTTTTTCACTTAAACACCAGTAAGCAAATATTTGTGTCGATATATTATAAGGTAAGTTGCCATATACTAAAAATTGGTCCTCATAAAAACTTTCGGGAAGTTTAAGTACATCATTGTTAATTATTTTGATTTTTTTTTTAAATTTTTTTTCTAAAATTTTTACCAGTTTAGAATCTTTTTCAATTACTATTGTGGTTTTTGGATTTGCTTTAATTAAATATTCTGTGAGATTTCCAGTTCCAGGCCCTACTTCAAGAACTTTGTCCTCTTTGGAGATATTTCCAATATTTGCAATTTTTTTAAGAATATTTTTATCAATAAGAAAATTTTGCCCTAAACTTTTTTTAGCTTTAAATTGCATATTTTTCAAAAAAACGTATGGCCTCAATGAGACTTTCTGGGTCTGATTTATTTTTTCCTAACATTTGAACATTAGGACCATGATCAGGTGAAATTCTTATAAACGGCAAACCTATTGTTATGTTAATTGCTTTAAAACCATATAAAGTTTTCATTGGTCCTAGTACTTGGTCGTGATACATACCAAAAATAACATCAAATTTTTTTGAATTCTCTTTTAAAAAAATTGTATCTGATGCATATGGACCTTTAATACGTATTTTATTTTTTTTTAAATGTTTAATTGCGGGAATAATCTCTTTTTTTTCTTTGTTTTCTGATCCAAAACTTTCACAATGTGGATTTAATCCAGTGATAGCTATATTAGGTTTCTTTCTCAATACTTTTTGATAGAAAGTATTAATTTTTTTAATTTTACTAATAATATTTTCTTTTTTAATATTTTTAGAAACTTTTGAAATAGGTATATGCGTTGTAAGCGGACTAACACTCAACTTCTTATTATAAATTAACATTACTGGATCTTTAACATTTGTTTTTTTTGCTAAATACTCTGTAATCCCATTAAATCTTCCTTTCAAAAAAGTTTTTTTAGAAATTGGTCCATTGATTAAACCTACACATTTTATAGTTTTTCTTATCTCAAGGGCTTTATTGAATGAAGCTTTGATATATTCATTTGATTCTGAAGTAATTTTTTTTTTTGAAAAAGAAAATTTATTATAATTTATGTCTATTAAATTAATCTTTCCCTTTTTTATATTAGATAAATCTTCCTTTAATTCATTAAATTTTAAACGATAATTGAATCTGTCTATATTTTTTTTCAATATTAATTTTGAAGAGATTAAAATTACTGGATTATGTATTTTTTTAAAAGCTTTAAGCAATATTTCAATAAAAATACTTTGTGGTTCACCTCCAATAATAATAATTGGATTAGAATTCATTAATTACGGCTTTATTATAAATTCTTTTATAGTGGAGTGTTGAGTACATAGTTAATTGTCTGTTTCTTTCAAAATTTAAGGCTTTTTTAAATTGATCTTCTTTATCAGTTTCTAATAATTGATTTTTTTTATCAATCAATTTAATTAAAATAAAACCTCCAGGCACAGTAATAGCTTCAGTAAATTCTCCAATATTAAGATTTTTAATTTGCTCAGAAATTTTATTTGAAAGCTGTGTTTTGTAAACCCAACCTATTTTACCACCGTTTTTTTTACTTTCGGAAACGCTATAAATTTTTGCAGTTTCTTCAAAACCTATCTTTTCAATGCTCTCTTTTATCTTATTAAATTTAGCTTTAAGATTTTCGTTTTCATTTATGGTAAAAATTATTTCTGATAATAATAAATTTTCAACAGAATTTTTTGTATTAATTTGATTAATTTTGTTCATAATTTTAGCCTTATCAATTAAAATTGCATTATTAAATTTTCTTACAATGTAATCATTCCAGGCTATTTCAATTGCTATTTTTTTTTCAACCATACTTAAGTTAATTTCATAATCTAATAAGTGATTTTTAAATTCTTCCACATTAGTTATTCCTATGCCAGAGTATAAATCTGTTATAATTTTTTTAATAATTTCATTGTCTGAAATTATTTCATATTGTCTTTCAATTTCGATTTTTTTAATTTTTTCATTAATTGCAGATTCCACCGCATAAAGATTAATATTTTTTAAGGATAAATTTCTTAAATTTGGATTCAGAGCTAATAAATAGTTTTTTTCATTTTTTACGTCAATATTTGTGATAATTTGGTTATTTACCTTTGCCTTTATAAATATTTCAGAATAAGCAATTTTGAAGTTAATTGCTAAAAAGAAAATAAATATTCCTACAAAAATTTTTTTTTTCATTTTCGCTTACTTGGAGAATTTACAGATGAAAATGGTAAAATTGAAATTGAAAAAAAGATTTCTTCATTTGGTTTTAAATCTTTATCTGAATAATAATCTTTGTTGTACTGTATAGCCGCAGTTAGGCAATCATTTTTATATTCATATATTAAATTATAATATTCAGTTAAATCTGTTTTCTTATTTCTTCTTGTTCTATATTTAAGAGAGTTTGAATCATCCAAGAGTAGCTTGATTTCATTTGAGTAGTGATTTTCACTTCCTACCTCATCATCTTCTTGTAAAAATTCAAATGTGGTTACAAATTTATTTATAGTTATATCAGCTTTGATAAAGTTGTAATTTGTGGAACTTAAATCATTGTCAACGGAAAAATTATAATCAAAATTAATATTTTCATTTGGCCTAAAGTTAAAAGAGCCAATTAAGTCTGATGTTTTATTATTTATTGTAGAACTAACTGGAAGCTTATTTTCATTTTTATCCCTTAAAACAGATGCTAATCCAGCGGTTAATATATTTTCATTTTCTTTATTAGCTAATTTATACTCACCTCCCAAAGTTAATGATTGACCACCTTCTAAACTATCGTTTAGACCCAACCTATTCTGAGTAAATATATTCTTAAAATCAATTTTTCTGTCTAGTTTTTTTATATTTTTATTTTTATTTGGACTGTACATTAAAGCTGCCTTGCCAGATAAAAAACTATTATAATTTATACCCTCTTTTTTCATTGGGTAAGAGATATCATAAAAAAATGAGCCAAAGTTTTGTGATCTAAATTGATTTGAATACTCTTTAGAATTATCACTTTCGGTAGTGACATTTTTAAAAAAAACATTAAATTTATTTACAAATCCTTCAGAGTTAATTTTAGGTACAGATGAATATTTTAAATCATTAATTAAAACTTTTTCAAAAACATTAGTATTATAATTTTTGTGATATCCATTTGATGTTAAACTCAAATTATTTTTGAAATTTTTTGAAATTTCAAAACTTGGTAATAAATATTGATATCTATCACTTGATCTATCCTTTGTTAAATCTTCATAAGTTTCTGCTCTTGCTTGAATATATAAATCTTTATTATTACCTTTGAGAATTAAAAATGAATTTAACAATGAATTATTATTTGTAATTTCAGATTTTATTTTATGAGATTTCAGATAATTATTGTTTGAGGTAGTCTCTATATTAATTTCAAGCTCACTATTCTCAAAATAGGATAAGTTTAAAGCAGCTAACGTATTAGAAAAAAAATGTGTTTTTGAATTTTTTTTACTTTTTTTTATACTTACATCTGAAATGTGTGAAAAATTTTTATTCTCTTGTCGATATTCATTTTGAAACAACCCCTCACTTTCTCCATAAATTTTCGGCGTGAAAGTAAAATCTTTATTTTTTGAGATTACTTTAAAGTATGGAACCGATAAAGAGTCACCCAATGAACTTGAGCTTTCAAATCCAGGCATTAAGAATCCAGATTGTCTTTTAACAGTTGGGTCAGGATGAAAAAATTTAGGAAAGTAAATTACAGGTTTATCATATATTTCTAACCATGCATTTTTATAATAAATAGTACTTTTTGATTTATCATGTTTTATCTCCCCGGCTTTAAATTGCCATGGAGGACATTTGTCACCTCTTTTTTTGCATGTCGTAAAAACCCCTTTTTTAACCGATGAAAAATTATTATCGCTGTAAAAATAATTACCTCTTAACCTTGGATCATTTTCTTGACTATTAAAACTACCTTTAAAAAAGTCTATTTTAACATTATCTCCAATGACTTCATTATTTTCAAAGTCTATAATTGCGTTTTCAAAAAAATATTTGTTATTAATTTCATCTATCATTTTAACTAAGCTTATTTTAAGTAAACTTTGGTTAAATAAATATTTTGTTTTTTCAGATGAGATTTTATTTCCAAAATTATCTTTAAAAGTTGAAAAATTGTTAGTTTTAATTTCTTTTTTATTTTTATCATATAATACTTCTTGAGTATTAAATAATAGCTTATTTTCAAAATCAATTATTACATTTTTATTTAAAGAAATTGTTTCCTTATTTTTAAAGTAGATCAATTCATCACTAAAAATTTCTAAATTTTTTTCTAAGTGTTTAATACGTATATTTCCTTTAGCTTTTATAATCTGTTTCGATTTATCGTAATCCATTTCATCAGCATAAATTATCTCTTTATCATTTATAATTTTGACGTTTTTTTTTGCTATTATTCTTTTTTCCTCATCTATTAATTCTATAAAATTTGCCTCAAATTTTATTTCTTCGCCAACTATATTTGATGTAAAAAATACATTTAACAGAAATATAAATATTAATTTTTTAACTTTATTTTTCATTAACTCTAATTAAGCTTATAGTTGAAATTAGCATAATAATAATCAAAGGTATCCAAATAGAAATTTCAATTGGTATTTGTTCATTTTTTCCCAGTTCCTCAAAAAAGAAACTTAAATAGTAAATTATGACAGAAATTAGAATACCAAAAATAAGATGAAATATCTTAGATTTGTTATGTTTTATATTAAGCATGATTGTAGAAGCCAATATCGTCATAATGGTCAAATAAAAAGGAAATGATATTAACTTTTGAATTGCCGAACTTACTTCAGTCGATGAATAATTAATACTTTCATATTTTTTTCTTAAATCATTTAATTCAAAAATATTTAGAGATGACAAATTTGAAAAAAGTGAGTTTACATCGTTATAATTAAGATTAGTTAATAAATAGTAATTTTGAATATATTTATTTTTCCCTTTTGAATCTGAGATTAGTGCATCTTTTATTAACCATGATTTATTTTCAATAATTATTTTTTTTGAAATTATATTTTTCTTGAAATCAAAGTTTTTATCAAATTGCAAAACATCAACATCATATAAAATGTTGTTACTAAATCTATTTGCATTAATTATGTTGATATTTTCTCCTACTTCGTCTTTTATCCATATTCCATTTTCTGTTATTACTGCCAAATATTTGTTATCTTTAGCGTATGAATTTTTAAGATTAAGATATGAATGTTTAAGGCTTGATGAAAAATTGTAATACACAGTTATTATTATTAAGCCAATTAAAAAACTTAAAACCGATAAAATTTTTATAATTTTCAAGTTATCAAGACCAAAATTTTTTAGTACTATAATTTCATTCTGGTCAATTAATTTTATAAAAGCAAATTGCGCTGTTATTAAAAATATAAAAGGAAAAATATCAAATATAATTGATGGTATGTTTAAAAAAGTTAAAAATATTGGTAGCGTTAGAGAAACTTCGAGGTCTTTAAAAAAATTAATTTCTTCAAATATATTTAAAATGAATGCTAAAGATACAAATACAATAAATGTTTTAAGTAATGTTGAAGTAAAAACTTTACTCAAATAAATTTGATAAGTCTTAATTATCATACAGGTATCCAATTTAATTTTTTAATAAAAGATATATAAAATAAAAAAAATAATATAAATGGTGTTAAAATTATAAAAAAACTCTCATACATGTTTGCTGAATAAAATTTTGTTGAAATTTCAGAAATAGAAATAATAATGACACCGGTTGTAAAAATTTTAAATTTATAATTAGAGAAACCTTGAGAATTTTTTGATTTAATGAGTAAAAGTCCCCCAATTAAAGCCAGCAAAGGAATATAAAAGGGTTTAAAAACTCTTGTATATAATTCTTGAGATATTTTATTTTCTAGATTTAAAGACTTATCACACACAAATGGAAAATTATTTTCTGTTTGTTCTTTTGGTTTATCGATTTTAAACAGGCAATAAAATAAGTTTTTTGTATTTACTTCCTGTATTTTTGGAGTTTTTGTAGTCTTTGAAGTGTATTTAGACAAATTTATTTGTGTCTCGTTAAAATCAAATGAATTAGTTTTACCCTCATTAATATTTAATATTTTACCATTAGTTAGAATTAAGAAATTATTACCTTCTATTTCAGAAAAATAACCTTTTTTTGCATAAATTATTTTTGATTTCTGTTTAGTAAACGAGTCTTTAATTATTATATTTTCTAATTTATCCTCAAATTTCCTATCAGAATATATTGTTAATCTTTCGACTGTATCAATAAACTTTTTTGGCTTCACTAGAAGAGGCAAATAATCAATATTTGACTCTCTTAAAAAAGATCTTGCTTTATCTTGAGAGATTGGAACAAAATATAAACTAAATAAAGAGTTCAATATCAGAAAAAAGAATGAATAAGTTATGATGATATTTATAAAAGTTAGTTTATTAATTCCATTTGTCCAAAAAATTAATGTCTGATTTTGTTCCTCATATTTTATTAATGTCCAAAAAATTGAGAAAAAAAACATAAAAGGTAAAAGTTTACTGAAAATCTTAGGTAAGCTGTAAATGGTATATAAAAAATATACCTTAAAGCTATGACCATCCTCTGTTACAAATTCCAGATAATTTACAGCTTGTATGACCCAAACTATTATTGTCACAGCACAACTAGATAATATAAAAAACTCTGTAGTTTCTCTTAAAAAATTTTTAAAAATTATTTTTTTCATTGAAATTTTTTAAAATAATCATATACACGTTTTGTTAGAAATTTGAATAAAATTATGATTTTAAAAGAAAAATATGTAAAATCTGCGAAATTAGACAATCTTTCAGGGTCGATTATTTTCTTTGCCAATAAACATTCTGAAATAAGAAATATAAACAAAATATTAAATCAAACACAGAGTAATTTATTTAAAAAAAATCTAAAAAATAATAATAAAAAAAAAGAAATTTTTTCTTTTGATATCAGTCATGATCAAAAGATAATCATTTTTTCTTTAAAAAAACATCAAAATTCTTTTGAAAAAACCGGAGCAAGACTGTTTGAATTTTTTAAAAATGAGAATTTAAATAAAATTCATATTTTTGGAGATACAATTGAAAGTTCAAATAACATTAAATGTTTACATGAGTTAGCTCATGGGATGAAATTAAAATCTTACTCTTTTGATAAATATTTAACAAAAAAAGATACTGAAACATTAAATTTAAACATTATAACTAAAGAAAGGGTAAATTTAAAATTAATCAAAAATTTAAATGCAGTAGAAAAAGGTGTTAATTTTACAAAGGATCTTGTTTCTGAACCCGGTAATGTTCTGCATCCTGATGAGTATGCGAAACGTTTAACTTTCTTAAGAAAATTAGGTTTAAAAATTACAGTTTACAATACTAACAAGCTTAAAAAATTAAAATGTAACGCTTTACTAGGAGTAGGCCAAGGAAGTTCAAGAGGATCATACATTGTAACAATGGAATGGAATGGGAATAAAAAGCAAAAAAAACCCTTAGCTTTTGTTGGTAAAGGCGTTTGTTTCGATACAGGTGGTATTTCTTTAAAGCCTGCCAGATTTATGGAAGACATGACCTATGATATGGCTGGATCAGCTGTCGTCGTTGGTCTTCTTAAAAGTTTAGCTTTGAGGAAAGCTAAGGTAAATGTGGTGGGTGTAGTTGGACTTGTGGAAAACATGGTGAGTGGGAATGCTCAAAGACCAGGAGATATTGTAAAGTCATTTAGTGGAAAAACTATTGAAGTTTTAAATACTGATGCGGAAGGTAGGCTAGTTTTAGCAGATGCAATTACTTTTACTGAAAAAAAATTTAAACCAAATTTAATAATTGACTTAGCAACTTTAACAGGTGCCATAGTTGTTGCCTTGGGATCTGAGTATGCAGGTTTATTTTCTAATGATGATAAATTATCTAAAAAACTTTTTGATGCTGGAGAAAAGGTAGATGAAAAAGTATGGAGACTGCCTCTTCATGAAAATTATGACAAGTTAATGAATTCTAAAAATGCAGACATGCAAAATATTAATTATGTAGGTGGCGCAGGATCAACAACGGCAGCTCAATTTTTACAGAGGTTTATAATTAATAAAACACCATGGGCTCACCTCGATATTGCAGGAATGGCTTTTTCAAAATATGCAGGCTCATTAAATTCAAGTGGTGCAACTGGATATGGTGTAAGACTTTTAGACAAGTTTGTTGAGGATAACTATGAATAATATGGAAGAAACTCTATCGATAATCAAACCAGATGCCATGGAGAGAAATCTTGAGGACAAAATAAAGAATATATTTATTAATAATAATTTTGATATTGTTAAGGAAAAAAAAGTAAAACTTGAAAAAAAAGATGCAGAATTATTTTATAAAGTTCACGAAACAAAGCCATTTTATAACGATTTATGTAATTATTTATCTTCTGGCCCAGTTTTAGTTATGGTACTCAAAAAAGACAATGCGATTGTTGAAAATAGGAAAATAATGGGAGCAACTAATCCGCAGGAGGCAAAACCGGGGACAATTAGAAAAGAATTTGGAATTTCGATTGATAAAAACTCTGTTCATGGATCTGATAGTTTAGAAAATGCTGAGAAAGAAATAAATTTTTTTTTTAAGGATTAGATAAGATTTTTTCTATAACTTTTGGATAAATTTTGTGTTCTATATTTAAAACTTTTTTTTCAATAGATTTTGCATTATCTTCCCTAGTAATACGAATTTTTTTTTGAAAAATAATTTTACCTGAGTCTAAATATCTATTTACGAAGTGAACTGTACATCCAGTAAATTTCTCACCATTTGATATTACTCTTTTGTGAGTATTAAGACCTTTATATTTTGGTAATAATGATGGATGAATGTTAACAATTTTTCCATTGTATAATTTAATAAAATATGCCGGTAATATTTTCATAAATCCCGCTAGACATACTAAGTCTATATTTTCTTTTTTTAAAATTTGAATAACTTTATTTCCAAGCCTTTTTGATTTGGTAAAATCAATAAAATAATTTTTAATATTATATTTTTTAGCAATTAATAAGCCATTTACTTTTTTGTTATTTGAAATAACAATCCTAACATTATAGCAAGCTTTTTTTTTTTTAGAATATGCAATAATAGATTTTAAATTTGAACCTCTCCCAGAAATAAAAACTGCAATATTATATTTTAATTTACCATCTGATTTTTTCATTAAATAAAATTTTATTTTTTTTATTCTTAATTAATTGACCAATTACATATGGTTCGTATTGTTTGCTAAAATATTTTTTTACTTTATGAATGTTTTCCTTTTTAACAATAAAACAAAAACCGACACCACAATTAAAAGTTTTTAGCATTTCTGGTTCACTTACGCCCTGACTTTTAATCCATTTAAAAATTGGTTTAACTTTTATTTTATCTAAATAAATATTTGCACAAATATTATTAGGAATAATCCTAGTTAAATTTCCTGGCAAACCACCTCCAGTTATATGTGCACATCCGTGAATTAAACTTTTTTTTAATAAATTTTGAATTTCTTTTACATAAATTTTAGTTGGTTTTAATAATTCATTTTTTAAAAAATTATTTCGATTTATATTTATATTTTTTTTATTTAAAATTTTTCTAACCAGTGAATATCCGTTCGAGTGAAGACCACTTGATGGAATTGCCATAATAATATCATTTTCTTTAATATTATTTTTTTTAAGTAATTTTTTTGAATCAACTACTCCTAAAGAAAAACCTGCTATATCAAATTTATTTTTAGAGTATGTTCCTGGCATTTCAGCAGTTTCGCCACCTTCCAAAATACATCCACTTATTTCACAACCTTTTTGAATTCCTTTAATAATTTTTTTAAGTTTATTTAAACTAATTTTATCAATAGATATATAATCTAAAAATATAATTGGCTTTGCTCCTTGAACTAAAATATCATTTACACACATTGCGACTAGGTCTATACCAATGGTATCAAATTTGTTCAGTATGTTTGCTATCTCTATTTTCGTACCTACACCATCCGTACTTGAAACTAATAATGGATTTTTTAAACCTTTAGGAATACTCGTAATAGAAGCGAAGCTTCCAATATTGTTGTTAACAAAGCTTGATTTATTTTTTTTTTTTGAATTTGCTATATATTTTACAAAATTTTCAGCTGCATTTATATTTACTCCGCTGTTTTCATATGTAAATTTATATTTTTTCATATATTAAAATATGTATACTAAAAAAAATATTTTCAAAATTCTATCTTGCACAATTATTTATTTATCCACTTTAATTTTTCTATCAATTCTAACGACAGGTGCACAAAGTAAAATTTTTAAAATAGAAGATATTGAAATTTCCGAACCTTTTGACGCTAATTTTAGTAAAGAAAAGGTAATCAATAGTGCCTTCTCTGTTGCGTTTGAAGAATTAACTTCAAGTATTATCGTCACTAAGGACAAATCAAAGATCAAATACTCAAAGCTAAACGAAATTAAATATTTAGTTGAATCATTTGAGATAAAAAATGAAAGTTTTTTAGATAAAAAATACATAGCAAAATTTAATGTTAATTTTAACAAAAAAAGAACACTTAATTTCTTTGAAAAAAAAAACATTTTTCCATCATTAAAAAAAAAGAGAGACTTCCTTACAATATTAATTTTAATAGATAATGATAAAAATCAAATTTTTTTATACGAGAATAATCCTTTTTACAAAAATTGGAATAATAATAAAAAAAAATATTTTTTAATAAATTATATTTTAATTGATGAAGATGTAGAGGACTTTAAACTAATTAATGAGAATAAAAATAATATAGAAAACTTCTATTTCGACAGAATTATAAAGAAATATGATTTAGATGATTATATAGTATCAATTATTTTTAAAAACAATAAAGAATTACGTATTCTATCAAAATTCTTTTTTGACAAAGATTTAAAGATTATTAATAAAAAATATAAAAATATAAATTTAACCGACCAAGTTAAACTAGATGCTTTAATACTCGAAACAAAGACAAATCTTGAAGATCTATGGAAAAGTAATAATTTAATTAATACATCATTAAAGTTAGCAATAAACTTACAATTAAATCCAAAAGATAATTTAAAAATTATTAATCTAGAAAGAGAAATGGATGAAATAGATTTAATATATGATTATTACATAACAAAAATTTCTAGCTTAAATTTAAATTACAAAGTAATTTTCAATGGAAGCCCTAAACAATTTTTAAAAATTATGCGCGAAAAAAATATAACAATTAACACTGAAAACGGAACATGGAAAATAAAGTAAAAGATTTAAGACAACAATTGTTTAATTTTCAATTTAATAAAAGTTTTAACAAAAATGATTTTTTTGTAAGTGAAAGCAATTTTTATGCATATAATTTACTTCTAAGCTGGCCTAATTGGGAAAAAAAAATTATAAATATTCATGGGGAGAGATATTCGGGAAAAACCCACTTAATTGAGATATTTTTGCAGAAAAATAATGGTTTGATAATAGATTTAAAAAAATTAAAAAATTATGATTTAGATAAACTTAGATTTAATGAAAATATAATTATAGACAATATACCTGATAAATTTGACGAGAGTTTATTCTATACATTTATAGATACTATCGAGAAATATAATAAATTTTTAATATTGACTTCTAACAAGTCATTAAAGGATCTAAATATTAAACTTAATGATTTAAGGTCTAGACTTAAAAATTGTCTATTTGCGGAAATTCAAAAACCTGATGATATTTTAATACAAGCTCTTATCACTAAAAATTTAGCAGACTATCAAATCACTTTAAACTTAAAACTGATAGATTTTATTTCAAAAAGAATTACGAGATCATACGGAAAAATTAGAGAATTTATATGTACAATTGATGAAATTAGTTTAAAAAAAAAAAAACCAATTAATATGAAAATAATTAAAGAAATTTTAGAGGATAAATTTGACGTTATATAGAACTCATACATGTGGTGAATTAAATTTAAATAATAATGGTGAAGATGTTTTATTATCTGGATGGATTAATAAAAAGCGAGATCATGGAAATCTTTTATTTATTGATTTGAGGGATACTTATGGAATTACACAATGTGTTGTTGATAATAAAAATAATTTATTCAAAAAAATTGAAAAAATTCCTTTGGAGACCGTAGTTCAATTCGAAGGGCGAGTTGTTACACGAGAAAATGATACTATTAATAGAGAACTTAAATCAGGAGAAATTGAAATAAAAATTACAAATTTTAAAATTTTAGGTACAACTAAAGAATTGCCGCTTCCAGTATTTTCAGATCAGGAATATTCTGAGGAAATAAGACTGAAATATAGGTTTCTAGATTTAAGAAGGAGTAAAATTCATCAAAATATCAATTTAAGGTCAAGGGTAATATCTTATATTCGAAGAGAAATGGAGGGTTTCGGATTTTTAGAATACCAAACACCAATATTAACATCATCAAGCCCCGAGGGGGCAAGAGATTTTTTGGTACCTAGCAGACTCAACCCTGGAAAGTTTTACGCTCTTCCCCAGGCACCACAACAATTTAAACAGCTCATAATGGTCTCTGGATTTGATAAATATTTTCAAATTGCCCCATGCTTTAGAGATGAAGATGCTAGAGCAGATAGAAGCCCAGGAGAGTTCTACCAGTTAGATATAGAAATGTCGTTTGTGGAACAAAAAGATGTATTTAATGTTGTAGAAAAGTTGCTCAATAATATTTTTAAAAAATTTTCTACTAAAAAAATTCTTACTGAAAAATTCCCTAAAATTACTTTTTTTGACTCAATGCTTAAATATGGATCAGATAAGCCCGACCTTCGAAACCCACTTGAGATATGCGATTTGACAGAAATTTTTACAAGATCGGATGTAAAGTTTGAAATTTTTAAAAAATTAGTAAAAAAAGGATCATTAGTAAGAGCAATAGTTACAAAACAAACAAAAAATAAACCTAGAAGTTTTTTTGATAATATTGACAGATGGGCTAAAGATGAGGGGTCCAATGGACTAGCATATTTCACTTTTGAAAATGAAGATAATAAAATTTTTGGTAAAGGTCCAATAGGAAAATTTTTTTCTTCAGAAGCATGTCAGGAAATTATGAAAATAAGTAAAGCTGAAATAGGAGATAGCATTTTTTTTTCATGTGGTAACAAAAAAGATATAGAGAAATTATTATCTTTAGCACGAGACAAAATTGCTAGAGACTTAGATTTAATTGATGAAAATTTATTTGCTTTTTGTTGGATAGTTGACTACCCTATGTATGAAACCGATGAAAAATTAGGTCAAATTAAATTCAGCCATAACCCCTTCTCAATGCCGCAAGGAGACTTAGATAAATTAAATTTAAATAAACCATTAGATATTAAAGCATATCAATATGATATAGTTTGCAATGGAATTGAATTGTCATCAGGCGCGATTAGAAATCATATACCTGAACTAATGTACAAACTTTTTGCAGTAGCTGGTTACAATAAACAAAGTGTTGATGAAAAATTTAGCGGAATGATTAATGCATTAAATTATGGTGCTCCTCCCCATGGTGGTATAGCACCTGGAATCGATAGGATTATAATGTTATTAGCTAATGAAAAAAATATTAGAGAAATCACAATGTTTCCATTGAACCAAAATGCCCAAGATTTGATGATGAATGCACCCTCTAATGTGGAGGAGAGTCAATTAAAAGAATTAAATATTAATATTATTAAAAAAAAATGACTATTTTTTACCTTTAAGGTTTATTCTTATATCAGAAAGGTCAACTAATTTTCTTTTATAATCGTTTCTGACAAAACCCTTACTAGTCATATCTTTTACAATTTTGATTAGCTGATTATTCTCCTCAAAAGAGTTAGGATCATTTTCACTAATATTTTCTGATTTACCTATAGATGGAGTATGCGCTAAATCCTCTCTGTTTAAATAAGATATAGCAAGTTCTCTAAATATGTAATCAAGTATCGATGTTGCTGATAATATCCTGTCGTTACCAAAAACTTTACCTGAGGGCTCAAATTTTGTATCTACATACGCATTTACAAACTCATCAAGTGGAACCCCATATTGCAGACCTAAAGAAATAGCTATCGCAAAATTATTCATTAATGCTTTAACTAGCTCACCTTCTTTACTAGTATCAATAAAAATTTCTCCGATTTTGCCGTCTTCATATTCACCGGTGTGTAAATAGACTTTGTGATCTCCAATTGTAGCCTTTTGAATGTAGCCCTTACGTCTATCTGGCATACTAAATCTCTTATTAATAGCTTCATCAACGTTTTTAATAAAATTAGAATTTTTAGTTAAATTCTTATTGTCTACATTTTGACTAGTTTTGTCTATTTTAACCTCTGAAATATTAGTTTCACTTTTATTTGTTGAATTTTTTTCAAGACTTTTTGTTTTTCTAGTATCTATTTTAATATCAATTACTTCAAACTCTCCGTCATCTCTTTGTTCTAAATTATTTAGTTCTGTTTGATCAATTTTGTTTAAATAGTGTTTTACTTTAAAAGAGCAGGTGTAAAAAGTTTCAACTAAATATTTAGACATATTTTAAATAAAATTATTTTTAGAATCTTAAAATATTTATATACAAATATGATTTTTAGTCTAATCTAATTTTTTCAATTTAAGATTGAAAAAATAATTAAAAATTATGTTGACACTTCTGAAACAAACTTTCACTTGGTGGAATCATCAAACCCTGGGTACAAGGATTTACACATTGTTTTTTGGAAAATTTAAAGGCAAAGACTATTTTGGAAATAAATATTATCAAAATAAGTCTGGAAAAAGATGGGTTATTTATAATGGTGAAGTTGATGCAACAAAAATACCAAATGAGTGGTATTCTTGGATACATTTCTTAAATAATAAAATCGAGCATACTCAAGATTTAAAAAAATTTAGTTGGCAAAAAAAAAATATTCCTAATCAAACTGGGACGTCAAAAGCTTTTCATCCAAATAAAGACAATAGAAATGAATTTAAAAAGTACAAATCTTGGAAAGAATAGATTTTTCTATTTTATAGTAATTTTATTATTTCAAGCACTTATAACCCCAATATTTGCTGAGGAAGAAACTTATTTTGGAAAAACAGTAGATGTGAAAATCTTAGATAAATTGAGTTCAAAAAATAAATTAATAAAAATTGAAATTGGTAAGGATTATATTTTTAAAAATTTAGTTCTTAAAGTATTGAAATGTAAAAACTCTAAATTTGATGATAATCCTGAAATTACATCTTATTTACAAGTAAGAGATCTAAATAATAAAGACAATAATGAGGTATTTGTATTTAATGGGTGGACTTTCTCCTCAAGTCCCTCAATCCAAGTTTTTGATCATCCAATATATGATTTGTGGATCTTGAAATGCTATTAAATTAATTTATCTTTGTCTAACCACGTTACATTAAATTCTGAATTTAGAAATTTCTCATGCTTTAATAATTTTTTATGAAGATCTATTGTTGTTGTAATCCCTTCAATCACGAATTCGTCCAAAGATCTTAAGGTTCTTTGTATAGCCTCAGTCCTGTTTCTGCCATGACATATAAGTTTACAAATCAAACTATCATAATAAGGAGTTACTTTATATCCTTGATAAATTGAGCCATCTACTCTCGTTCTGAATCCAGACGGTTGATGACACATTCCAATCAAACCTGGAGAGGGCTGAAAATTTTTACTTGGATCTTCTGCATTAATTCTACATTCAATTGCATGACCTCTTGGATTTATATCTGATTGTTTTAAAGCAGTATTTCCTGAATAAGCTATCCAAATTTGCTCTTTAACAATATCAATACCAGTAACCATTTCAGAAACAGGATGTTCTACCTGCACCCTTGTATTCATTTCAAGAAAATAAAATTTTCCATCTTCAAATATATATTCCACTGTTCCTGCGCCTTCGTATCCGATTTCTGAAACCATTTTGACAGTTTTACTAAACAAATCATTTCTTAGATTTTCATTTAAAACTGGACTTGGAGTCTCTTCAATAAGTTTTTGATGTCTTCTTTGAACTGAACAATCTCTTTCATGCATATGAACAGTTCTATTCTTTCCAGATAACACTTGTACTTCTATATGTCTTGGATTCTCAAAAAATTTTTCTAAATATAATTCATCATTCGCAAAAAATTTCTTAGCTTCTGATTTTGCAGTTAAAAATAAATGATCAAACTCATCTTCGGATTTAACAATTTTCATACCTTTTCCTCCACCTCCACCTGCAGCTTTTATCAAAATAGGATAACCAATTTTTTTAGCTATTTGTTTTCCAATATCTAAATTCAATACTCCTCCCTCAGATCCTTCAATTATAGGTATTCCATATTTTTTTGCAGTGTTTTTTGCTTCAATTTTATCTCCCATCATTTTTATTATTTCAGGTGATGGACCAATGAATTTTATATTGTTGTCTTTTAATATTTTTGCAAAATTATAATTTTCTGATAAAAAACCATAACCTGGATGAACAGCATCAGAATTTGTTACCTCAATGGCAGACAATATTGATGGAATATTTAAATAACTATCTACTGGTTGACTAGAGCCAACGCAAAGACTTTCATCTGCTAATTTAACGTGCATACTCTCCTTGTCTACATCTGAGTGTATAGCAACAGTTTGAATTCCCCATTCTTTACAAGCTCTAATAATTCTAACTGCTATTTCACCTCTGTTTGCTATAAGAATTTTTTTGAACATTTAGTCAAGAATTACAAGAGTCTGACCAAACTCAACAGGTTGACCATCCTCGACAATAATTTCTTTTATTATTCCATCCTTGGTTGACGGTACATGATTCATTGTTTTCATTGCTTCGACTATCATTACTGTATCACCCTTTTTTATCTTTTTTCCAACCTCAACGAATTTTTTGCCACCAGGTTCAGGTGCTAAGTAAGCGGTTCCGATTATAGGAGATTTAATTTCAGTTCCTACAATCTTTGCTTCATATTTGATTTCATTTTTATTTTCTAGAACTTGAAATTTACTTGATTCATTTGTTGAGTTTCTTACAACTTTTATTTTTATATCTTTTTCTGAATATTCTAACTCAGTTAGTTTATTTTCTTCTAAACTACTTACTAGTTCTTTAATTAATTTTTTATCTATTTTCATTCAATAATATATCATGGATTGCCATTATGGCTAAAATATAACCTTTACTACCAATACCAAATATTCCCCCATTAACCACATCACTTATTAATGATTTTTTTCTAAATTCCTCTCTTTTATAAATATTTGATATATGTAATTCAATTTTTGTTTTATCAAACAGTAAAAGAGCATCCCTAATTGAAACGGAGGTATGTGTAAACCCTGCTGCATTTATTATTATTCCATCTTGTTTTTCTTTAGCTTCTTGTATCCATGTGACTATTTCACCTTCAAGGTTAGACTGAACAAATTCAAGTTTAATATCTAATTCACTAGATTTTTTCATACATATGTCTTTAAGCTCATCATATGATATTGATCCATATTGTGATTGTTCTCTTTGACCTAATAGATTAAGATTTGGACCGTTTATTATTAATATTTTAAAAGCCATAAACAATACATAATGAAAAAAATTAAAAAAATCAAAATTAATTTAAATGGAAAAGCTCTTTTTTTAAATAAAGGAACATCATTATCCAAAGTTATCAAAAAAAATAAATTAGAATCCAATAAGATTGCAATTGAGTTAAATAGAGAAATTATTAATAAAAAAAAAATTGATAAAATTTTTCTCAAAAATAGAGATAAAATCGAAATTGTTCATTTTATTGGTGGCGGTTAATGAAAAAAGATTTCTTTAAAATATCAACAAAAAAATTTAAATCGAGATTAATAGTTGGAACTGGAAAGTATAAAAACTTTATAGAATGTTCCAAAGCTGTCAAAGCATCAGGAGCTGATATAGTTACTGTCGCAATAAGGAGGGTAAATATATCTGACAAAAAAAAACCTGTGCTAATGGATTATTTAGATCCAAAAAAGATAACATACCTTCCAAATACTGCGGGATGTTTTTCTTCAAATGAAGCTTTAAGAACTTTGAGACTGGCACGTGAAATTGGTGGTTGGAAATTAGTTAAACTTGAAGTTTTGGGTGATAAAAATAGCCTATTACCTGATATGATTGAAACCTTAAAATCAACAGAGGTGTTATCTAAAGAGGGTTTTGAAGTTATGGTCTATTGTAATGATGATCCATTGATGGCAAAAAGATTGGAAAATGTAGGTGCGGTAGCAATAATGCCTTTAGCTGCACCAATAGGCTCTGGATTGGGAATACAAAATTATACAAATATAAAAATAATCCGAAAACAAACTAAATTGCCTCTTATAATCGATGCGGGCATAGGCGAGGCATCAGATGCGGCTATTGCATTGGAGTTAGGATGTGATGGTGTTTTAATCAATACTGCAATTGCACAAGCAAAACAACCTATTGAAATGGCTATTGCCATGAAGCACGCAGTTATTGCTGGTAGAAAATCTTTTTTATCTGGTAGAATTAAAAAAAGCTTGAAGGGATATGCTTCAACTACCAAAAAAGGAATTATTTAATTTTTCTTCTTTTAAAATATTTTTTTTTTTTAAAGTCTTTCTTTACGAACTTTATAACATTACTAGTCTTATTCTTTTTATTATTAACTGTTTTATTAATATCTACTTTATGATCGATTTTTTCTAAAACTTTTTTACTCTTATTCTCAAATGAAATTTCATATTCAGGAACTAACAAAAATTTATCTCCTAAAATATTAACTTTAATTTTATACTTTTTTTCAAGATATTTGAGGTCTTTTTTAAAATTATCTAAAATAAAATTTTTAATTTTTTCTGGCATATTAGCATTGACTATCTTTGCTTTAGAATTAATTGATTTTACCTCAATCAATTTTATAATTTTTTGCACAAAAGACTGACTTGTTAAAGAAATATTCCATTGAACGCTGCTCTCTCTCAATCTTTGTCTTGACATTTCTAACAAACCAAAACTACTTATTCTACCGATCTGAACTCTTGCCCTATCTTTTCTGCATCTTTCTTTCAATTTTCTTTCAACAAGTTTTCTATTTCCAAAGTTCATCATATCAATAAAGTCAATAATTATTAAACCAGACAAATCTCTAATTTTTATTTGTCTAGCTATTTCATCTGCAGCCTCTAAATTAGTATCTAGAGCAGTGCTTTCAACATTTCTTTGTTTTATCGATTTACCTGAATTTATGTCAATAGATACCAAGGCTTCGGTAGGGTTAATTACCAAATAACCTCCTGAATTAAGTTTTACTTGTGTGTCATATATTTCATTCAATTTTTCTTCTATTTTTTCTTTTATAAATAATGGTTGCTTATCTCTGTATTTCTTAATTTTTTTAACATTTTTTGGCATTAAAATTTTCATGAAGTTTTTTGCTTTTTGATAACCCTCATTACCTTGAATTATAATATTTTTAGTTTCATCATCGTAAATATCCCTTAAAGTACGTTTAATAATATCACTTTCCTGATGTATTAAAGAGGGAGCAATTGAATTCATTGCAGTATCTTTAATTTTATTCCAACTTTCAATTAAACTTGTAAGATCATATTCAATATCATTCTTTGTTTTATTTGAACCTGCGGTTCTTACAATTAAACCCATCTCTTTTGGTATTTTTATTTCATTAAGTATCAATCTAATTTTTTTTCTTTCACCAAAGTTAAAAATTTTTCTAGAAATTCCACCACCTTTTGGAGTATTTGGCATTAAAACAATATATTTACCAGCTATTGATATAAATGTTGTTAATGCAGCACCCTTTAACCCTCTCTCATCTTTCAGAACTTGAACTAATATTACCTGATTAGGTTTAATTACTTCTTGAATTTTATATCTTTTAGATGGAATTTTAGATTTATTAGGTTCGGTGATATTTTGATTTTTAATTTCTGCTGTTTTTTCTTTTTCAATATCATCAGATGATAATTCGTTTTCTTTTATAGATATATCTTCCTCTTCACTTTTCTTAGCAAGCTCTACTCTTAATTTTTCCTCTTCTTTTTTTATAATATCTAAATCACTTGTTGGAATTTGATAGTAATCCGACTGAATGTCATTAAAAGATAGGAAACCATGTCTTTCTCTTCCAAAATCAATAAATGCAGCTTGTAAAGAGGGCTCAACCCTACTTACTTTTCCTAAATAGATATTGTTCTTAATTAAATTGTTCTTAACAGTTTCGTACTCGTAATCTTCAATATTACCATTTTCTTTAAGCACAACTCGAGTTTCATCTGGATGCGATGCATCGATAAATAAATTCTTTTCCATAATTTTAGTATTTTTTTCATTTTTATAAATTCTAATGCCTTAACTTTAACAAATTCATGTATTAAATAAACTAAAATGAATAATTTGGTAAAAAAAATTCTAATCCTAATAAGTACTACTTTTTTATCAATTTTCTTAATAGCTGTATCCATATTATGGGCTTTTTCTAATAATTTACCAGATTATAAATATTTGAAAAATTACAAAGCACCAGTTTCAAGCAAAATTTATTCAGGAGGTGGTGAGCTAATACAAGATTTTTCATCTGAGAAGCGAATTTTTATTCCTTTTAATTCAATACCCAAAATAGTTATCAATTCTTTCTTATCAGCGGAAGATAAAAATTTTTTTAATCATCCCGGAATTGATGCCAAAGGAGTCTTGAGGGCTATTATTAAAAATATTGCTAATATTTTTAACTCCAAAAGACTTGAAGGAGCATCTACAATTACGCAACAAGTTGCAAAAAATTTCTTGTTAACTAACGAAGTCAGTTTACAAAGAAAATTAAAAGAAGCAATTCTAGCTTTTAGAATAGAAAGAATTCTTTCAAAAGAAAGAATACTAGAGCTCTACTTAAATCAAATATATTTGGGTCAAGGATCTTATGGAATTGCTGCAGCAAGTTTGGAGTATTTTGATAAATCTATTGATGAACTAAATTATGAAGAAGCGGCTTTACTTGCAGCCTTGCCTAAAGCCCCAAGTAGATATAACCCATATAAAAATAAAAAAATTGCAAAGTTTAGAAGAGATTTGGTTTTAAAAAACTTATTTGAGAATAAATATATAAATGAAAAAAAATTAGTTCATTTAAAAAATAAAAAAATTATTTTAAAAAAAAGACAAAAAATATTTCTAGAAGACTCAAGGTATTATGTTGAGGAAGTAAGGAAAGATATAATTAAACAGTTAGGATATGACAAGGTTTATAAAGAGGGCCTAAATATAAAAACCCCTCTAAATTTAACACTACAAGAAATAGCCACCGGTGTATTAAGAAATGGTATTGAAAATTATGATAAAAGTAAGGGTTGGAGAGGTCCTATAAAGAATATTAATCTTTCAAATAAGAATTGGAAAAATTTAATTAAAAATAATATCGAAAAAAAAATTGGTTGGGAAATATCTAGAATAATAGATATTAATGAAGCAAATATTATAATCGAAACAGAAAATGATAAAATCGGTGAAATTAAATTTTCAAACTTAGAATGGATTAAACAATTAGAAAAAGAGAAACCTTTTCAAGTTGGTGACTTAATATATGTCAAGCAAAAAAAAGATACTATTTATGATTTAAAACAATTACCATCAGTTAATGGAGCTATAGTAGTTATGGATCCTTACACAGGTAGGGTTTTGGCTTTGAGTGGTGGATTTAGCTTTAAAAAAAGCGAATTTAATAGAGCCACCCAAGCATTAAGACAACCCGGGTCTGCATTTAAACCATTTATATATGCTCTTGCATTAGAAAATGGATATTCGCCTTCTACATTAATATTAGATGCGCCTCTTGTTTTGAAACAGGGCACAGATCTCAAAATGTGGAAACCTGAAAATTATGGTAAAAAATTTTATGGTCGCTTAACTTTAAGAGAAGGTTTAGAAAAATCTAGAAACTTAATGACGGTAAGAATTTCACAAGATTTGGGGCTAAAAAAAATAGTTGACTTATCTAAAAAATTGGGAATTTACGAAAATCCTAACGAACTTTTATCAATTTCTCTGGGCTCAGCAGAAACAACATTATTAAAATTAACATCTGCTTACTGCTCATTTGTTAACGGAGGAAAACTTGTAAATCCAAAATTAATTGACCGTATCCAGGATAGTGAAGGAAACACGATATTTAAAACTGAAGATAGATATTGTGAAAACTGTAAAAATATATCTTTTTTAAACAATGAGGTTCCTAAAATAAAAAATAACTTTAAACAGATTTTTTCTCCACAAACAGCATATCAAATAACATCTATTTTAGAGGGCGCTACAAAAAGAGGTACTGCAAAAAAATTAAAAGACTTAAATTTAGATATTGCAGGCAAAACCGGAACAACTAATAAAAATACAGATACATGGTTTATAGGATTTACATCTGACTTAGTAGTTGGAGTTTATATAGGCCATGATGATCCAAAAACTTTAGGAAAATTTGAAACAGGTGCAAAAACAGCTATGCCAATATTTAAATCTTTTATAAAGAAAGCCATAAAAAAAGAAAACACTAGGCCATTTAAAATACCTGAAAACATTACTTTAATGGTCGTTGATTCTCAAACTGGTAAAAAAGTTAGCTTTGCATCAAATAAAACTTTGATTGAGTCCTTTAAATCTGAAAAAATAAGTAATAACCTAGATGTTAATTTAAAAAATAATAATAGATTTAACAATAATAATGTATTAAAATTCTATTAATGAGCGAGCAGTTTCTTCATACAATTGAAAGTATCAAAAAAATAAATCAAAGAATACAGGAGTATCTTTGAAAAAAATAAAATTAAATCAAAAATCGAAAAATATCATAAGTTAGTTCTAGATAAAGATTTCTGGAAAGATCAATCAAACGCCCAAAAAATTTTAAAGGAAAAAAAGAAATTAGATGATTTAGTTTTATCGTTTGAAAATTCTGTTAAAGAAAGCAATGAGTTGAATGAATTTTTTCTATTAGCTTCAGAAGAAAATAACACTAAACTCATACAAGAAATTTCAGGTAATATCGAATTATTAAAATCTCAAGTGCAAAGAAATGAGATAAAATGCTTCTTGTCAAAAGAGAGTGATAGCAATGATTGTTTTATAGAAATTCATGCTGGTGCTGGCGGAACTGAAAGTCAAGATTGGGCGGATATGTTGAGGAGAATGTATATGAAATGGTCCAATAACAGAGAATTTAAACAAAATATTATCAGTGAACATAGGGGTGATGAAGCTGGAATTAAATCTACAACTATTAAGATTAGTGGAGATTATGCTTTTGGATGGTTGAAAAGTGAGTCTGGAATTCATCGGTTAGTTAGAATCTCTCCATTTGACTCTGGCGCAAGAAGACATACTAGTTTTGCAAGTGTCTGGGTTTACCCAGTAGTTGATGACTCTATTCATATAGACATCCAAGAAAAAGATTTAAGAGTGGACACTTATCGTTCAAGTGGAGCAGGAGGGCAGCATGTAAATACAACAGATAGCGCAGTAAGAATTACTCATATTCCTACAAAAATAGTAGTACAATGCCAAAACGACAGATCCCAACATAAAAATAAAGAAACATGTATGCAAATGTTAAAAGCTCGTTTGTATAACTATGAACTTGAAAAAAGAGAAAAAGAAAGTATTGGTGAGAATGATAAAAAAAAAGACATTGGCTGGGGTCATCAAATTAGATCATATGTTCTACATCCATATAGGCTTGTAAAAGATAACAGAACTTATTTTGAGAGCAGTGATCCAGACAAAGTTTTAAATGGGGAGATAGATAGCTTTTTAGAAAGTTCATTATTCAGTTCAAATGGTTAAAAGATTAATACAATTAATATCTTTTTTTTTATTAATTGTATTGTCATTTCTAATTTATCTAAGCATCTATGGAATTAGTACTAATAAATTCAACAATTTGATTAGTGAAAAAATCTCAGAAAGAAATGAAAATTTAAATATAAGTTTAAATAATATAAAAATATTTTTAAATATTAATAATTTCAATTTTGAGTTAAAAACAAAAGAGCCTAAAGTGTTCTTAAAAAATAAGGAAATCAAGATTGAGAGTATTAGCACTGATCTACCATTAAAAAATTTTTTTTCTACTAAATTTAATTTAGAAAAAATTAAAATTAAGACTGATAAAAATAAAATTAAAAATTTGATCTCAGTAGCGAGAACATATCGGAATAATCCTCAACTCTTTATTTTAAATAAAATTGTGAAAGATGGCACCATGTCTTTAGAAAGCAAAATTAATTTTAATGAGGATGGAAGCATAAAAAATAGCTATATTATTGATGGTAATGTTGAAAATTTAAAAATAGAGTTATTAAATGAAGATTTAATTGAAAATATCAATTTTAATTTTTTAATAAAAGATAAAGAGTATTTAATTTACAACCTGTCTTCACTTTATCAATCTATCGATATCAAGTCTAACCAGATAAAAATTATCAAAAATCAAAATAAATTTGAATTTGAGGGCGATATTTCAAATAAAAAAGGTAAAATAAATTTTGATAAATTTTCAAATTTTTTAAATGATGATTTGAAGGATATTTTTAAAAATAACTTAATTTTTAATTCAAATAATAAATTTTCTTTTAAAATAAGTAAAAGAATTAAACTTTTAGATATTAAGATACAATCAAAATTATCATTAGAGTCGATAAAATATTCAAACAATATTTTTAAAAGATTTTTTCCTGGTTATAAAACAGATATAAAACTTCAAGATAACTCTATTACATTTGATTATGACAATGGTGATTATGAAATAAATGGTAAATCTAAATTAAATATAAATGATGATGTTGATGATGCCAATTACTCAATTAAAAAAGTAAAAGATGAATTATTTTATAATTTAAATTTTGAATTAATTAATTCTGCTATTAATTTTAAAATATTAAATTACACAAAAAATAAAGGTGATAAAAGTTTATTTAATCTAAATGGAAAGTTTTCTAATTCTAAGCTGATAGTAATTGAGAATATAAAACTTATTCAAGATAAAAACTTTATTGACATAAATAATATAGTATTTGGAAATAATAATAAGATTAAGAGTTTAGACGGTATAAGAATAAATATACTTAATGACAGTGACAAATACAGTGAATTAAATATAAAAAGAGACAACAAAAACTATATTGTAAAAAGCAAAATTTTTGACGGATCCAAGTTAGTTGATGAAATTTTGTTTTCGAAAGATGATGGAAATTTTTTTAATTTATTTAATAATTTAAATAGCGATATATCTATTAAAATTGATACTGCTTATATTAATAAAGAAGATTATATTACCTCTTTAAACTCAAATTTAATTATAAAAGAAAATCAAGTTTTTAATTTAAATTTATTATCTAAATTTCCTAATAATGAAGAATTAAAAGTTTCAGTTAGAACCAATCCAAATCAAGAGAAAATAACAACAGTTTTTACAAATCATGCAAAGCCCCTTGTGAAAAAATATAAATTTATTAAAGGTTTTGATGGAGGCTCCTTAGATTTTTACTCAATATCAAAAAATAAAAAATCTAATTCAAATTTAAAATTATATGATTTTAAATTAAATGAGGTACCTGCTCTTACTAAATTATTAACCCTAGCTTCATTACAAGGTATAGCGGATATGTTATCCGGTGAAGGAATTAGATTTAATGAATTTGAGATGAAATTCAATAAAGATAAAGGATTAATGACAATTGAAGAAATTTATTCTTTGGGCCCTTCAATTTCTGTTTTAATGGAAGGATATGTTCAAAAAGATGAATTAATTAGTCTTAGAGGAACATTAGTCCCTGCCACAACAATAAATAAAGCTATAGGCTCAATACCTTTATTGGGAGATATACTCGTAGGGAAAAAAGCAGGCGAGGGGGTTTTTGGCGTAAGTTTCAAAATTAAAGGATATCCTAAAGATTTAAAAACCACTGTAAATCCAATTAAAACTTTAACTCCAAGATTTATAACTAGAACTTTAGAAAAAATTAAAAAACCTAATTAATAATTTTAAACAATACATGGTTTTTTTTACCATGCGATAATTTTAAGATATTTTCTTTAAAGTCATTAATTGTAATACTAAGACTTGCTTCATCAATAGTAATATTATTCACTTTGACTCCTAAATTTTTAATTGCTCTTCTAACTTCATTTTTTGATTTTAATAATTTTGATTTTATTACTATATCTATAATATTGATACCGCTACCAAGATCATTTTTTTTTAGATTTATTACAGGCAGATCATCCCCGTAAGAACCACCACTAAATGTCTTTTTTGCAGTTTCCTCAGCCTTTTTTGCTGCTACTTTACCATGTAACATTGAGGTCGTCTCATTAGCTAACAAAATTTTTAATTCGTTGATATTTCTATTTCTCAAACTTTCAATTTCAGAAATTTCTTTATCAGTGAACATTTTTAAAAATTTTACTACATCACGGTCATCCGTATTTCTCCAAAACTGCCAATAATCATATGGGGATAACAATTTCTTGTCCAACCATACGGCACCTTTTTCTGTTTTTCCCATTTTTGTACCTGATGCTAAAGTTATTAATGGTGTTGTTAATCCATATGCTTGTTTACTAGAACTTCTTTTAATTAATTCAACACCATTCACAATATTTCCCCACTGATCTGATCCACCTATTTGAACTATGCAATTGTTTTTCTTATTTAATTCTAAAAAATCATAAGCTTGTAAAATCATATAATTAAATTCCATATAACTTAATGATTGCTCTCTTTCTAATCTAAGTTTAACACTATCAAAACTTAACATTTTATTAATTGTAAAATGCTTACCTATTTCTCTTAAAAATTTTATATAATTTAATTTTCCAAGCCATTTATAATTATTAACGTAAATTGGTTTTGTTTTAGTATTTTTAGTATTTAAGAAAATTTGAAATACTTTTTTAATATTTCTAATATTTTTATCTATCTCTTTTGTTGATAATATTTTTCTCGTTTCCTCTTTGCCAGAAGGATCCCCAATCATAGTAGTACCACCACCAAGCAAAACTATAGGCTTATGACCAAATTTTTGCAGCATTCTTAAACACATTATTTGTAACAAACTGCCCACATGCAAACTTTGAGCAGTGCAATCAAAGCCAATATATGCATTAATTTTTTTGTTATTCATTAAATTATCTAGCTCTTCGGAATTAGTACATTGATTAAAATACTCTCTTTCTTTAAACTCAGCTATAAATGAATTTTTCATTTTTTAATTTATTAATATTAATTCAATATACTTATTTTAATTTGATTGAAAAATAAATTGTGAATAAATCTCTAAATAGTTTAGGCTTAATGAGTGGCACTTCTGGTGATGGAGTTGATGCATCGATAATAAATTCTGATGGTAAAGGTTATTATAAAGTTTTGATTAATGAATATTTTGAATATACAGATGATATATCTCAAAATATTTATAATTTAAAAAGTAATATAAATAAGCTAGAAGACATAAAAAAATTCTCTATAGAAATTAATGATTTAGAAAGAAAAATCACATTATTTCATTCAAATGTTGTTTTAGAATGCATCAAAAATAATGATTTCGTAATAGACTTAATCGGTTTTCATGGGCAAACAATTTTACATAGTCCAATAGACAAATATTCTAAACAATTAGGTGATGGTAAATTATTATCTCAACTTTCAAAGAAAAAAGTTATTTATAATTTTAGACAAAATGATTTATTAGAAGGAGGTGAAGGAGCACCACTGTCACCAATCTTTCATCATTTAATTGTTAAAGAAAAAAAAATTGACCTACCAGTTTGTATTTTAAATATTGGAGGTATTTCTAATTTAACTTTAATTAAGGATTTAAATGAAGAAAATCTGATTAGTAAAGATATTGGCCCAGGAAATTGTTTAATTGATGAATGGATGAGGAGAAACAAAAAAGGTAATTATGATAAAAATGGAGAATCAGCAAACTCAGGTAAAACAGATAAATTAATACTTAATCAAGCCCTTGAAGATTTTGAAAATATTCCAGATAAAAATATAAATTCATTTGATGTTAACGATTTTGAAATAAACTTCTTAAGAGGGCTTGATTTAGAGGACGGTGCTTCAACAATAACTGATTTTACTGGAAAGATAATTGCGTCTAAATTATCTAGAGAAATATTAAAATCTAACCAAAAGATTTCAAACGTTATCTTGTGTGGGGGCGGAAGAAAAAATAAAACGTTAATTGAAAGAATTAAGTTAAATAGTGACCAAACAATAAAATTTGAAACTACAGATGATTATGGAGTTAATGGAGATTTTGTAGAGTCACAAGCTTTTGCTTATTTAGCAATTCGATCTTTCTTAAAACTACCTATATCTTTTCCAAACACAACAGGATGCAAAGTACCTGCCACCGGAGGTGTTTATGCAAAAAATTTTTAAAATAAAGCTGATTCTTTTTGAATATATTGATCTAAGACTTTTCTTAAACTATTTTCAGATTTAGCAAAAAAATGATTAGCATCTGGCACTGATTGAAAATCTACTTTTATTCCTTTTTGTGCTGACAATCTCTTATTAAGATCGTTTAAATGATCTATGGGAACAAGTTCATCTTTTTTACCATAAACCATTAAACCCGAAGTCGGACAAGGTGAAAGAAATGAAAAATCATATACATTTGGTTGAGGTGATATTGAAATAAACCTATTAATCTCAGGTCTTCTCATCAGTAATTGCATTGATATTAATGATCCAAAAGAGAAACCAGCAACCCAACATTGTGAATTATCAAAATTTTCTCTTTCAATCCAATCCAATGCAGCAGCAGCATCTGCAAGTTCACCTTGACCGTTATCAAACTCTCCATCACTTTTACCAACTCCTCTAAAATTAACTCTGCATACTGAAAATCCATTGTCCATAAAAGCATGAAATGTTTCGACAACAACTTTGTTGTTCATAGTGCCTCCGTACTGAGGATGAGGTTGTAATACTAGGGCAATTGGAGAAGTTATTTTTTGATTTTTAAAATACTTTGCCTCCAATCTTCCAGCGGGTCCTGGGATAAATATTTCTACGATTTTATTTTCCATACTTGTTAATGATAATTATTCTCAAAAAAATTTTTGTTAATGATAATTATTCTCACAAAAAAACTTTGTTTATCATATTGAAGCGACAAAATGCGAGTCTTTTTAATTTCAAAAACTTGACTATTTTAGTCGGGTATATATATAAGTCGCATAAATAAAGGATTATGAAGCTAAATACTAAATCAAGATACGCAGTAATGGCACTCGCAGATATGGCTGTTTTTTCAAGAGATAATGCAGTTAGTTTAAGAGATATTTCGTTAAGACAAGGAATATCTTTACTTTATTTAGAACAAATTTTTTTAAAATTAAAAAAAAATAATATTGTAAAAAGTGTACGAGGAATAAACGGAGGTTATATACTTATTAAAACTCCAAAAGAGTTAAAAATTTTAGATATACTATTAGCTTTAGACCAAAAAGTTAAGACAGTTGGATGTAAAAAAGATTCTAAAAAATCCTGTAACGGCAAAAGTACTAAATGTATAACTCATAATTTTTGGGATGAATTAGATTTCCATATTAACAGTTTTTTTGAAAACAAAAAACTAAGTGACCTATTAAAAAACAAAGAGGCAAGACATTAAATGAGAGATAAGCAGATAGAAGATTTAAAGGATTATAAATACGGTTTTTCGACTGATATTGAAAGTATTAAAGCACCAAAAGGATTAAATGAAGATGTAATTAAGTTTATATCAAATATTAAAAAAGAACCTAAATGGTTATTAGATTGGAGACTTAAAGCTTTTGAAAGATTGAAAGTTTTAAAAGAACCAGACTGGCAAAAACCAAAATATCCAAAAATAGATTATCAAGATCTCTATTATTATTCTGCACCAAAAAGTTTTAATGATAAGCCTAAAAGTTTAGATGAGCTAGATCCTAAATTATTAGAAACTTATAAAAAATTAGGAATTCCACTGCAAGAACAAAAAAGATTAAATGGAATAGCAGTTGATGCAGTTTTTGACTCTGTTTCTGTAGCTACAACTTTTAAAGAAACCTTAACAAAACAAGGAATAATATTTTGTTCAATTTCTGAGGCTGTACAAGAACACCCAGAATTGGTTAAAAAATATTTAGGGACAGTCATACCTTTAACTGATCATTTTTTTGCTACACTAAACTCAGCTGTTTTTACAGACGGTTCATTTGTCTATATTCCACCAGGAGTAAGATGCCCAATGGAATTATCAACGTATTTTAGAATTAATGCATCTGATACAGGTCAATTTGAGAGAACATTAATCATTGCTGATAAAGGAAGTTATGTGAGTTATTTAGAGGGATGTACTGCTCCAATGAGAGATGAAAATCAGTTACATGCTGCTAACGTTGAACTTATTGCACTTGAGGATGCTGAAATCAAATACTCAACAGTTCAGAATTGGTATCCTGGAGATAAAGATGGCAAAGGTGGAATTTATAATTTTGTTACAAAGAGAGGTCTTTGTAAAGGTAATAATTCTAAAATTTCTTGGACACAAGTTGAAACAGGTTCTGCAATAACTTGGAAATATCCGAGCTGTATTTTAAAAGGAGATAACTCTATTGGCGAATTTTATTCAATTGCAATAACTAACAATCATCAGAAAGCTGATACTGGTACAAAAATGATTCACTTAGGAAAAAATACTAAAAGTAAAATTATCTCAAAGGGTATAAGCGCGGGATATTCAGATATGACTTATAGAGGACTTGTAGATATTTCTCCGAATGCAACGAATTCGAACAACTTTACGCAGTGTGACTCGTTACTAATGGGTAATAAATGTGGAGCACATACAGTTCCGTACATTAAAAATAAAAACTCAGACTCAAATATTGCACATGAAGCGACAACTTCAAAGATTAGTGAAGAACAATTACACTATTGTCAACAAAGGGGATTAAATGCCGAAGAAGCAGTTGGATTAATAGTAAACGGTTTTTGTAAAGAAGTATTACAGCAGTTACCAATGGAGTTTGCAGTAGAAGCGCAAAAGCTAGTTGGTATTAGTTTAGAAGGAAGTGTAGGATAATGTTAAAAATTAGTAATCTTAGTGCAAAAATTGACAACAAATCAATTTTGCAAGATTTCAAATTAGAGATCAACCCTGGAGAAGTTCACGCAATAATGGGGCCTAATGGATCAGGTAAAAGTACGTTGTCTAACATATTATCAGGAAAAAAAGGCTATGAAGTCACTGGAGAAGTTATGTTCGAAAATAATGATCTATTTTCATTGGAAACTGAAGAGCGTGCACATAAAGGAATTTTTTTAGCATTTCAATATCCTTTAGAAATACCAGGTGTAAATACAAATGTGTTTTTAAAAACTTCTTTGAATGCAATTAAAAAGGCAAGAGGAGAAAAAGAATTGGATGCAATTCAATTCTTAAAACTAGTTAAAGAAAAAGCAAAAGAACTGAAATTTGACGAAGAAAAATTAGGTAGACAGCTTAATGTTGGATTTTCAGGCGGGGAAAAAAAGAAAAATGAAATTCTTCAAATGTCTATTTTAAATCCTAAACTCTCTATATTAGATGAAACAGACTCAGGCTTAGATATTGATGCTCTTAAGACTGTTGCAGATGGTGTAAATGCATTAAGAAAAAAAAATAACTCTTTCCTAATTATTACTCATTACCAAAGATTACTTGAATACATTAAACCTGATTTTGTTCATGTTTTAATGAATGGAAAAATAATTAAATCCGGCGGTCCGGAATTAGCACTCGAGCTAGAGGAGAAAGGATACGAAAAAATTAATTAAATGGAGGAACAATTAAAAATAGATTTTGAAAAAAACTTAAAAAATTTCTCATATTCTGACCAGGAAAAAAAGTTTAAGGAAATTAACTTTAAAGAGTTTCTTAAACAAGGGTTTCCTAATAGAAAGTTAGAAAACTGGAAATTTTCTGATCTGAGTCAAATAATTAAAAGTAATATTGGTGAATTATCTTTCTACAACAATTATAGTAAAGAGAATCAAATTGAAAAAATCGAATTAATAAATGAACTAGAACATAATAAACTTATTATTGTTGATGGAAAAATTGTAAAAATTGACTTTAAGTTTGAAGATAAAGATAAAATTGAAGTTTTAGTTGATCAGAGCGAAAAAACTATTAGAAAAAATATTAATTCACTAATTAACTTGAATAATGCTTTTTCTAATAAATTTTGCAAAATTATTATTAAAAAAAATTATAGTTTAAAAAAACCTTTGGTTATTTATCATTCAACAAATAAAAATACTCATTTTAGTAATACTAATTCGAGAATTGACTTTAAGTTAGAAGAAAATACATGTTTAAGGGTTATAGATATTTTCAAGGATAATTCAGAAAAAAATTTTATTAATATTTATTACAATTTTGAATTAGATAAGTCATCAATATTAAAAAATTATAAAATTGATAAAACAATTAACAATAATGTTAAATATTCTTATAATAATGTTAATCAAGAGGCTGACAGCATTTCTGAAACTTTTATATTGTCTAGTGGTTCAAAATTTTTCAAAAATGAAATTAATTGTGATCTTCAAGGACAGCATTCTTCAGCTTTTGTAAATGGAATTTTTGATTTAGATGAAGAAAACCACCACGAAATAAAATCAAATATAAATCATTTAGTAGAAAACACTAAAAGCTATCAGTTAGTAAAAAGTGTATTAGAGAAAAAATCTAAAGCAGTCTATCAGGGAAAGATATTTGTAAGTTCTGAGGCTCAAAAAACAGACGGTTATCAGTTAAGTAATGCCATACTTTTAAGTGAAAACTCAGAGTTTAATGCAAAACCTGAATTAGAGATTTATGCTGATGATGTAAAATGTTCTCATGGATCTTCATCAGGAAGTTTAGATGAAAACTCAATATTTTATCTAATGTCTAGAGGATTAAACTATAAAGAAGCGAAAAAACTTCTAATCAACGGTTTTTTATTAGACGTCATCGAAAAAATAACAGACGGGGAAATCAAAAACCTAATTAAGGACTTAATGGGAGTTAAAGAATGAGCATAAAGGATATTAAAAAAGAATTTCCTATATTTAACAATAAAATACAAAATAACGACTTAGTATATTTAGATAGTGCAAATTCATCACAAAAACCTCAGGTAGTTGTAGATAGAATTTATGATTTTTATACTAAAGAATTCTCAAATGTAGGGAGAAGCATTCATTATTTAGCTGTTGCAGCTACTAATTTATATGAAAATACTAGAACTTTAGTTCAAAAATATATTAATGCAAAAGATAAGAATGAAATAGTTTTTACGAAAGGCGCTACTGAAGCTATAAATCTGGTCGCAAACACATTTGGTCAAAAACATTTAAATGAGGGTGATGAAATCTTGCTTACAGAGCTTGAACACCATTCGAATTATGTTCCATGGCACTACTTAAGAAAATCAAAAGGTGTAAAAATTAAATTTGCTGAAATGGATGAAAACGGTGATGTAACTCTTGAAACAATAGAAAAAAATATTACTGATAAAACAAAAATTATTGCAATAACACATCTATCAAATGTAACTGGTGCAATATTACCAGTAAAAGAAATTACTAAATTAGCTCATTCAAAAAACATTCCTGTTTTAATTGATGGTTGTCAAGGAGCACCACATTTAAAACTTGATATGCAAGATCTTGATTGTGATTTTTATGCAATCTCTTGTCACAAAATGTATGGACCTACTGGATTAGGTATTTTATATGCTAAGAAAAAATGGCTAGAAGAATTACCCCCCTATCAAGGTGGTGGTGGAATGATCAGAGAAGTTAAAAAAGAAGGAATTACATTTGGTGAATTACCCAATAAATATGAAGCTGGCACAATGGCAACTGCTCAAGTTATAGCTTTCGGTGAGTCAATTAAGTTTATAAATAAAATTGGGATCGAAAACATTGAAAAACATGAAAGAGAATTAACTGTTTATGGCGAAGAAGTATTAAGAAAAAATAATTCAGTTAAACTAATAGGTAATCCAAAAGATAAGGGATCAGTTTTGTCATTTACTTTAGACGGTGTACATCCACACGATATAGCAACTATCCTTGATGAGGATGGTGTTGCAATTAGAGCAGGTCATCATTGTTGTCAAATTTTACACGAAAAGCTTGGTTTATCTGCAACAGCTAGAGCTTCATTAGGTGTTTATAATACAAAAGAAGATTTAGACCAATTAAATGAGTCTTTAAATAAGTGTAAAAAAATTTTTAGTTAAAAATGGACTTAAAAGAACTTTATCAAGAAATAATATTAGAACACGGTAAGAATCCAAGAAATCTTGGTAAGTTTGAAAACTTTAACAAGGATGCCGAAGGATATAATCCACTTTGTGGTGACAAAGTCCATGTTTATTTAAAACTTAACGAAAACAAAGAAATAGAGGATATTTCTTTTGAAGGGCATGGTTGTGCAATTTCAATGGCATCTGCTTCAATAATGACTGAGTTAATGAAAGATAAAAAAAATCCTGAAGTTAAAGAGATACTCAATGATTTTTTAGGCATGATTAAACAAAGCCCTGAACTAAAGTCTCAACTAATTAAAGAGGATGAGAAAACTAAGCTAATGTCACTTTCTGGTGTTAAGCAATATCCAATGAGGGTAAAATGTGCTACAATAGCTTGGCATGCTTTAGCATCAGCAATGAATTATAAAAAAGACGAAAATGATAATGAGAAATTTATATAACTATGGATCTTAAAGAAAAAATCATAGGCGAAATTAAAAAAATTTATGATCCTGAAATACCAGTTAATATCTATGATCTTGGTTTGATATATGATGTAAAAGTGGATGATCAAAAAAATGTTGATGTGATAATGACCCTTACCACACCTAATTGTCCAGTTGCAGAGAGTTTACCAATGGAAGTTGAAAATACTGTAAAAGAGGTAAAAGAAGTTAAAAAAGTTAACTTAGAATTAGTTTGGGATCCACCATGGAATAAATCAATGATCACAGAAGCAGGAAAACTAGAATTAAATCTATGACACAAGTGATTAAATTAAGTGATAAAGCAGCTAACAGAATAAAGGAGATTCTTTCTCAAGATAAAGATACAATGGGTGTGAGAATTGGTGTAAAGAGTGGTGGTTGTGCTGGAATGGCTTACATTATGGAATATGCCAAAACTCATCAACCTAATGACGAGTTAGTAGAGGAAAAAGGTGTTAAAGTTTTCATAGACCCAAGTGCAATAATGTATCTTCTAGGCACTGAAATGGATTACAAAGTAGAAGAATTCTCATCTTCATTTGTATTTAACAATCCAAACGAAACTGAACGTTGTGGATGTGGTGAATCTTTCAAAATTTAAAAATAATTAACAACTGTAATACATCTCAAATTCTATTGGATGTGGAGTGTGCTCAAAATTATGAACTTCTTCCATCTTCAATGAAATATACGCATCAATTTGGTCATCTGTGAAAACACCACCTTGTGTTAAAAACTTTCTATCTTTATCTAAGCTTTCCATAGCCTCTCTTAAAGAACCACAGACAGTTGGAATTTTGCTTACTTCCTCTTCTGATAATGCATAAAGATCTTTATCAAATGATTTACCAGGATTAATTTTATTTTTAATTCCATCTAATCCTGCCATCAACATTGCAGCAAAGGTTAAATATGGATTACCAGCGGCGTCACCAAAACGTACTTCACATCTTGCAGCCTTTTTACTTAAAGTAATTGGTATTCTACAAGAAGCCGATCTGTTTCTAGCTGAGTAAGCTAACAATACTGGAGCTTCAAATCCTGGGATTAATCTTTTGTAACTATTTGTTGTAGCATTCGAAAAAGCATTAATAGCTTTTGCATGTTTTAAAATTCCACCTATATAGTTTAGTGCAAGATCAGATAAACCAGCATATTTATCTCCAGAAAATAATGCAGTGCTACCTTTCCATATAGATTGATGAACGTGCATTCCTGAACCGTTATCACCTTTTACCGGCTTAGGCATAAATGTTGCTGTCTTGCCAAAAGAGTGTGATACCATGTGAACTGCATATTTGTATAATTGTAAGTTATCTGCCTGATCTACAAGTGTACCAAAATACATTCCTAATTCATGCTGACTTGGCGCTACTTCATGGTGATGTTTTTCAACTTTAATTCCCATATCTCTCATAGCTTTTAAGTATTCACTCCTCATATCTTGTGCACTATCTACTGGAGGCACTGGAAAATATCCTCCTTTAACACCTGGTCTGTGACCCATATTACCGTTATCGTAGTCTTTACCAGTATTATAAGGACCTTCTGTGCTATCTATCTTGAATCCTGTCTCGTTCATATCATTTTTAAATTTAACATCATCGAATACAAAAAATTCCGCCTCTGGACCAAAAAATGCTTTGTCACCTATTCCAGATTTCTTTAAATATGCCTCAGCCTTTTTTGCCGTACCTCTTGGATCTCTTTCATAAGGATCTTTTTTAACTGCATCTAAAATATCGCAAAATAAATTTAAAGTATTATGTGAAGTAAAAGGGTCTACAATGGCTTTATCTAAATCGGGTTTTAGTATCATATCTGACTCGTTAATTGCCTTCCAACCAGCAATCGAAGAACCATCAAAAAATATTCCATCATTTAACATGTCGCCATCAACCATACTTGCATCCATAGTAACGTGTTGAAGTTTACCTCTTGGGTCGGTAAATCTTAAATCTACGTATTCGATTTGTTTATCCTTGATTTTTTTTAGTACATTATTTGCGCTCATTTTGTTTCCCCTTTAATTTTCCTGGATTAGTATCAAAATAAAATATAACTTTATCCCGATTTAAATTAATATCTCCTATGTCTTTTAAGCATAGGATTAAACATGAGAAATTACATTTTTGCAAACAATCAAAGGTTGTAAATGAATTCAGTTTTAGAGAATGAGGCAGTCCAAAGAGTTCAAAAAGCACTAAATCTTTTTGACGATAAAATTAAAATATCAATTTTAGAAAAAACTGCCAAAACAGCAAAAGATGCAGCAATTGCTTTAAATTGTGAAATTGGAGCAATAGTTAAAAGTTTATTATTAAAAGCAGAGAGCAAATTTGTCTTATGTCTTATTCCAGGAGATAAAAAATGTTCACTAAATAAATTAAAAAAAGCAATTTCTTTAAAAGATGTGTGTATGGCTGATGCGGTTCAGGTCAAAGAAAACACAGGTTTTAGTATTGGAGGGGTTTCACCAATAGGCCATTTGAATAAATTAGAAATATTAATTGATAAATCATTCGATAGATTTGTTGATGTATTTGCTGCAGCAGGTCACCCTAATAGTATTTTTAAGATCAGTACCTCTAATCTAATAAAAATTACAAATGGTAAAATTTTGGATATATCTGAATGAGACAACCAACAGTTACTGATTATTGTTTACTTGTTTTCTTAGCAGTCATTTGGGCTTCAGCATTTTTTAATATAAAAATTGCAACAGAATCTTTTGGACCAGTAACGATTGCTTTTATAAGAGTTTTTTTAGGATCAATTCCTTTACTAATTTTATGTAATATTAAAAATATAAAAATTGAAGCATTTTCAAAAGATTGGCTTTGGTTTGCATCAATTGGATTTGTAAATTTAGTTTTGCCGTTTTTTTTAATTGCTTATGGAGTTAAACAAATACAAAGTAATTTAGCAGCGATACTCATGTCCACTTCTCCATTAACATCAACACTATTGGCTCATATTTTTATCAAAAATGAGAAAATAAATCTTTTAAAGATTATAGGAGTTTCCGTTGGATTTGCAGGAATAGTTTATTTATTTTCTGATGATTTCCTAATTAATGAAAATAACATATTTTCAGCATTTTGTATTTTAATGGGTTCCCTAGGTTACGTTATAGGTGGAATTTTAACCTTAAAAATAAGTAAAAAGAAAAATGAAAATGTAACAGCCTCAATTTTAATTTGGGCAACATTAATACTCTTGCCTATTTGTTTTGTTTTAGAAAAGCCCTGGAATTATAGCCCATCAATAAATTCTCTAGTTTCAATAATATATCTAGGCCTAATTACCACAGGATTAGCCTGGGTTTTAAGATTTAAAGTTTTAAAGGAAAATGGTTTAGTATTTCAGTCACAGGTTGCTTACCTGATACCTATATTTGGAGTTATCTTAGGATATGTTTTTTTAAAAGAGGTGATTACTGAAAAAGTAATTATAGCATTAGTTGCAATAATTCTTGGAATATTTTTAGTAAAAAAATCAACTTCAAAAATTCCAAAATTAAAAAAGTCTGTTTGAATTAAATTCAACTTTAGGTTTTTCTGTGGTTTCACGTGAAATTAATATAGCTTAACAAAATGAAAAATAGTTTATCTTTTGCATTTATTTTTTTATGGTCATCCGCTTTTGTAACAACTAAACCAATAGTTGATAATAGTGACCCATTTTCTGCATTAGCTTTCAGATTTCTTTTAGTCGCAATTGGGTTTTTGATTTATGCAAAATACAAAAAAATATCATTAACTTTAGAAAAAAAAGAATTATCCCATTCAATTTTAAGTGGAGTGTTGTTTCATGGAATTTATTTAGGAGGAGTTTTTTATTCAGTTTCACTTGGAGTTCCTACGGGAATAACTGCACTTATAGTAACAATGCAACCAATACTCACCAACGCATTAGCAGGACCAATATTAGACGAAAAAGTCGGATGGAGACAGTGGGTAGGTGTTCTACTTGGCTTTAGTGGAGCAGCAATTGTCTTAGGTTTTGATTTAGGAGGGGATTTACCTTTAGTTGGCATAATAGCATCATTTATAGCTTTGGCATCCATTACGTCTGCAACTCTTTTACAAAAGAAATTTGGTGGAAATGCTCCTTTGTCGGTTAGCAACATGTACCAAGCTGCCGGAGGATGTATGTTTCATATTTTAATTGTTATTTTTTTTGCAGAGGCTTTTATTAATTTTAATAAAACTTTTTTAATTGCAATGAGTCATCAAATATTTTTAGTATCCTTTGGAGCTTTCACAATTTTAATGTATCTAATAAAAAATAATTCAGCGAGTAAAACAGTAACAATATTTTTTCTAATTCCAGCGACCACAGCTATAATTGCTTGGATATTTTTAAATGAGGAATTATCTAATTTAGACATATTTGGTTTTTTAGTCGCATCTTTTGGAGTTTATTTAGCAACAAGAAAAAATATCTCAACCTAAGATTGTAAATATATTTGAACATTTACATGCAGTCCAAAAAGAGTTTTAATTAAACATTGTACAAAATGACTTTAACTAAAATTTAGCGAAGGTCATAAAAGTTATAACTAATGGAGGAAAAATGAGTGCAGAAATGAAATTGTCTTCTGTTCTAGATACATCTCATTTAAAGGTTAAATTTCCATTTAAAGAAAAATATGGAAACTACATTAACGGTAAATTTGTAGAGCCTAAATCAGGTAAGTATTTTGATAATACTTCTCCTATTTCAAATGAGAAGATCTGTTCAATTGCAAGATCAAATGATAAAGACGTGGATGCAGCATTAGATGCAGCACACGCAGCTTTCCAATCATGGGGAAAAACATCAATTACTGAAAGATCAAACATTTTGCTTAAAGTTGCAGATGTGCTTGAAAAAAATCTTAGCACACTTGCTGTTGCTGAATGTTTAGATAACGGTAAGCCAATCAGAGAATGTATGGCTGCTGACTTACCTTTAGTGGTAGACCACTGGAGATATTTCGCAAGCGTAATAAGAGCTGAAGAAGGTTCGATCTCAGAGATAAGTAATGGTGAATACTCTTACCATATACCTGAGCCTTTAGGTGTAGTTGGTCAGATTATACCATGGAACTTCCCATTATTGATGGCAACATGGAAACTTGCTCCAGCATTAGCTGCTGGTAACTGTGTGGTTTTAAAACCTGCAGAGCAAACTCCTGCATCAATCATGGTAATGATGGAACTTATCGGTGATCTTTTACCACCAGGCGTACTTAACATTGTGAGCGGTTTTGGTTTAGAAGCTGGTAAACCTTTAGCATCTTCTAAAAGAATAAGAAAAGTTGCTTTCACTGGTGAGACGACAACTGGTAGATTGATTATGCAATATGCATCACAAAACTTAATTCCAATTACTTTAGAATTAGGTGGTAAATCTCCTAACATTTATTTCGAAGACGTTATGGACAAAGATGATGACTTCTTTGATAAGTGTTTAGAGGGTTTTGCAATGTTTACATTAAACCAAGGAGAAGTTTGTACTTGTCCAAGTAGAGCATTAGTACAAGAGTCTATCTATGATAAGTTCATGGAAAGAGCTGTTGCAAGAACTAAAGCTGTAAAACAAGACAATCCTTTAAAAATGGAAACAATGATTGGAGCGCAAGCTTCATTAGAACAAATGGAAAAAATCAAATCTTATCTAGACTTAGGTAAGAAAGAAGGTGCCAAAGTTCTATGTGGAGGAAATGTTGCAAAAATCAATAGTGGTTTAGAAAAAGGAAACTACATTGAGCCAACTATTTTCGAAGGTAAAAACGACATGAGAATATTCCAAGAAGAAATTTTTGGACCTGTTGTTTCTGTGACTAAATTTAAAGACGAGAAAGAAGCATTAGAAATTGCTAATGATACACTTTATGGTTTAGGTGCAGGAGTATGGACTAGAAATGGTAATCGTGCGTTTAGAATGGGTAGAGAAATACAAGCTGGTAGAGTTTGGACAAACTGTTATCACGCTTATCCTGCTCATGCTGCTTTCGGTGGATACAAACAATCTGGTATCGGAAGAGAAACACATAAAATGATGCTTAACCACTACAGACAAGTGAAGAACTTACACGTGTCTTACAGTGAAAAGAAATTAGGCTTCTTTTAAAAAATAATTAATATATAATGGCCCGTGAAGAATCACGGGCCATAATTTATATGAAAGTAACAGCTACAGAATCTGCGTTAAAATTAATTGAAGATATTAAAGCTCAACATGGTGATGAGCTTTTATTTCATCAATCTGGTGGATGTTGTGATGGTAGTGCTCCAATGTGCTATCCTAGAAAAGAATATCTAGTAGGAAATAGCGACGTTAAACTAGGAGAAATTGGGGGTGTTCCTTTTTATATGAATGATGATCAGTATGAAAAATGGAAACACACTGATTTAACTATCGATGCTGTAAAAGGAATTGGCGGAATGTTTTCATTAGATAATGGAACAGGCCAAAGATTTTTAACTAAGTCTGAGATTTGTCTAGTAGTAGACAACGAAAAGAAAAATTAATCTTAAATAATATTTAATTGAGCAAAGTCAGGATCTTGACGACAAAAAAAATGAACGTCTTGGAATAAATTTTAAACTAAGTCAGGGTTTTTAATCCTCTGTCCGCACAACAGAGGATTAATTAAAGTTTAGCCTGCAGGTTTGTAAACCGAAGCTACTTTTCCAGCCATTTCTGCAGCTGACTTAATATCAATTGCTTCGCAAATGGTCATGTTACTTATAGATCCACTAGCTTCTACAGCAAGTTTAATTGCTGCAACATTTGTGAAACTATCAGCTTCTACTACTGCTATGAAATCAACAGGACCTCTTACAATATCAAATGAGTGAACTTTTCCACCCATTGCTTGTGAAATTGTTTCAACTGCTTTTCCTCTATCTTGTCCTGGATCTTTAACAAATCCTTGGAATGCTTGTGATGAATAATTTCCCATAACGTAAAATTTAGCCATATTCCTCCTTTTTTATAAAATCATTATAATACGAATATAGGATTTTTGTTGATATGATTTATTTGCACACTAGACACCTCGAGAGGTAATGCTAGATTAAAATATGTACGAAAAATACGGACAATTCACTGATGGTAAATGGCATCAGTCATCAAATGGAGAAACATACGAGGTTTTAAATCCTGCAAATGAAGAAATTATTGGACATGCTTCAAAGGCTTCACCACAAGATGTTGAAAAAGCTTTAAAGTCTGCTGAGAAAGGTTTGGAAGTTTGGAGAAAAACTCCACCTTGGCAAAGAGCATATATCTTAAGACGTATTGCAGACAAGATGAGAGAAAAACAAGACATACTTGCAAAATGGATGACGCTTGAAGTTGGCAAACCATTCACAGAAGCAAAAGGTGAAGTTAATGGTGCTGCAGATATTTATGAATGGAATGCAGAAGAAACAAAAAGAATATATGGCCAAACCGTTGAAAGTAGATTTGAAGACACAAGAGTTCATGTTTATTATCAGCCAGTAGGAGTAGTTGCAGCTTTAGTTCCTTGGAATTTTCCTTTAGTTCTATCAGCTAGAAAAATTTCTACTGCTCTTGCAGCAGGTTGTTCAGTAATCGTTAAACCAGATGTCATAACACCAGGTGTTGTAATGGAACAGGTTGAAATTTGCAGAGAATGTGGAGTTCCTCCTGGAGTTGTTAATTTATTATCAGGAGATCCTCCTAGCATTGCTCAACAATTAATAGCATCAGATATTGTTAAAAAAATATCTATAACAGGATCTTCAAGGGTAGGTAAATTAATTTTAAAACAAGCTGCAGACAAGGTTCAAAGAGTAACCATGGAATTAAGTGGCCATTCACCATTTATAGTTTTCGATGATGCTGATATTAAAAAGGCTGCTGATATGGCTATTGCTGCAAAATTTAGAAATAATGGACAAGTTTGTATATCACCGAACAGATTTTATATTCAAGAAAGCAAAAAAGACGAATTTGTAAATTTATTTGTAGAAAAAACTAAGAAGTTAAAAATTGGTGACGGTATGGATCCAACAGTTCAGTTAGGTCCACTAACAACTAAGAAAAGACTAAATGAAATTGAAGATTTAGTTGAAACTACAAAAAAAGAAGGAGCAAAAGTTTTATTAGGTGGAAAAAGACCACAAGGATTTAATAAAGGATATTTCTATGAACCAACTATATTTGATAATGTGAAAGATGATTATACAATAATGAAGGTAGAGCCATTTGGTCCTTTAGTCCCAATGTTATCTTTTAAAGAATTTGATGAAGTGATCGAAAGAGCAAACAATCACGAACTTGGATTATCTAGTTATATTTGCACAAATTCAATGGAAAGAGCACATAGAGCGTCTGAGTTAATGGAAACAGGAACAGTTGCAGTTAATACACCAATGGTCGCAATTGCTGAAGCACCATTTGGTGGTATAAAACAGGCTGGTTACGGTAGAGAAGGTGGTTCAATGGCCATTAAAGATTATTTAAATGTTAAATATACTCATTTAGGAATAAAAGGATAACATGAAATCAAAAAAACAAATTAAAAAAGCTGCAAATATTTTATTTTCTTGGAGAAATATGATGCCACTTTATTATGGTGCCGTATGGATTATATTGCTTTTAATTGTAATTTTTTCACCTTTTTAAAATTTAAAATTTTAAATGGCACAATTATTATTAGCTTTTTTTGCTGGCTTTATAAGTTTTCTTTCACCCTGTGTTCTACCACTTATTCCAGGATACATCTCTTATGTTTCTGGCAGTACTTTAAATGAACTATTAGAGAGCAAGCGGGTAAACATAATTCCAACAGCACTCTTCACAATAGGTTTTTCAATAGTATTTATTGCTTTTGGAGCAACGAGCACTTTAATAGGTAATTTTGTGCTTTCTAATTCTTTCGAGTTAAGAATTGCATCAGGCGCAGTAATCATATTATTCTCATTACAACTTTTAGGCTTTTTTAATTTTAAATTTTTAAATATTGAAAAAAGATTTCAAACAGAAAGAAGATCAAATAAATTATACCCAGTTTTAGTAGGAGCAGCTTTTGGGTTTGGTTGGACACCATGCATTGGGCCTATTCTTGGCTCTATATTAGCTTTAGCTGCATTAGAAAGTACATTAACTAAAGGTATTTTACTTTTAACATCTTACTCTCTAGGTCTAGCAATTCCGTTTATTTTGTCTGGGTTCTTAATTCAAAAGTTTATGTCAGTATCTAAAAATCTTAGAAATAATATGAATATTATTTCGAAATCAGGGGGAGTTATTCTTTTAATTACTGGAATTCTAATAATTACAAACCAATTACAAGCTGTTGGCTATTATTTATTAGAGGCACTACCTTTCCTACAAAAGCTTGGTTAAAATAATTTTTTAGTGTAAAATATAATTATGTCGATAGGTTACTTTTTTAATCAGTCAACAAAATTTCTGTGGTATTCCGCACATTATATAATTTCATTTAAATATTCTACACCAATAAAAATAGATAAAACTAACCCTCCATCCTTTTACGGTAAGATGCCGTCAGGTAAACAAATGTTTTTTGAAATGATAAAGTTATTAAATGAAGAAAGAAAATTAATTAATTCAAAATTTTATAAAATACCTAAGACACAACTAAAAGATTTACTAAGTGCTGCAAAAGGTAGTTTTGATTTTTTCTTAGATCTTCCAAAAATAGATAAAAGAAGAGCATCAGGTAAGTTTTCTGAAGTAAAAGCTAAAAAAGATTTACCTAAATATTACTTAAGAAATTTTCATTACCAGACAGATGGATATCTAAGTGAAAAATCAGCAAGACTTTATGAATTCCAAGTGGAAACACTTTTTACAGGATGCGCTGCCACCATGAGAAGGTTTTCAATGATACCTTTAATTAAATATTTAAATTCTAATAAAACAAATGTCAAATTATTAGATATTGGAACTGGTACTGGAGAAATTATTGAAAGTTATAAATTAAATTTTAAAAATACTGACATAACATGTTCAGATTTGTCTGAGGAGTATCTTAATGTTGCTAAACAAAAATTAAAAAAATATAAAGATCTCAATTATGTTAATTGCAAAGGTGAAGAGTTACCTTTTGAAGGCAATTCTTATGATATAATTACCTCTACTTACATGTTTCATGAGATACCAACTGAAATAAGAAAGAGAGTATTTTCTGAAGTTTCAAGAGTTTTAAAGAAAGATGGTATATTTGTTTTAACAGACTCATTACAAATTGATGATAACCCTAAGTTAAACCCGTTATTAGAATTTTTTCCTTATTCTACTCATGAACCGTTTTATCCTAAATACATCAGAGAGAATTTAAAAGAAGTAGCTAAAAACTATGGACTTGAGATGTATTACAATAAAAACGCTTACCTAAGTAAGAGTATGGCTTTTAGAAAATTATAAGATTATTTCGTTACTTTATAAAGACCCAGCCAGGCATTCACCTCTTTACTTGCAAGATATTGAGATTTGAAAAACTCTAATTTTTCGCAGGTGTTAGTATCGCACAATTCTTTTAATTTTTTATCAAAACCGTATTCTTCATGGATGCCTTCATTAATTGTGAAGCATATCAAACCTTTATTTTTAGTAATTCTTACAAATTCATCTAGAGCATGTGGTTTAACATGTGCATATGTGAATGTGCCTACACACATTACTGCATCAAATTTATTATCTTCATGATTAATTTTTTTATTAAGATCTGCTTTTTCTACTAATTGATAAAGATTTTTTGGAACTAAATCTAAAAGATTTTGAGAGAGATCAGCGCCATAAAAGTTTTTAAAACCATACTTCTTTAATTCAACTCCAACTAATCCCGTACCACAACCTGCATCATAGATTTTAATTTCTTTATTATTTGAATATTTATTTAATATTTCTGAAGTTTCCTTTGGACCTGTATAGTTCCAATCAGACATATCTTTATCGTATTTATTTTCCTTACCCCAATCATCATAGAATTTCATCACATCCTCTGTTTTTTTTAGGGTATGTAGTGGAACTTTATTTCCTATATCCTTCTGTGCCATCGATTAAATAAATTTTCTAAGTAAGTGCCTTAGTTTGCCTTCTGAGGAATCATAATCAATATAACAGCCTTGCAAAAATCTATTTCCTTCGTTTGAATTAAATTCAGTTCTACCATGCAAAAGTCTATAATTGTCCATCATCAATAAATCACCAGGTTCTAATTTAAATTTTACTAAAAAATTATCTGAATTATACATTTCAGAAATTTTATTTCTTGCTTGATAGTATAAATCTAACTTTTCTTTATCTAAAGCAGGTACAAAATCTAATCTTGTACTAAATCTGACTTGATTAACTTCTTTATTTTCATCCAATTCAATTAATTTACCCTCATTTTCCAAAACAACTTCTTTATCAACAAATCTAAACTTTACTTTAACTTCAGTTAGAATCTTAAAAAATTCAGGATGAGTATTTTTTAAATTTTCAGCTACCGAAAAACCATCAACTAAAGTTGATAGGCCTCCACTTACTTCATTTTCAATACAATGTAATAACTGGATATTAGGGACAGGTTTTCTATATGGATTGTCTGTATGTGGGGATAATGGCAAAGATGTATACGCTAAGTCATTTGGATTAGGTTTAGACTTAACATTAAAGTACTCACCAAAGTTTGTCCTTCTAATACTTCCTATTGAATTTGCAAAATTAACTATAAAATTATCTTTTGTTGGAACATTAGAAATTACTACAAATCCATTTTTATAAAATGATTTTAAAAGTTCAAGCATCTCGTTGCTTTCAAAAAAGTTATTTTCAAATTTGAAATTTTTTATATTATTTAGACTAGAGTTCCATAATGATGGTCTTATTAGGCTTCTCAAAAAAATATCTGATTTAAATTCTTCTTCTATTTTATTAATATCAATTTTTGATTTTACACCATCACTAAATTCTATATCCAATAACTTGTCTGTAATATTTACCTTGTTAATTTTTATATCTTTTAACAGTGATGGATCAAAAAGACGTTGCTCAGTATTTTTATCTAAATGTTCTTTTTCACTTACCCTCTCTCTTAGCCAGATAGGGTGCAGTTCCAATTTATTCGGACCTTCAAAAACAAATACTTTGTTATTTTGCTCTAATTCGATTTTCATTACAATATTAATACATTTCTCTAAAAATTTACTTTTATCAAGCAAAATTAAATAGTATTAAGCTTTCCAACAGGCTCAAAAATAAATGAAAAATAAAGATTTTTATAATTTTCTAATTTCTTTAGCTAGAGATTTAAACAGATTTTATAAGCTAAAATTAAACAAAAAATTTAAAGCTAAAAATAAAGGGACCGAATCTAGTTACGATCCAGTAACGATCGCTGATAAAAAATTTGAGAAATTTATAAGGTCAAAAATTAGCAGAAAATTTCCAAGTCACTCAATTATTGGTGAAGAGTTTGGAATAAAAAATAAAAAAAGCGAATATACTTGGGTTATAGATCCAATAGATGGAACAAGATCTTTTGTTATTGGATACCCGTCATGGAGTAACCTAATTGCGTTGTGCTATAAAAAAAAACCGATTATGGGTCTTGCAAATTTTCCAATCCTAAATAAATTTTATATCAATCAAGATGAAAAAACAGCCTTTCTTTTTAGTGGAAAGAAAAAAATTAAATTAAAGTCATCAAATTTAAAAATATTTAAAGTTGCAAAGATTTCTGGAGATTTTCATGGTCAATATAGTTTAGATAAACTGAAAAAAGTAAAAAAACTGTTACCACGAATACAATTTCCTTGCATGGATGCATTAAGTTATTCACATTTTTGTGAAGGGAAAATTGATACAGTTTTTCAAAGTGGAAATAAAATTTGGGATATTTACCCACTTATTCCAATAATAAAAGCCTCAGGAGGAATAGTTACTAACTGGGAAAATAAAGAGAATTTTAAAAGCGGAAATGTTTTAATTTCTTCAACTAAAATAATTCATAAAAGTATGCTTAAGATGCTAAAGCCTTTGAATTAATTCTTATTAATAAAAATATTTATATAATCTTTTAATTTTAATTTACCAAAATATTTATAAACTTTGTTAGAAAGATTCATATTAGTAAGAGCTGACGCATATCTTTCTCCAGGTCTATTTGGTAAATATTTTATTTTACTCTTAAACATTTTTGCAACTTTAGTTATCGAAAAACTTTCCTTATGTGAAATGCTATAATGTCTACAAAGATTTTTCTTCCAGGCGAGATAACAAACATTGACGGTATCATCAATATGCGTAAATCTTCTTGATTGAGTTCCAGGTCTAACTACAGGCAAGGGTTTATTTTTTTTATAAAATTCTTCAAATATTCCAATGACTGTTGCCATATTTCCTTTACTAATTTGGCTAGGTCCATAAACATTATAAAAATAAATTATTTCATATTTAAAATTAAACCATTTTTTCATATTTTCTAGGAGTTCTAAATTTTTTGATTTGGTAAATGCATAAGGTGACAGGTTTTTATCTTTACCTTTGTTACCTAAAGAAGCAGACGTAGCACTATAAATTAATTTAATTTTATTTTTAAGGCAAAAATTAATTACAGCATTAGTTCCGATTGAGTTTGATTCTATGCATTTATCCATCTGTAAAAAACTTTGATAAATTCTTGCAAATTCTCCAAAATGAAAAATAGAATGAATTCTTTTTGGATTTAATACTGAATTAATATTTTTTGTATGTGCTTTTATATACTTTACTCTAGAACTTTTGATATGATTCTTTCTCGTACTTGAACTGTAGTTATCTATTGAGATTATTTTAAATTTAGTTTTTTTTAAAAAATATTTGATTAGATTTGTTCCAACAAATCCTGCTCCACCTGTGATTACTATCTTTTTAGTGTTCATCAAACATTTATCTATTAATTTAAATATTTATTTATGTAAATAACTAAATTAGAATAGCGATTAAATAGGAGGAATATGGAAATTTTTAAACCAATTAATGAAAATAAAGCCAAGGGCAAAGTTAAAAAAATTTTTAATGAAATTAAAAAGGCTAGAAAAATATCAAAGATACCAAATTTTTGGAAATCTATAGCACATAATCCTGCACTACTTGAAAGGACTTGGAATAATCTTAAAGTCATAATGAAGGACGGAGCTTTAGACTCTGTTACTAAAGAATTAATTTATGTGGCAGTATCAATTACAAATAGTTGTGGGTATTGCACTAGATCACATACATTTGCTGCAAAAAAGAAGGGTGCAACAGATCAGATGATTAAAGAAATGATTGATGTAGTGGGTATAGCTAATCAAAACAATAAGCTTGTTGAAGCTTATCAGGTTGAGGTAGACAAAATTTATAAATGATATGAGTAATTTAATTGGATATATATATTTATTATTAGCTGTTGTACTTGGTATAACATCCAATGGATTTTTAAAAACCACTAACGGTTTTACCAACATAGGTCCAACCATTATGTGCATGGCTACAATACTTCTTTGCATATTTTTTTTAGCGAAAGCTATGATGATAATACCAGTTGGGTTTACCTATGCGACATATGGAGGTTTAACCATAACAGCAGTAACTATTTTTGGAATATTTAAGTATAACCAAACCCCAAACATATATGGTTTTATTGGGATTGTTATGATTGTCATAGGTGTAATTCTCGTAAACTTATTGGGTAAAACAAATTAGAATCTATCGAAGTAGGACAATTCTACATACCTACAAATATTGAAAAATATTGGTTTGAGTTTAAAAGATAAAAATGAATCAATTTAATCTGTTAGACGGAACGTATATAAGATATATTGAGAAAGGAGAGGGCCCAAACTTATTACTTTTACATACAATTAGAAATAGGATTGAGTATTATGAAAAAGTACTTCCTTTATTGACTAAAAAATTTAAAGTTTTCTGTATTGAGCTGCCAGGTCACGGAGACTCGCCAATTAATAAAAAAACTAATTACAATATTGAATTTATAACCAACTCAATAATAGAATTTATCGATCAAAAACAATTGGAAGACATCACTATAGCAGGAGAGTCGATTGGCGCTGTATTAGCATCAACAGTAGCAATTAAAATTCCTTCCAAAGTAGAAAAGATTTATTGTTTTAACCCATATGATTATGACACAAAATTTGGTGAAGGTGTGAGTAGAGGTAACCTTATTTCAAAATTTTTGTTTTTACATATGCGTCTTCCTTTTGGAATAGGTTATTTTTTTAGTAAACTTGAGTGTTTCCCTATTTTATGGGTCATTTTTAGAGGAGGAGTTTTTAAAAAAAAATCAATTCTAAAAAGCTATATATCCTCATTATCGAGGTCAATTAAAAAAAAACATTTTACTTATCACGAAAGAAATATATTTTTTAATTTTATCTTATCCCCCAAAAAAAAAGAAATTTATAACAATCTAAAAACAGATGTTCATCTTATTTATGGAGAACATGATTGGTCTAATAATTTAGAAAGAGAAGAAACAATGAAATTATTAGGCTTAAATTCTTTTGAAGTTATGAAAGATACTGGTCATTTTTCTTTTTTAGAGTCACCCATGAAAGTCGCAGAGTTAATAAAGGCATGAATATTTGCTACTTATCATTGTCTGCGATATTTTTAGGAATAATCTTAATATATATTTTTAAAAAACCTTCAAAAGATGAAATTAAAAAGTTTGAAAGCAAAGACCAAGATAAAATAAATTGGTCTAAAATGGGTTTTTAATTTTTCAATTTAAAGTATAATTAATTTATGTGTGGCAGGTACGTAATTACCAAACCAGTTGAAAAAACTGTTAAAATTGTAAAATCATCGACAACAGTTAAAGATGATGAAAACTTTAATGCACACCCAAGTCAAGTATTACCAATTATAAAATCATATTCAAATGGCAAGACTTTAGAGTTAGTAAAGTGGGGAATGGTGCCATCATGGGCAAAACAAAAAGATTTTAGGCCTTTGATAAATGCCAGAATAGAAACAATTGATGAGAAAGTTTCTTTTAAAAAACTTATAAAAACAACAAGATGTGTTGCTGTAATGGATGGCTTTTATGAGTGGAAACGATCTAAAGAAAATAAAACACCATTTTATTTCATGAGAGAAGACAAAAAACCTTTATATGTTGCAGGGATTTTTGAAAACAATGAATTTTGTTTAATTACAGAAGAGGCTAGTGAAAATGTTATGAATATTCATCATAGACAACCAGTAATTTTAGATAATAACGAAATTAATAATTACTTAGATCTTAAAAAAGATGGAAAAAAATATCTTAGTCAGATTAAGAAAGTCCCTCTAAATTTTTATGAGATATCTAAAGAAGTTAACAAACCCACAAATAACTATCCATCATTGATTAGTAAGTTAAATTAATAATGGATTTAACTAAGTATAAAAATAAAAGTAGAATTCTATTAATTAAATCCCCAAACTATAAATTAAAAGATTATTTAAATATTAAAGATATTTATCAAAAACATATAAAGAAATTTCACAAAAGACATATAAAATTAATTACAAAAATAGATAAGAAAGGTTTTAAAATAAATTTAATTGATTTTGATGGCAAAATAAAAAAAGTGTTGAATAAAGTTAATACCAATAGTTTATTTAAATATATTGATACTTTAAAAGTTAGTAGTGAAGTAAAACCAATAAATTTATCTCTATTTTCAGACTATAATCCTAAAACTACCACACATGGATTAGGTTTTAAAAATAAAGAAAAAGCTTTATATACTGTTGATACGATTAAAAACAGACCTATCAAATATCAAGTAAATGTAATTGCAACTATGTTAGGACGTGCAAAAAAACACCCCCATAAAACAAAAGATATGAACGATGCGATAAAAGTTTTTAGTAAATGGATGTCTAATTATAAAGAAAGTTCTAAGAAGTAATTTTATCTACAAATTTTTTAACTACCGGGGCAAGACTTAATACAGTTATAATTGCAATTGGTAAGCTTACTGACCAAGCTCTCAAAAACCGTTTAATATATAATTCATCTAGACCGGTGTTAATATAAGTAATTAACAAAGTCATAATAAGACTTGTAAAAAATCCTACAATTAATGTAAAAAGTAATTGAGAGTATTTTTTTGGTAACATCTACTTAGGTAATTTTGTTGATCAAGTTTCTTGATGAATTATTTTAACATATTTAAATTTAAAGCTATTTATTTTTTCATAGCATTAAACATACTTAGAGTATCATCAAAAGTCATCATAGTAATCATTTTTCCACTATCACTTACTTCAAAGAAATGACCAAACATAGTTTCCATACCATCCGCTGACCCTTTTACTCTTACAAAAACTTTATTTCCTTCACTTATCATATCTATAGGTTCAACTTTAAAGTTGGACCATTTTTCTGGAATTTTAGAAAATGCTCCCATCATTGCTTGTGGTCCTTTGTGCACTCCAGACAAAGGATGGATACCTTCTTTTCCAGGGAAAGTCCAAGTAGTATTTTCATCTACTAACTCTTTAAAAAAAGTCTCCATGTCATGTTTATTAAAAAGATCATAACCTAATTTCACTCTTTCTTTTGCATTCATTTGTTTCTCCTTTTGTTTATTAGTTTAATTACACTCCTTTAATTATAATTAAATTACCTTCAGAATTTTTTTGGCGAAGTTCTTTGACTGGTTTGTATAAATCTGAGTTATACCACTCTAATGCTTTTTCGTAAGTGGGAAATTCAATAATTACATTTCTAGTATAATCCCATTTACCTTCCATAGATGTATATTCACCAGCTCTTACAACATACTTACCACCGAATTGTTTTATAGTTTCAGGAACTTGCTCAGCGTAAACTTTAAAACCTTCTTTGTTAGTCATATTAATTTGAGCGATTACGTAACCAGGCATCTTAGTTATTTATTATTAATTTCTAAAATCCATAATGTTTCCACACTCTTCTGGATCAGTCTCAAACATACTGTTCATATCGCCAAGTTGTTCTATAATTGCTTCTTTGCTTTCAGCTTCCCATCTACAAAATACTTTCATAGAATCTCCTGCTCCGACCATAGTAACTAAGCATCTTGCTTTTGCACCTGTTACACCTTTTTTAAGATCCTCATGTGAAGTTGAAGTAACAAAATCCATAAATTTTTTCTTCATCTCTTCAGATTTAAACATGTGTGTTGCTAAATAGTTTTTCATAATTATCCTTTCGTTTATTTAATTTTAGTTAATATAATTTATTAAGGTAAAGGTTTTATTACAAATGAGGAATGCGTTTTTTAGATCCAACTAGGAACAGGAAGACCTTTTTCCTGTAAAAACTTTTTATTAAACAGCTTAGAGTTGTATTTATCAGATCGATCACAAAGTATTGTGACAATTGTTTTTCCTGGTCCTAATTTTTTACCTAATTTAATAGCTCCAGTAACGTTGATTGCACAACTAGTTCCTAAACTCAAACCTTCATTTTGAATTAAGTCATATAGAACTGGTAGAGCTTCTTTATCAGTTACTTTAAAAGCACCATCAATTTTAGCTTTTGCAAAATTAGCAGTCACTCTACTTGATCCTATTCCTTCAGTAATTGAACTTCCTGAAGATTTTAATTCACCATTTTCAATATGATCAAAAAGGGAAGAACCATCAGGATCAGCTAAAAATATTTTTATATCTTTATTTTTTTCTTTTAGAAAACTACTTACTCCCCCAATTGTACCTCCGGTTCCAGAGGAACAAACAAATCCATCCACCTTACCGTTTGTTTGTATCCAGATCTCTGGTCCAGTTGTTTCATAATGACCTTTTGAATTTGAAGTATTATCAAATTGATTAGCCCAAACTACACCATGATTATTAGAACTTTTTAAGTCATCCGCTAATTTTGCTGCTACTTTTACAAAATTACCATCATCTTTATATGGTTTAGGTGGCACTAACCTTAAGTCAGCACCCATATTTCTGAGCATATCTTTTTTCTCTTGAGTTTGATCTTCGTTCATAACAATGATTGTTTTATATCCTACAGAATTTCCAATTAAACATAAGCCAATTCCTGTATTGCCAGCTGTTCCTTCAACAATTGTTCCACCTTTTGAAATTAGTTTTTTTTCTTCTGCATCTCTAATTAATGCAAGTGCAGCTCTATCTTTAACAGACCCACCAGGATTTAAATATTCTGCTTTTCCATAAATATTACATCCAGTTATTTCAGATGCAGCTCTTAGTTTTACTAGAGGAGTATTTCCAATTCCTTCTATAAAATTGTTTTGTGGTTTATTCATTTAATTTTTATCACTATCTTGAGTAATACCGTATGGTTTAAAGTTTTGATCTTCAGTTGTAACTTCACCAACATTCTTTGCAGGTATTCCAACCATTACTGAATTTTCATCAACATTTTTTGTTACTACAGCATTAGCACCAATTTTTGCATTTTTTCCTACAACAACAGGTCCTAATATTTGTGCACCAGACCCAACCACTACATTCTCCATTAATGTTGGATGTCTTTTTGTATTTCTTTGATCATCCGAATTTATACTTGGAGAAATTCCTCCTAAAGTCACCATATGATAAATGGTTACGTTATCACCTATATCTGAAGTTTCTCCGATAACCACTCCCATACCGTGATCTATAAATAAGTTTTTACCAATCTTTGCATTAGGATGAATTTCTATTCCAGTTAAAAATCTAGAAAACTGAGAAATAATTCTTGCAATCAAATTAAATTTTGCAATCGCAAAAAAGTTTGCAATTCGATGAAAGAAAACAGCTTTTGCTCCAGGATAAGTTAATATTACACTTAGCTTTGATTTGGCAGCTGGATCTCTTTTGATAATAGAATTTAAAAATTCATTCATGTTAATTACAGTTTTTTATGCTTTAACTTGATTTAAAGTTAAACCCTTAAGATTAGCTGGAACAGCTACATCCATCATTTTTGGGTTAGCAAGATTAAGGTTATTCATTATTTCTACATATTGGTCAACAGAATTAACTTGTAATCTTGGATTATTTTTTCTTTCCGATCCAATTGTAGAATGTTTTTTACCATTATAATCATGCGCAGGAAATACAATTGTATTTTCTGGTAATTTTAACAATTTATTAAATATAGAGTCGTACTGTTGTTTTGCATTTCCATTTTGAAAATCAGTCCTTCCAGTACCATTAATTAAAAGAGTATCACCTGTGAAAACTCTATCATTCATTAAAAAACTATACGAACAATCAGTATGTCCAGGCGTATACATTACCTTTAAATTAATATTATCAATTTTGACGTTTTCATCCTCTTTAACTCTTAAATCAACAACTTCTGATTTTGAATTATCTCCCATTATTTTTGTACAACTAGTTCTTTTGCTTAATTCGTTTAGACCAGTTATGTGATCTGCATGAATGTGAGTATCAATTACTTTTACTAATTTTAATTCTAATTTATTTAATAGTTTTAAATATTCATCAGTATGTTCTAAAACTGGATCAATAATTAAAGCCTCTCTACCTTTGCCACTTGAGAGTATGTACGTGTAGGTTGAAGATTTTTCATCAAATAATTGTTCAAATATCATATTAATGATCACTTTATAAAAAATTGCATAGCAAATCAATCTTGCATATAATTTGTTTATAAAAAGGAGAGGTAAATGACTTTAAAAATAAACAGTTTAGCACCAGACTTTACAGCTAAAACAACCATAGGTGATATATCATTTCATGAATGGTTAGGAGATAGTTGGGGTGTTCTATTTTCGCACCCAAAAGATTTTACACCAGTTTGCACAACTGAACTAGGATCTTTAGCAAGAATGAAACCAGAATTTGATAAGAGAAATGTCAAAGTAATAGGTTTAAGTGTGGACCCAGTTTCAGATCATGTTAAATGGTTGGATGACATTAAAGATGTTACGGGTATGAAGCCTGATTATCCAATTATCGCAGACGAGGATCTAAAAATTGCAAAACTTTACAACATGTTAGAAGGTGATGCAGGCACTACTTCAATGGGAAGAACTGCGGTTGATAACCAAACAGTTAGGACAGTTTTTATAATTAGACCAGATAAAAGAGTTGGTTTGTTTTTAACTTATCCAATGGCAACAGGAAGAAACTTTATGGAGTTATTAAGATCAATAGACTCTATGCAGCTTACTGCAAAACATAAAGTAGCAACACCTGCTGATTGGAAAAAAGGAGAAGAAGTTATTATTGTTCCTGCAGTTAAGGATGATGAAGCTAAGAAATTATTTCCTGATGGTTGGAATGCAGTTAAACCTTATTTAAGAAAAGTACCAGATCCATCAAAATAGATTGGATAATAAGATTTTAATCGAACAATCTCAGCATTGGGAAAATAGTTTCTCAAGTAAGCCTGAGATGTTTGGTTCTGAACCAAGTCATTCTGCAAAGATAGCTTTAGAAAATTTTAAGAAAAATAATGTTAAACAGATCATTGAACTCGGAGCAGGATTAGGACGAGACACAATCTTTTTTGCTAAAAATTCTATTAAAGTAACTGCGTTAGATTACAGTCCAACGGCTGTTGAAATAATAAAAAAGAAATCAGACAGTTTAGGGTTAAGTGATTTTATTGATGCTCAAACACACGACTTAAGACAAAAATTAAATTTTAAAGATGATAGTTTTGAGTGTTGTTACTCACACATGCTTTATTGTATGGCTTTCACAAACTCTGAACTAGAAAATTTAAACAACGAGATATGTAGAGTTATAAATAAAGACTCTATAAATATTTATACAGTTAGAAACCATACGGATGCAGATTATAAAAAAGGTATACATAGAGGAGAAGACTTATACGAAATGAATGGATATATTGTTCATTATTTTTCAGATGAAAAAATTAAAAAGTTATTAAAAGGATTTAAAAATTTAAGCATTGATCACTTTGATGAAGGAGATTTCCCAAGAAAATTATCCTTAGTTATTAATCAAAAAATTTAAAATGGAATACTTATTAATTGGTTTTTTTACTGGTTTAAGTTTGATTTTAGCACTTGGTGCTCAAAATATTTTTGTAATAGAGCAAGGCTTAAAGAGACAATATACTTTTTTAGTTTGTTTAATTTGTTCAATTTCTGATTATTTATTAATATTTTTAGGTATTATTTTATTTGAATATTTTCAAAGTTATTTCAATCAAACAATTGAACTTATATTAAATATTTTACTATTGATATTTTTAATATATTTCATTTACTCTAAAATAAGATTAAGTTTTTCCAATATTGATTTCTCTACTTATAAAATTGACGATACTTTTAAAAGTATTGTTTTAAAAACTTTAGGATTTACTTATCTAAACCCACATGTTTATTCAGATACAGTATTTTTTTTAGGAAATTTCTCTAAAAATTTTGCTTTAGTTAATAAAATATATTTTGGTTTAGGTGCTACGATATCTTCTTTTTTATTTTTTTTTACCATCGGTTATTTAGCAAAATATTCTTCTAAATATTTAAATAATAAAAAAACCTGGTTTTATATAAACATATTAGTTATTCTTTTTATGTCTGTTTTGTCTTTATATATTCTAAACACCATTCTTAATTTCTATTGATATAGAACACTTTTAAACGTCAATTTAGACCCATTGGATTTTAAATTAAAATAACTAAATAAGAAGTATGAACAATTTAGAAAAGCATTATGAGCCAAATAACTTTAGCGATAAAGTTGCTTTAGGCTTTACGAAGTTTTTAAGACTTTTAGCCGATACTTTTTTTAAGAAAAGATATGGCCATAGAGCTGTTGTTCTAGAAACAGTTGCTGCGGTACCTGGAATGGTAGCTGGAATGCTAATTCACTTAAAATCTTTAAGAAAAATGGAGGATGATAAAGGCTGGATTAAAATTCTTTTAGATGAAGCAGAAAATGAAAGAATGCATTTAATGACTTTTATTCATGTTGCAAAACCAACGTGGATTGAAAGAGTTATTATTTTGATGGCTCAATTTATTTTTATTGTTACATACGCTATCATTTATTTAGTATCTCAAAGAACTGCTCATAGAATTGTTGGTTATTTCGAGGAAGAAGCAGTTAGAAGTTACACAGAATATTTACACGAATTAGAAACTGGCAAAATAAAAGATGAGCCAGCTCCAGATGTTGCAATAAATTATTGGAACCTACCTTTGCATGCTACACTAAAAGATGTAGTGAGAGTTATACGTGATGATGAAGCTGGACACCGTGATGTAAACCACAGTTTTGCAAATATCATTAATGAAAAAAAATACCCTAAGAAAGACGAGGAATTAAAATCTGAAAGTTTAAAAAGAGAATAAATTTCTACTCGTTTGAATATCCATACTTACGTAATCTAACATCACCAGTTCTTGCATGAGCTTCCATGCCTTCATATCTTGAAATCCTAGCAGCAGCTGAACCAACTTCTTTTGTAGATTCTTTTGTCATTCTTTGAAAACTTAAAGTTTTAATAAATTTACCAACGAATAATCCTCCAGTATATTTACCAGCACCCTTAGTTGGTAATATATGATTGGTACCAGAACACTTGTCACCATAAGCGACAGTTGTTTCTTCTCCAATAAATAACGAACCGTAGTTTTTTAATCTCTTATGAAACCATTCAAGATTTTTGGTTTGTATCTCTAAATGTTCAGGTGCATAGTCATCACTCACTTTAACCATTTCTTCATCCGTATCACATAAAATAACTTCACCGTAATCTCTCCAAGCAGCCTCTGCACTTAACCTTGGAACTTCTGGAAGTTTCTCTATTAATTCTGGAACTCGTTTCATCACTTCATCTGCAAGTTTTTGGCTTGTTGTGTATAACCAACATGGAGAATTATACCCATGCTCTGCTTGACCAACTAAATCGACAGCTACAATCTCTGGATCTGCAGTTTCATCTGCAATAATTCCAATTTCTGTTGGACCAGCAAATAAATCAATTCCAACTTTTCCAAATAAAATTCTTTTAGCTTCGGCAACAAATTGATTTCCAGGGCCAACTAAAATATCAGCTGGAGCATTTCCAAACATTCCATATGTCATTGCAGCAATAGCTGGAACACCGCCAAGATTTAAAATTACATCAGCACCACATAAATTTGCTGTATAAATTATAGAAGGGTGAGCGCCAATTCCCTCTTTAGGTGGACTGCATGCAATAACATTGTTAACACCAGCAACTTTTGCAGTTGTAACGCTCATTACAGCTGATGCTATGTGGGCGTATCTTCCACCTGGTATGTAACAGCCTGCAGTATTAACAGGTACTAACTTTTGACCAGCATATAATCCATTTGATAATTCGACTTCAAAGTCTTTTCCGTAGTTTGCAAGTTGCGCTTCTGCAAATTTACGAACTCTATCGTATGAAAATTTAATATCGTCTTTAGTTTTTTGATCTAAATTTTTATTTATTTCCTCTATTTTTTCTTTTGAAATAATTATTTCTCCATCATATTTATCAAATTTTTTAGTTAATTCCTTACAACCTTCTTCTTTTGATTTTTCGAGTTCTTTTAAGAGATTTTGAACTATATCTTTTGTTTTAGTGTCATCTGTCGATGCTGTTTTAGATGCTTTTTTTAAATATTTAATCGCCATTTTTTAATTTTATATTGTTTTATTAATCTAATGCAACAACTGCAGCAGCTATAGAAGCTAATCTTGCCGTTGCCTCATCAGACCTACTTGTAATAACAACTGGCACTTTTCCCCCTACAACAACACCTGCAGCACATGCTCCCATAAAATATATCATTATTTTTACTAAAGCATTTCCTGTCTCAACACTAGGTACCAAAAGTACATCAGCATCTCCTGCAACTATATTTTTAATTCCTTTAATTTCTGCAGATTTTTTTGAAATACAGTTATCAAATGCTAATGGGCCAAATACATCTGCATCTAAATTTTCTTTTTTTGCAAGCTCGGTAATTTCTTTTGCTTCCATTGAACTTTGAATACTATCTAAAACTTCCTCTGTTGCAGATAATACAGCAACTTTTGGCCTGTTGTTTCCAATTCTTTTTGAAAAATCTATAACGTTTTTTAATATGTGCATTTTTGTTTTAACATTTGGTAAAACATTTAAAGCACCATCGGTTATAATTAATGACTTATCATCCTTTTCTAATGTCATATGCCAAACATGACTTAATCTAGTTTTACCAAGGAGTTTGTATTCTCTTTTCAAAACTTCTTTCATCAAGATATCTGTATGAATGTGACCTTTAACTATAATCTTAACTTTGCCCTGCATTGCAAGTTTTGCTGCAACTGCTGCTGTATTATTTTCTATTGGTTCATGAATTATCTCAAATTTTGAAATATCAAAATTTATTTCATTTGCACATTTCTCTATCTCTGGTTTATCCCCAATAAAAATAGGCTTAATCAAATTTTCTTTAACAGCATCCATAACTGATTGCATTGGAAGTGGTTTTCCAGCATTTACTATTGCTGCGCTTGCCCCTTTATTTTTTAAAGAAGCATTCAGTAAATTAACAGGACAAATTATTTGTTTATTAGACAGCATTTAGTTTTTCTAAATCTTCCATAATACTTTTTGGTAATGGAATATTCTTATTCATATTTTTTTTATATCTTTTTTTTGTACCTTCACCAGGAAAATTTATTTCTTTAACACCTTTAACTTTTGGTAATTTCTTTATAATTCTAATGTTCTCTTTAATTCTTTTAATATAATTACTTCCAATAAAAATATTTGGTTTTACAGCCATAAATAAATGTCCAACATTTTGAGGTCCTTTAAAATCATCAAATGGGTCTCTTACTTTGCCTCCATGATTTGCACCGGTCATAACTCCACTTAGTATATCTACCATCCAAGCTAAACCTGAACCCCTAAATCCTGCAATAGGTAATTGCACACCTTTAAGTGCTTTAATTGGATCTGTAGTTGGCTTTCCATTTTTATCTAAAGCTACACCTAAAGGAATTTTGTGACCTAATTTAGCCGCTACTCTTATTTTACCTCTATTAATCATTGATACTGATGTATCTAAAATAAATGGAACCTTATTACCTGAGGGTGTTCCAAAACAAATCGGATTTGTTCCAAATAAAGTTTTCTTTGATCCATATGGTGCAATGGCTGGTGGTGCATTAGTAAAACACCATACCATTAAATTTTTTTTAACAGCTTGTTCTACAAAATAGCTTGATAAACCGTAGTGACCAGAATTTTTTACACCAACCATTCCAATTCCAGTTTTTTTTGTATTTTTTATTAATGATTTAATAGCGATATCAGCCGCAACAAATCCAATGGAATTATTAGCATCTACATATGAGATTGAACTAGATACTTTTTTTATTTTAATTTTTGGTTTAGGATTAATAACTTTCTTATCAATTCTATCGCAATACATTTTAAGTCTTGATAACCCATGAGAATGTGCACCAACTAATTCTGCATTGATTAAAGCTTTAGCACTAATCATGGCGTGCGTTGGACTCAAACCTCTGTTCTTTAGTACTTTAACAATAATATTTGTTAATTTTTTTGCATTAGCCATAAAGCATCCTGACTTAAAAAATAGATCTTACCATTATCTGGATGAACTTGTATGTCTCTAATTCTGCCGATTTCTCTTTTAAATATAACTTCTTCTTTAACATTTTCTAAATTGGAAAAATCAAGTTTTCTAAGCGACATATCCTTAAGAGATGTAATCAAAGCATGACCATTCCACTCTTTAAATTCTTCACCTTTATAAATTGTTATTGCACTAGTTGCAATTGAAGGCACCCAATATTTGATTGCTTTTGTATAACCAGGTAACCACTTTGGTCCTATTTTAGTACCACTGTAATTAGTTCCACCCCAACCAAGAATTTTCCATCCATAGTTTTCTCCTTTTTTAATTTCACCAAACCAATCGCCTCCTCTAGCACCATGGTTACTTGCATAAATTTTTTGGTCAAAAGGGGATAATGTTAAACCTTGTGGGTTTCGAACACCTATTTGAAAAATTTCAGGTAGCCAATCTTTTTTGTCAATAAATTTTGGATTGTCTTTTGGAATACTTCCATCAGTATTAATTCTAATTATACTGCCAGGATGTTTTGTTGGATCCTGTGCTATCATTCCTTCGCCTCGCTCACCAACAGATGCGAAAAGATAATTGTCTTTAATAGCCAACCTTGACCCAAAGTGATACCCAGAATTTATTGGAGGATAGGCAACAAATATATTTTTAAAATCAATTTGATCTTTATTAAAGTTACCTCTTGCAACAGAAGTTGTTGTTTTTGATTTTCCATGATCTTCAGAATAACTTACCCAAACTACTCCGTCTTTATATAAGATATCTAACAGACCACCTTGACCATCTTCTAACACTTTTAAGTTATGTTTAACCTCAGTGATAGAACCACTTTCGATATTAATTAATTTTAAATTACCAGATACTTCAGTTAAAAGTATTTCATTATTAGATACAAATGTAGATCCCCAAGGACTTCTAAAATCAGCAATCTTTTTAAAATTTAATTCTGCAGCTTCAGATGAAACTGAGAACAAAAAAATAAAAAATATTATCCTTTTCCACGCCATGGTATCGTTTTATCTATTATTTTTCTTAATGTAACGTCGAATAATAGTCCCAGCATACCCATAATAAATATGGTTATCCAAATAACTTCATATTGAAAATATTTTTTTGCAACGTTTTCTACAAATCCAATACCCGTGGTTCCTGCTAAAAACTCTGCTGCTACTAAAGTTCCCCAACACATTCCAACAGCAACTCTTATTCCTGTTAAAATTTCAGGTAAAGAGTTTGGAAATATTACATATCTTAATATTTGTTTCTTTGATGCTCCAAGAGAATGAGCAGCATGAATTTTTGATAATTGAGTTCCAGATGCACCAGCTCTTGCAGAAATAATCATAATAGATAAAGAAACCATAAATAATAAAAATACTTTTCCAGTATTATCTATTCCAAGAACTGAAATAATAAGTGGAGCCCAAGCTAAAGGTGGTACAGGTCTATAAAGTTCAATTAACGGATCAAAGAAACCTTTTGCAAATCTGTTTAATCCCATAAACAAACCTAACGGAACACCAATTAAAATTCCAAATACTAAACCTAAAAATACTCTTAAAAACGAGTCCCATATATGCCCGTACGGAACAGGAATTTTAAATAATTTAAAGTCTCCAGTAACAACTTTTAAAACTTGTCCTTTGAAATTTTGTTTCACAAAACCATCCGATGAATGGACTGGATAATCTCCTGGAAGAATATCTGCGATCCAATCAGGTAAAATAAATCCAATTATTTTACTTACATCCATCATGTCTATCCAAAGTAATGGGATATTTTTGTAACCAACACTTGGTTTTGACATTAAGATAAATTTATTCAACGTATCAGAAGGTTTTGGTAACCATCTACCAGATCCTTGTTCAGAACAGCTTGTTCCACTTGAAACAATTGTTCCAGCTGGAAACAAAAATATATCAACTAATCTTAAACCACCTTGTTCTGCTTTTTGAAGATTATCGAACTCAACAATAGCATTTTGCATTTCATTAAGAGCACTCGGCGGGTAAATACTTGCATATTCTATTCTTCTTGCAATTTTAACTATATCTTTTGCATAATCTGAAGCAACTTCATCTGCATCGCTCAAATTTTTTCTGTAAGTTTTTATATCCTCTTTTAATTGCTTTATTGAATTTTTAAATTGGGGATTATGATTTCTTAATTTAAAAAATTTATCATTTATAATAGTAAGTTCTTCTGCTGCTGAATGAAATTTTAGTCCCTTATTGGTAGCAGGTACCAATGGTACTTCTATTGTATTTTCAATAGAGCCTGTACCAGATTGTACTTTTGTAATACCCCAATCGCCTTGTTCTGAAATAGCAATTTGTCTCTCATTTTTTGCTGCAGTTGTTTCAAATGGATAATCTTTTTTTTGAAAGTTCGAACTTAAAAGTCTTAACTCGTCCGTCATTTCTTTAATTTTAATCTTGGTATCCATTTCCATTAAATTTTCATTTGTAAGAAGTGGAATTAGTTGAGAGGCTTTGTTAACAAATCCTATTAGTGTTGATTTTTGTTGAGCATTTATGCCTTGTGAATTTTGGATTTCGTTAGTTATCTTGCCTAGATTTTTGTTTTCTATTTTTATTATAGAAGTACTTTTGAATTCTCTTTCTTCTATTGGAAACTGATATTTTAATCCTAATAAAGACTCATTTATTTTAGCAACCTGACATAATTCATTAGCTGATTTTGGATAAAATCCTTTTGCAATATCCCAAGAATAATAAAGCCAAACTAATAATATTGCACTACTACCAACAATTATCCAATGAGTGCCTCCTTTAGCTCTTTCTGGATTTCCAAAAACAGCGTCTACTTTTTCAGTTTTTATTAATCTTCTTCCGTAAAGAATACATCCAACGATGGATACAAGAATTAATATTGTTATAGATTGGGTTAACATTTAATTTTCTTTCCCCATAATTTCCTCTTCCATATTCCAGATCATGGATAAAATTTCTTCTCGCTTAGATGAAAATTCTGAATTCTTTTTAATTTCTCTTAAGTCTTGATTTAATCCCATTTCTGCAAATGGAAGTTTATACTCTTTATGTATACGGCCCGGTCTTGGGGCCATGACATACAATCTTTCCCCAAGTAATAATGCTTCTTCAACAGAGTGTGTGATCAATATAATTGTTTTACCAGTTTCTTTCCAAATTTTTAAAACAAGTGATTGCATCTTTTCTCTTGTTAAAGCATCTAATGCACCCAAAGGCTCATCCATTAAAATTAAATCTGGATCATTGATCAGACATCTTGCAAGCGCTACTCTTTGCTGCATACCACCAGATAATTGATAAGTTGGAGTATTTCCAAATCCTTTTAATCCTACTATTTCTAACCACTCGTTAACTTTTTTTTGAGTTTCTCCTGGATCTCTCTTTTTCATTCTAAGACCAAAGTTTACGTTTTCAGAAACTGTTAACCATTCAAATAAAGCACCTTGTTGAAAAACCATTCCTCTATCAACTCCAGGTCCGTTAATTTCATTGTTACCTAAAGTGATTGTTCCAGAAGTTGGCCTAATAAATCCAGCTGCAATATTTAATAAAGTTGTTTTTCCACAACCAGAAGGTCCTAACACAGTTAAAAGTTCACCTTTTTTAATTGTAAAATTTAAATCTTTTAAAGCATGAACAGTTTCTCCTTTAGGAGATTTAAAAATCATATTTAAATTTTGTGAAATTAAATCACTCATATGATGACTTTATATTAAAATTTTCATAAAAAAAATAGGCACCAATTATAAATTGGCGCCTATTTAAATTTTAATTTACCTTTTGTTTATAAAGGTAAGAAACTAGTATCTACGTTTCCTCTTGGTGTTCCCATTCCTTTCAAGAATGCATCAAGATTTCCACTTTCCATAGATGATTTAGTTTCTGCTGGCGTTAAGAATTTGAAACCATCTAAAGTATCTTTCATATCAGCAACTTTCATTTCTGAAGCTTTTGACATAGAATTCATATCACTTTTTCCACTTCTATATCTATCATTTGCTTCATGTGTTACTTCAATAAAAGTTCTTAGCATGCCTGGGTTTTCCTTCATAAACTTTGTAGTTACTGAAGTTATATCTATACCAAGTATACCAGCGTCTCTTGCTTCTTGAACTGTAAGCAATCTAGTACCAACTGCAGTTGCAGCTTTAATTGAATTACCACCAAATAAACATGACATTACAACATCACCACTCACTAAAGCAGCAGCACCTTCTTCAGGGTCCATTTGTATAATATCCATTTTGCCTCTGTCAGCTCCAACAACTTTCATACTTTCATCAAAAACGTATTCAGCCATTGTTCCTAGTGGCACAGCAACTTTTTTTCCTTCAAGTTCCGTAGCATTTGCTTTTGTAATTCCAGATGCGTTAGAAGTTACACAAGTTGTTCCACCCATTCCATATTCCATAGCTATATCAACAAGCTTAATAGGTGCTTTTGATTTAACTGCGTTAATGAAAGGTACTAAACCTTGTGAATAAGAAATATCTATATCTCCAGCTAACATTGCATCAGTCATTGCTCCACCATTTGTGAAGTTTGTCCACTTAACTGGCACTCCTAAAGCTTTTGCAAAGTTTTTCTTTTGCATGTCTTCAAGGTTTGGACTAGGCCATTCTAAAAAGTAAGCAACTCTAACTTCTTTTGCAGCTGAATTAGCAACTGAAATAGTAAGGTTAAGAGCTAAAATACTTCCTAGAAGAAAACTTAATATTTTTTTCATTTATTCCTCTCCTTAATTAAATTTATAAACTGTATTTAAGTTGAAAAAATAGGCAAAGTAAATGAACTAATTGTATACTTTGGGCAATTCAGATATGCTTCAATTGAAAGTTGTATTATGTGACTATATTTATATAGTAGAATTTAGTAATTTAGTCTAAATATTATAGAATAGAATGAGTCAAAAATCTGCAATACCAAATTCTTTAAATGAACATTGGATGCCTTTTACATCTAACAAAGATTTTAAAGAGAGACCAAGATTAATCACTGAAGCAAAAGGTGTTTATTTAAAAAACCACGAAGGAAATACTCAAATTGATGCAAGCTCTGGACTTTTTTGTAATCCACTAGGTCATGGTCGAATGGAAATTATTGATGCAATCACCAATCAATTAAAAACATTAGATTATGCACAACCCTTTCAACAAGGTTTTGGAGGATCATTTGAATTAGCAACTAGAATTTCAAAACATACTCCAGGAAACCTAAATAGAATTTTTTATACAATTTGTGGATCTACTGCAGTTGAAACTGCAATTAAAATTAGTGTAGCATATCACAAAGCAAGAGGCGAAGGTCAAAGATTTAGATTTGTTGGAAGAGAAAGAGCATACCATGGTATGAATATTGGAGCGACATCTGTTGGTGGCATGATTAACAATGTTAAAGCTTACGCAAGTGTTTTAATGCCAGGCGTAGTTCACATGAGACATACTCATTTAGATGAACATAAATTTGTATCTGGTCAACCAGAAACAGGAGTGGAAATTGCAAATGATTTAGAAAGAATTTGTACAAACTTTGGATCTGAAAATATTGCAGCATGTATTGTAGAACCAATTGCAGGGTCAACTGGAACTTTAGTTCCACCAGTTGGGTATTTACAAAGACTTAGAGAACTTTGTGACAAACATAATATTCTTTTAATTTTTGATGAAGTTATAACAGGATGGGGCAGAACAGGTTCTGCTTTTGGGGCTCAAGAGTTTGGAGTTACTCCAGATATAATGACGATGGCAAAAGCTACAACGAATGGTATCGTTCCATTTGGTGTTGTTGCATGTAAGGAAGAAATTTACGATGCTGTTGTAGATGCGGCACCTAAAGGTGCTGTAGAATTATTTCATGGATACACATATTCAGGAATTCCAATTTCAGTAGCAGCAGCATTAGCAGTTCAAGATATATTTGAAAAAGAAGATATTTTTAACAGAGCAAAAGAATTAGCTCCTTATTTCCAAGAAGGATTATTCTCACTAAAAGATATTGATGTAGTTGAAAATATCAGAGGTTACGGAATGATGGGTGGTATCGATATAAAGATGGATACAAAACCTGGTAAAGCTGGACTTGCAACATTTAAACATTGTTATGATGCAGGAGTAAACTTTAAAGCTACAGGAGACGCACTTATTATTGCACCGATGTTTATATGTGAAAAAAAACATATTGACGAAATAATCGAAAAATTAAGAACTGGAATTACTAACTACAGTAAAAGTAAAAAGAATTAATTTTCTTTATGAAAATTGGTGTACCCAAAGAAATAAAACCTCAAGAAACAAGAATTGGCTTAACTCCCGAAAGTGTAAAAACTTTGGTAGGTGAAGGTCATGAAGTTTTAGTTGAGAACAATGGTGGCTTTGAAGCTGGATTTGAGAATTCACATTATACTTCTGCTGGGGCAAAAATAATCGACAAAGCTGAAGATATTTTTAACGACTCTGAAATAATTGTAAAAGTAAAAGAACCGCTCTTAAACGAGGTAAAAATGATAAGAGAAAACCAAATTTTATTTACTTATCTACATCTTGCTGCAGCAAAAGAATTAACACAAGGATTAATTAATTCTAAAGGTGTTTGTATAGCCTATGAAACTGTTACTGATCAAAATGGAGGATTACCACTTTTAGCCCCAATGAGCGCTGTAGCTGGAAGAATGTCAATTCAAGAAGGAGCACATTGCTTAGAAAAAAATCAAGGAGGTGAAGGTTTACTTTTAGGTGGAGCCCCAGGTGTTGAGGGAGGAACTGTCGTAATTCTGGGTGGTGGTGTTGTCGGAGAAAATGCAGCTATTATTGCTACTGGTATGCAGGCAAAAGTTCATATTGTGGATAAATCAGAAAAGAGACTTAAAGAACTTACTAAAAAATTTGGAGATAAAATAATTCCTCAACTATCAGACAATATTGATTTAAAAAAATTAATTTCAGAGGCAGATCTTTTAGTTGGAGGCGTATTAATTCCAGGTGCAGAAGCTCCAAAATTAGTTACAAAAGATATGTTAAAATTAATGAAAAGAGGATCTGTTATTGTTGATGTAGCAATTGATCAAGGAGGATGCATTGAAACTAGTAAACCAACTACTCATGCAAACCCAACTTATATAGTTGATGACATTGTTCATTATTGTGTAGCTAATATGCCAGGTGGAGTTCCAAGAACATCAACACTTGCATTAAATAATGTAACACTTCCATATTTAGTAAAATTAGCTAATAAAGGTTATCAAAAAGCTTTAAAAGATGATCCTAACTTTTTAGCAGGATTAAATGTCTGTAAAGGCAACGTAACTTACAAAGCCGTAGCAGATACTTTTGGGCATAAGTTTTTATCTCCATCAGAAGCTTTAAATTAGAATAAATGAAAAAAATTCCAAGTTCTGCTAAAGTAATTGTTATTGGCGGTGGTGTAGTAGGTTGTTCATGCGCTTATCATTTAGCAAAATTTGGTTGGAAAGACGTCATTCTTTTAGAAAGAGATAAACTTACATCGGGAACTACTTGGCATGCTGCAGGATTAGTCAGCCAATTAGGTCCATCTGCAACAATTACAAAAATTAGAAAGTATTCTTTAGACCTGTATAAAGAACTTGAAAAAAAAGTAGATCATTCAGCTGGTCTTAGATTAAATGGCGCAATGTCCATTGCTCAAGAAGAGGGTAGATGGCAGGAATTAAAAAGACAAGCAACAACGGCTCAACTTTATGATGTTAACGTTCAAATTTTAAATAAAGATGAAATTAAAGATAAAGTTCCTTTAATTAAAAATGATGACTTATTAGGTGGCATTCTTATGCCAGGAGATGGATCAGGTGATCCATCTGGTATTACACAATTGCTTGCAAAAGCTGCAAGAGCAGAGGGAGCTAAGATTTTTGAAGACTCTCCAGTTCAAGACATTTTAATTAAAAATAAGAGAATAGAAGGAGTTGTTGTTAATGGAGAAAAAATAGAGTGTGAATATATTGTTCTAGCAACCGGTATGTGGTCTAGACAAATCGGCGAAAAACTAGGCGTAAGTATTCCATTATATCCAGCAGAACATTTTTACGTAATCACAGAACCAATAAAAGAAGTTCCAAAAGACTTACCTGTAATTAGAGATTTTGATAGCAGAACTTATATTAAAGAAGATGCCGGCAAATTATTGTTAGGAATTTTTGAAGGAAAATCTATTCCTGCATTTGACAAAACTAACAGGGTTCCAGAGGACTTTTCTTTTGGAGAATTTCCAGAAAACCTTGAACATTTTGAGCCATATTTAAGCTCATGTATGAAAAGATTTCCTATACTAGAAAAGGCAGGAATTAGAAAATTTTTTGCAGGTCCAGAATCTTTTACTCCAGATACAAATTCATTGCTTGGTGAAGTTCCTGAAGTTAAAAACTTTTTTGTTTGTTGTGGATTAAACAGTATTGGAATAGCAAGCGCTGGTGGCGTTGGAAAAGTTACAGCAGAATGGATGATGAACGGTCATATTAATGAAGATATATTTAGTTATGATATTAAAAGATTTCAAAAGTTCCACTCAGATATAAATTTTATTAAAGAAAGAGTTACAGAAACTCTAGGTGATTTGTATGGGATGCATTGGCCATACAAACAACACAAAACTTCTAGAGAGGTAATAACATTACCCTATCATGATGAATTAAAAAAAAATGGAGCATGTTTTGGTGTTTCAGGTGGATATGAAAGACCAATGTGGTTTTCAAAAGACGATAAAAATAAAGATTATAAATACAGTTATAACTATCAAAATTGGTATCCATCTGCTGAATACGAAAGCACCAATACAAGAAAAAATGTCGGTCTGTTCGAACTTTCTCCTTTTTCAAAATTTGAATTAAAAGGGGAAAAGGTACACCAGGAACTTCAAAGATTATGTACTGCAAATATATCAAATGAACCTGGTAAAATTAAATATACTCAAATGTTAAATAAAGATGGTGGTATCGAAGCTGATCTGACAGTTATTTGTATAGATAAAAACTACTACCGAATAGTTTCTTCAGCAGCAAATCGTGAACATGATAAATTTCATATTTTAAAACATATTTCTGAGGATATAAATTTTAAAGATGTCACTGAAGATTATTGTTGCCTTGGTTTATTTGGACCAAAAAGTAGGGAACTCATAAATTCAATTAGCAGTGATGACTTATCCAGTGTAAATTTTAAATTCTCTACAGCTAAATTTATAAATATCAACAATCTAAAAGTTTGGGCACAAAGAATATCTTATGTAGGTGAGCTTGGATATGAATTGTATATTGAAAGGGATTTAGCAAAAGAACTTTTCAATACATTGGTTAAAAGTGGAGCAAAATATAACTTAAGTTTATGTGGAATGCATGCAATGGATATAATGAGAATGGAATCTGGATTTGTACACTGGGGTCATGATATATCCCCAGAGGAAAACCAATTTGAGGCTGGGCTATCTTTTGCAATAAGTTTTAAAAAAAATATAAATTTTATTGGCCGTGATATTTTGGAAAAAATTAAAGATAAAAAAGTAGAAAAAAGTCTAAAAATTTTAACATTAGAAAATTCAAAACCTGGCGAGCCTTTATTGCTGCACGATGAGCCAATATATCACAACAATAAAATTGTTGGTAGAACTACATCAGGATGTTTTTCTTTTAATTTTAATAAAAATGTAAGTTATGGATACATAAACTCAGGCATGACCTCAGATCAAATTGATAACTCCAATTTCGAAATAGAAGTTGAGAAAAAAAAATATAGAGCAACTGTTCTAAAAAAACCCTTAAATTCAAAAAATATATTTACTGTTTAATTCATTTAAATAAGAGCAAGACGCTCTTAATTTTAATATGTGCTAAATTGGTCATTGATATTAAATAATTTCTCAATTAAATTTATTATTGTGTCTAATTTTTTAAAATATAAAAATCTTGATTATGAGAAAGCTCAATCACTAATCAATAATACCCTTGTTGATTGTGATGATGGTGAATTGTATTTAGAGGATACTAAATCAGAATCTATACTTCTAGATGATAACAAAATTAAAAGCTCAAGCTTTAAAAGAGATACAGGTTATGGATTAAGAGGAGTTGCTGAGGACAAAGTAGCATATTCACATTCAAATGATATTTCTGAAAAATCTTTAGAGATGTCATGTGATAATATTAAATCAACTTTAAAACATTCTAATGGAAAATATAATCACAGTATAAATAAAACTAATCAAAAGTTTTATGATGAGTTAGATCCTATTGAAAACAAAAGTCTAGAGACAAAAATAGAGCTTCTCAAAGAAATTAACCAATACGCTAGATCTAAAGATGGATGTGTTAAGCAAGTGACAGCAAATTTTCTGGGTGAGCATAAAAATGTTGAAATATTAAGACCAGGCGGGGAATTGTTCACAGACTCAAGACCCTTAGTAAGAATTAACGTTTCCATTTTAGTTGAAAAAAACGGAAGAAAAGAAACAGGTATGTATGGAGTTGGTGGTAGGCAGTCTTACGATAATTATTTAAAAAATGATGACTGGAAAAAGATATGTGATGAAGCTTTCAGAATGGCATATGCGAATTTAGAAAGTAAACCCTCTCCGGCTGGTGAAATGAAAGTCGTGCTTGGTCCAGGTTGGCCAGCAATTCTTATTCACGAGGCTGTAGGACATGGATTAGAGGGAGACTTTAATAGAAAAAAAACTTCAGTTTTTCATGATTTAGTTGGAAAAAAAGTTGCAAGTGACGGTGTCACTATAATCGACGATGGAACTATAGATAAAAAAAGAGGTAGTTTAAATATTGATGACGAGGGGACCCCAACAGAAAAAACGGTTTTAATTGAAAATGGAATATTAAAAAATTTCATGCAAGACAGAATGAATGCAAGGCTAATGAAAACAAAATCTACGGGTAATGGCAGAAGAGAAAGTTATAAACACGTAATCATGCCAAGAATGAGAAATACTATAATGCTTAATGGAAATAATACACAAGAAGAAATGATAAAATCAGTAGATAAAGGAATTTTTGCAGTAAGTTTTGGAGGTGGACAAGTTGATATTACATCCGGAAAATTTGTTTTCAATTGTACTGAAGCCTATGAAATAATTAACGGTAAAATTGGATCACCTCTTAAAGGTGCAACTTTAATTGGTGATGGACCTTCATCTCTTAAACAAGTTTTGATGGTTGGAAATGATATGAAATTAGATCCTGGCATTGGTACTTGCGGAAAAGCAGGGCAGGGAGTTCCAGTTGGAGTAGGTCAACCGTCTATGTTGATTGATAATATGACTGTAGGTGGTACTCAACTTTAAAATGTTAAAAGAAGACGAACACCTTAAGAGACTTGCTGAAAATTTTCTAACCAATTTAAAAAAATCAGGAGCATCTGAAAGTAGTGTCTTAATTTCAAATTCTATTTCAGAAACTGTTAATGTAAGAAATAAAAAACTAGATGGATCAACTAGATCTGACAGTCTGAATGTAGTTTTGACTGCATATGTTGGTAAAAAAAAATCATCAATATCATCCTCCAATTTAGAAGAAGACCATATAAATGAATTAATTAAAAAATGTGTCGAGACTGCTAAAATTACACCTGAAGATGAACTCAATTCTTTACCAGATAGTGAATTATATTTTAAAGGAATTAAGAATTTAGATTTATATGATGAAACATTTATTGAAAATTCAAAAAAAATTGATTTTATCAAAGAGGCTGAAGATCAAGCTTTTAAAAAAAAAGAAATTGTAAATACTAATGGATCTGGTTTTAGTCAAAATAAATCAAATTTTATTTTAGCTAATTCAAATGGGTTTATTGATGGTTATAAATCTTCTAATTTTTCTGCCTATTGCGAGGTCGTTGCTAAATCTAATGGCAGTATGGAAAGAGATTATGAATATAGCTCGAAACGATTTTTTAAAGACCTTCTTGAACCAAAAAAAATTGGACAAAAAGCATCTGAATTAGCAATAAATAAACTTAAACCGAAAAAAATTAAAAGCAAAAAAATGAAAGTTGTTTTTGATAAAAGAATAGCCAAAAATTTTTTATCATCTTTTGCTGGTGCAATTACTTCTGGCACAATAGCTAAAGGAACTACTTTTTTAAAAGATAAATTAAATACTCAAATATTTAATGACAAAATTAATATTATCGATAAACCAGATATTATAAAAGGTACAGGTTCCAGATACTTTGATATTGAAGGCACTTCTACAGATAAATTAAATCTTGTCGAAAATGGTGTTCTTAAAAACTATTTAATTGATACATATAATGGAAAAAAAATAAATATGAAATCTAATGGTAGGGCTAGCGGTACTACTAATCTTTTTTTTGAAAATGGTCATGAAGATTATAAAAATTTACTTAATTCAAACAAAGAAATTGTATATATCAACGAGACTTTTGGTAGTGGTGCAAACATAATTACTGGAGATTATTCTGTTGGCGCATCTGGTTTTATGGTTGAAAACGGGGAGTTCATTTATCCTATAAGCGAAATTACTATTGCCGGCAATCTTAATGAAATTTTTAATAAAATGGTTTTAGGGAACGATTTAGAATTTAATTATTCTACCAACTCACCCACAATGTTCGTTGATGAATTGACTATCGGTGGTAAATAAATATTTGTTCTGTCAAATTACTAGATTTTTACAATAATTATAATTATAAACTCAATTTGAACTTAAATTAAATTGATTAATTATTTCGAATAGTATTTACTATAGCTATGAGTACTGAAGTGAATAGTCTTAAAAACCAAACTGACCCTCAAAAAATTAATAATAATGAACGTAGAGTTGATATCAATATACTATTGAATAGAGTTCGAGGTGAAAAGAAAAGAGAAAGAAAAGAAAATCTATTATTTCTAAGTCTTATAGCTTCAGTAATTATTGTTACAGGTATCATAGCTTCGTTATAAAACTATAATATTTAGTACTTTTGTTATTAAATTTACAAATTCTTTCCCATTAATTTTTCTAATCTCATCAACATCAGTCATTATTTTCATTTGATCTTTTGTGTAATTTATTGTGCCTGGTCCTCCAAAAATTAAATAATGGTTATTTTTATCTTTTGTTAATAATTTTCTATTTATTAATATTTTAAGCTTTCTTAATACAGTAGGCCTTGGAATGCCTGTCAATTCTGAAATTGTCATAGCATTTAATCCTTGGTTTCCAAATTCATTAAGTCTTTTGATGAAAGCATCATCATTTCTTAAAATATTTAGATTTTCTCTAGCAGATTTTGATAAAACTAGGTTTTGATTGTAAACACAATTTCCCCAAATAGTCCAAGCTTCAATATCTCCAAATATTGCTTTCCATCTAGTAATTAAAGGGATTTGATAATCAAAAAAATATTGCCAACACCTAGTAAAATTCTTCCTTATTTTTTCTTCAATTTCATTTTTAGGTATTTTACTTTTAAGTATATTTTCTTTTGTTAAAAAATCACTAAAGTGAGATATAACTCTTGATAAGTTCTTTATGGAGTCTAAAGGT
>CACLFM010000004.1 GCA_902606115.1 uncultured Pelagibacteraceae bacterium
TATAAATTCTGGTAATAAATATATTATTAATAACGCTAAACTTGATATTCCACTTGACTATAAAATGTCTGATTTTGAGGAAATTAAGAAAACTATTGAAAAACTAAAAAATCGAAAATACTCCTTAAATAAAATAAATAAAGTTATAAAAGAAATTGATAAAGTATCAGTATCAAGACTTTATGATTTTATAGATGCAACTATTGAGATTGATGAAATAGATGAAAATAAGCTAGATTTAGTTTTTACAATTATAGAAAGCGATAAATTTTTTGTTAATAGAATTGATATTTTTGGTAATAATGTGACTGAAGAAAAAGTTATTAGAAACCAGCTTGAAGTTGATGAGGGTGATGCTTTTAATAAGTTATTACATGCAAAATCTATTAATAATCTAAAAGCTTTAAGAATATTTGCAGATGTCAAAGATGAGGTTGTTTCAATTGAAAATTCTCAACAAAAAAATATTAAAATTACTATAGAGGAAAAGCCAACAGGAGAGATTTTGGCCTCAGCTGGTGTTGGAAATGATGGTGGAACTGTCGGGTTCTCAGTATCAGAAAAAAATTTCATGGGAAGAGGGATTGGATTAATATCCTCTTTAACTTTAAGTGAGGAAAGAATAAAAGGTGAATTTACAGTTGATAATCCAAATTTTAATTACACTGATAAATCATTATCAACTAGCATTTTTGCTATCGATACTGATAAGATGGCAGACAGTGGCTATCAGTCAGGAGAGATTGGTTTTAGTTTTGGAACCTCTTTTGAACAATATGACAATTTATTTTTTAGCCCTTCATTTAAAACTGTTTCTGAAAAATTAGAGACAAATTCTTTAGCCAGTACATCAATTAAAAAACAGGAGGGAAGTTACTTTACATCTACAGTTGGATATGCATTTGATTACGACCTAAGAAACCAAAAGTACCAAACATCTGATGGTTTTCGAAGTAAATTTTTTCAAACTTTACCAGTATTATCGGATAGCAACACTGTAACTTCAGGATATTTTTTTGACAAATATTTAACTATTTCAGAAACCACAGGAAGTGTAGGTTTTTATTTAAAAAATGCTGTTGGATTATCTGATGATGTTAGAGTTTCTGAAAGAATAGGTTTACCAAGAAAAAGATTAAGAGGTTTTAAACCAGGAAGAGTTGGACCAGTAGATGCTGGTGATGACCACGTTGGTGGTAATTATGCTGCAGCATTAAGTTTAACAACTAATTTGCCAATGATTGCACCAAATTTACAAAATTTTGAATTTAATTATTTTTTAGATTTTGGAAATGTTTGGGGTACAGATTACAGATCTTCTAATTTCGATGACTCTAATTTTTTAAGGGTTTCAACTGGTGCAGGTATTGAATGGTTCACACCTGTAGGTCCATTAAATTTGACCTTCTCTCATGCACTCCAAAAAAAAGATACAGATGAATTTGAAGGTTTTCAATTTAATATTGGAACAACTTTTTAATGTTTAAAAAGTTATTAATTATAAATTTTTTTTTTTTAATATTTACACTCTCTTATGCCGAGGAGCAAAAAATCGTCTACCTAAATATTGAAAAGATTATGCAAAATTCTATTGCCGGAAAATCTATAAAAAAACAACTTGAAAATTTGTATAATAAAAATTTGGATAAATTTAAAAAAAATGATGAAATACTAAAAAATAAAGAAAAAAAACTTATTTCTCAAAAAAATATTTTGAGCCAGGAAGATTTTCAAAAAGAATTAACTAATCTACGATCAGAAATAATAGATTTTCAAAAGGAACAAGCAAGATCAAGAGAGAATATTAATAAATTAAGAATAGATGCTACTAGTAAACTTATTTCAAGATTATCTCCAATACTACAAGAATATGCAAAAAAAAATTCTATAAGCTTAATATTACAAAAAAAAAATATTATTATGGGAAAAAAAGAAATTGAAATTACTGATGAAATACTTTCTATTACAAACAATAAAATAAAAGATATCAAGATAAATTAATCAATGGACACTTTAAACAAGAAAGATATTGAGGCCTTATTGCCACATAGAGAACCTATGCTTTTAATCAATAAGTTAATTAATATAAAAAAATTATTTTCAGCTACTGCAATAGTAAATGTTAAGAAAGATAGTTTCTTTGTTCAAGGACATTTTCCTGGACAACCAGTTATGCCCGGCGTATTGATTGTTGAGGCATTTGGCCAAGCTGCTGCAGCACTAACCGCTCATGGGCTTGATAAAGAAACTTATGAAAATAAACTTGTTTATTTAATGAATGTTGAAAAAGCAAGATTTAGAAGTCCTGTTTTGCCTGATTGTATACTAGAACTTAATATAGAAGCTATTAGATCTCATGGAAAAGTATGGAAATACAAAGGCGAAGCATTTGTTGAAAAGAAAAAAATGGCTGATGCTGTATGGTCTGCAACAATTGTTGACAGGAAATAATTAGCAATAAATCTTGATAAGCATTTAAAATAAGCTTTGATATTAAACTTATTAATGCAAAATCCTTTTTTTAAAAATACAGGGCCTTATGATATTAACGATTTACTTAAATTAACAAATTTAGACAATCAATTTTTTGAAAAAGAACTAATTAAAGATATCAAAGATCTTAATACATCTCAAAAAGGTGATATAACTTTCTTACATTCAAAAAAATATAGTAACTTTGCGAAATCTGTAAAAGCATCTTTTTGTATTACAAACGAAAAACTTAGTTCATATCTTCCAGACTCTTGTAAGGTAGTAATTTCTGATAAAATTTTATTAAATGTGGCCCATATAACAAAAAAATTTTATCCAAATTCTATTACAGATGATTTTGATAATACTGTTGAATATATTGAAAATACTCAATTTAAAGACACAGTCAAATATGGAAGAAATATTTTGATTGGTGAAAATGTTAAAATTGGATCAAAATGTTTAATTGGACATAATTCAATTATTGAGAAAAATGTATCAATTGGAGACAACTGTTCTATTGGCTCAAATGTAATTATTAGAAATTCATTAATTAAAGATAATGTACATATTTTAGATGGATGCGTAATTGGAAAAAAGGGTTTTGGTTTTTTCCCTGACAAAAAATTTAATTTTAGATACCCACAAATTGGTGTTATTATTATTGAGGATAATGTTGAGATAGGTTGTGGCTCAACAATTGATCGTGGATCACTTTCTAATACAGTAATTGGAAAAAATACATATTTAGATAACCAAATCCATATTGCTCACAATGTAAAAATTGGTGATAATTGTATTATTGCTGGACAAGTAGGTATCGCAGGAAGTTCAATTATAGGTAATAATGTTATGATAGGTGGTCAAGCTGGAATTTCAGGTCATCTTAATATAGGTGATAATGTTAAAATTGGTGGAGGAAGTGGTGTGATAAAAGATATCTCCGATAATAGTAAAGTTATGGGTTATCCAGCTAAAAATTTAAAAAATTTTTTAAGAGAAAACAATTGATAGATAAAACAGCAATAGTAGACAAAAATGCTAAAGTTCATTTAAATGCCAGAATTGGCCCTTATAGTGTAATTGGTCCAAATGTTGAGATAGGTGAAAATGTTGTCATTTACTCCCATGTTAATATTTCTGGATATACAAAAATTGGAAGTGGGAATAAATTTTATCCATTTAGCTCGATTGGCAATGATCCGCAAGATTTAAAATATAATGGAGAAGATACTTCTTTAATTATTGGAAATAATAATAAATTTAGAGAGTATGTAACTGTAAATCCGGGAACAGTTGGTGGTGGTGGAGTAACAAAAATTGGAGATAATTGTCTTTTTATGATTTCTTCTCATGTCGCTCATGATTGTGTAGTAGGTAACAATGTTATCATAGCAAACAATGTTCCATTAGGAGGCCATGTTAATATAGACGACAATGTTGTTATTGGAGGCAATTCTGCAGTTCAACAATTTACTCGAATTGGTAAAATGGCGATGATAGGTGGTATGACAGGAGTTTTAAACGACGTTATACCTTACGGTCTTTCAACTGGAAATAGGAATGTTTTACAAGGTATAAATTTAATAGGTTTAAGAAGAGCAAAATTCGAAAATAAAATTATAATGGAACTTTCAGAGGCTTATAAAAAAATTTTTGTATCTAAAAATATTAATGAAAATATTAATAAATTAAGTGGTGAATTTAAAGAAAACACCCTAGTAAAAGATGTGATTGATTTTATTACAAAAGATAAAAAAAGATCTATTTGTACACCTTTTTCATAAAATGATAGGATTAATTTTCGGTGATACAGATTTTCCAAAACAAGTTCTTAAAACTATAAAGAAAAAGAAAATAAAATATTTAATTATTGACTTATCAAAATCAAAAAAATTTAAACAAGATAAAAAAACTCATATAGTTTCTCTAGGTCAATTTGGAAAAATAATTAATATTCTTAAGAATAATAATTGTAAAAAAGTTTTATTTGCAGGCAAAGTAAATAAACCTAATTTTTCTAAATTAAAATTAGACTTTAAGGGAATTTATTACATACCAAGAATAATTAAAGCATCAAAACTTGGAGATGCTGCAATACTTAAAGAAATTATAAAAATACTAGCTCAAAACAATATTAAAACTGAAAATTCATTAAAATTTAATCCTGAGCTATCCCTTAAAAAGGGCAATTACTCAAATATTAAAGCAAATAAACAAGATAAATTAGATATTAAAAAAGCAATTAAAACATTGAATAGTTTAAAACAATATAATTATAGCCAAGGTGTTGTAGTTAGAAATAATAAAGTCATTTCAATAGAAGGTAAGGGTGGTACTAAAAGAATGTTAGAAAAAAGTAAAAGCAAAAAATTCAAAAATTATGGTGTATTAGTAAAATTTCCCAAAAAAAAACAAGATCTTAGAATCGACCTCCCTACCATTGGATTTAAAACAATTAAACAAAGCAAAGAAGCTGGGTTAAAAGGTATTGTTGTAAAAAATAAAAAACATGTTTTTTTAAATAAAAATAAATGTATCGGTTTTGCTAATAAAAATAGGATGTTTATCTTAGTAAAATGAAAAAAATTTTTATATTAACTGGCGAACCTTCAGGAGATAAATTGGCATCAAGAGTAGTCGCTAAACTCAATCAAAACCATTCTGATATAGAATATTTAAGTGTTGGTGGTTCTCATTTAAATTCACTTGGAGTCAAATCTATATATGAACTTAAAGAAATAACTTATATTGGTTTTACTAGTGTAATCTTGAATATATTGAAAATAAGAAATAAAATTAATTTAACTGTTAAAAAGATAATTGAATTCAATCCTGATATATTACTAAGTGTGGATAGCCCAGATTTTACTTTAAGAGTTGCTGAAAAAGTGAAAAAAATAAACCCTCATATAAAAACTATTCACTATGTTGCCCCTCAAGTATGGGTCTGGAGAGAGGGTAGAGTTAAAAAATTTAAAAAATATTTAGATCATATGCTTTTATTATTTAATTTTGAAAAAAAGTACTTTGATAAAGAAAATATTAAAAATACTTTTGTAGGTCACCCATTACTCGAAAATAAAGAAAATTCTAAGACAGATATATCTAATTTAATCAATAATGATAAAAAAATAATATCTTTATTTGCTGGAAGTCGAACCTCTGAAATAAATATATTACTACCTATATTATTGGATTTTATTAAATTAATGAATGAAAAATTTAATCAATATTATTTTATCTTTCATTCAACTGACCAAAATAAAAATTTAATAAAAAATGAGTTAAAAAAATATAATTTTATTAATGCTGATATCATATCAGATGAAAATATTAAAACTCAAATATTATCAAAATCGATATTTGCTGTGTCTAAATCTGGCACTGTTTCTCTAGAAATTTGTAATTCTAAAATACCATCAATTATTATATATAAAATGAATTTTATAAATTTTTTGATAGTGAAATTTTTAGTAAAAGTAAAATTTGCTAATATTATAAATATTATTAATCAAAAAGAAATAATTCCAGAATTAATTCAAAATGAATGTAATTCAAAAGAAATTTTTAAATCCGTTGTCTATTTATTAAAGAATCCAAAACTTATGAAAAAACAAATTAAAGATGTAAGCAAAACATTGGATGAAATCAGATCTAAAACTTCATCAACTTCTGAAGTTTCTGCTGTAGTTTCAAATTATCTTGGCCTCTAGTCTTTTTCCAACTTCTTCTTTACTTAGAGATAAAATTATATCATATATGCCAGGCCCAAATTTTGAACCTGTTAAAGCTATTCTCAAAGGCTGGCCTACACCCTTAAAATTTGTATCATGAGATTTAATGAGCCCATTTATGACTGTTTCTAAAGTTTCTCTACTAGGTTGGTCTATATTTACAAATTGAGCTCTAAAATCAGAAATAACTTTTTTGGCTTTTTCGTCAACTAATTTTAAATCTTCTTGACTAAAACTTACTTCATCAACAATTATATATTGTCCATTATTAAATATATCTTCCAAAGTTTTAGCTTTATTTTTTAAAAATGATAATGATCTTTTTATTTTATCTATTTTGTCAGATTTTATTTCTTTCTTAAATTGATTGCAGTATTTAATTAATTGATCAAATAAGTCATTTTCATTCATGTTCTTAATGTAGTGTTCATTCATAGATAAAATTCTACTCATATCTAGCTTGGATGGAGATTTACCAATACCCTTAAGATTAAAATGTTTAATACTTTCATCTAAGGTAAATATTTCTTTATCTTTATAAGACCATCCTAATCTTAAGAGATAATTTCTGAGTGCAACAGGCATAATACCAATCTTAGAATAATCATCTAAAGTTGAAGCCTTATCTCGTTTAGATAGCTTTTTCCCATCAATTGTATGTATTAACGGTATATGAGCAAAAGAAGGTAATTCCCATTCCATTGCTTGGTAAATTTGAATTTGTTTAAATGTATTTATCTTATGATCATCCCCCCTAATAATGTGTGTCATATCCATTTGATGGTCATCAACCGCTGCCGATAAATTATATGTTGGAGTACCATCATTTCTTATGATTACAAAATCTTCTATTGTATTATTTTCAATTTCAACATCACCTTGAACCAAATCTTTTAATATTGAGGTTCCATCTATTTTGCTTTTAAATCTTATTACTGGCTTTTTATTTTTAGGAGCATCAGTCTCTTTTTTATCTCTCCATTTTCTATCATAAATATATGGAATTTTTTTTTGTTTGGCTCTTTTTTTTTGATCCTCAATTTCCTCAGGCGAACAATAACACTTATAAGCACTACCTCTTTTTAATAATTCATGGGCAACTTTAATATGATCTTCTATTTTTTTAGATTGCACATATTCTTCCCCATCAAAGTTTATACCGATCCATTTTAGCGAGTTAATGATTTGTTTTCTATATTCTTCTTTAGATCTTTCTTTGTCAGTATCTTCAATTCTTAAAAAAAAATTACCATTTTGATTTTTTGAATACAGCCAATTAAATAAAGCTGTTCTAACCCCACCTATATGTAATGGCCCTGTTGGTGATGGAGCAAATCTAGTTGCTACTTTTGACATTTAATATTAGTAAACTATTTTTTTAGAAGTTTCTATACAAAGATACTAGTATACCTTGAACTTTTACTCTATCTGGACCAAAGATTTTAGTTTCGTAATTTTTATTTGCACTCTCAAGTGCTATTGTCTTGCCTTTTCTTCTTATTCTTTTAAGCATAGCTTCATGGTCATCAATTAAAGCAACAACAATTTTTCCATTTTCAGCCGTATCAGTTTTTTTAACAATCACTGTGTCACCTTCACTAATACCCGCTTCAATCATTGAATCTCCTTGAACTTTTAAACCGAAGTACTCTCCATTTTTTTCTATATTGTTGGGCAAAGGAACTCTTGATACTTCATTTTGTATTGCTTCAACTGGTGTTCCCGCAGCTATTTGGCCAAGAACTGGAATTTCATTTTTTTTGACACCTTCTTCATGTAAACCACCTTTTATTACACTAGGTGAAAAAGAATTATATATATCATTTGCAGACGCAGTTTCAGGGAGCTTAACAACCTCTAATGCTCTAGCTTTATGAGCTAATCTTTTTATAAAACCTCTCTCTTCCAAGGCACTTATTAAACGATGAATGCCAGATTTAGACTTTAAATTTAGAGATTCTTTCATTTCCTCGTAAGATGGAGATACACCTGAGCTTCTCAACTTCTTGTTTATAAACATTAACAGGTTTTTTTGTTTTTTTGTTAGCATAAGAACAAATATCGTACAAACAATGTTCTATAAAAGTTCTCTACAATTAACAATAGTAAAAAAGATAAGTAAATAGGGTATTATTTAACTATAATACTGAAAAAATAGAGTTATTGTCTAATTTTTTTAAAAGTGATTCACCAATTAAAAAAGTTTTAATTGAAGTTTTGTTTGATAGCTCTAATAGCTCTTCTTTTGTTTTAATACCACTTTCAGATATTAATGGTCCAGAGTGATTTATCAAAACGTCATGTATATCAAAAGTTGTATTTATGTCTGTTTTTAGAGTTTTTAAGTTTCTGTTATTAATCCCTATTACAGCATTCTTAAATTTAAGTGCTTGCTTAGCTTCCACAGCAGTGTGCACCTCTACAATAACTGTCATATCAAATTTTATTGCCTCTTCATATAATTGATCTGCTAAACCTTCACTAACACCAGCCAATATAATTAGTATTGCATCAGCTCCATAACTTTTAGCTAAGGGAACTTGAAATTTATCGATGAAAAAATCTTTACATAGAATTGGTAATTTAACTTTTTCTTTTATTTTACTAATATGTATAAGTTTTCCTAAAAAAAAATCTTCTTCCGTTAAAACTGATAAACATGTTGCATTATTTACATTATAAATATCAGCAATCTCAACAGGATTATAATCTTTAATAATTATACCCGCAGAAGGGCTCGCTTTTTTAATTTCAGCAATTATAGAAAATTGCTTATTGCTTAAATTTTTTTGAATTTTATCTTTAAAGTCTATAAAAGATTTATTCTTATCTATCAATTCCTTTAAGGTTTCTAAACTAGTTATTTTTTTGAGACTTTCAACTTTTTCAATTTTTTTTTTAATTATTTTTTCAAGAATATTTTCAGACATTTTGTATCTTCATTAAATGTTTATAAGATGCTCCTGATTTTATAAATTCTCTAGCATAATTATAAGCTAATTTAAAATTGTTGTATTTTTCTGATATGATTAATCCAGCGGCTGCATTTAAGCACACAGCTTTAGAAAAATCATTGTCTTCACCTTTAAATATATTGATCATCTTACTCGCATTAAATTTTGCATCGTCGCCAATAAGGTTTTCAAACTTATCTGCATTTACATTTAATTCTTTTGGATCGATTATAATTTCAGAAATTTTATTATTTTTTAATTGAATAACATTAGTTTTTGCATAAGGTGAAATTTCATCTAAACCATCTTCACTATTTACAATCCATGCAAATTTAATATCTAAATTATTTAAAGCGGTTGCAAATATCTTTAAAAGTTTTTTATCAAAAACACCAACTACTTGTCTCTTCACTAAAGCAGGACTGCTTAATGGACCAATCATATTGAATATGGTTCTTTTACCAATTTTCTTTCTAGTAGGTCCGACAAATTTCATAGCACTATGATAATTAGGCGCAAACATAAAACCAAAATTATTTTTATCAATTTGATTTTCTATATCACTTGGTTCTAAATTTATTTTTATATTTAATGCTTCTAAAACATCACCAGATCCGCATCTAGATGATACTGCTTTATTTCCATGCTTTGCAACTTTAACGCCCATACTAGCAATTAATAATGCAGATGCTGTAGATATATTTAGTGTATTCATACCATCTCCACCTGTGCCACACGTATCAACACAACCTTCTACATTTACCCTTTTAGATTTATTTCTTAGAACATAAACTCCACCAGCTATTTCATCTGAAGCTTCACCTTTATCTGATAATAGTGTTAAAAAATCAAATATTTCTTGATCTTCTGCTTTACCTTCCATTAATATTTCAAAAGCTGTTTTACTTTCTTCAAAAGTTAAATTTTTATTATTTCTAATTTTTTCTATGAAGTGTTTCATCAATCATTAATTTTAATAAAGTTTTTCAAAATTTTAATACCAATCTTAGTTTTAATACTTTCTGGGTGAAATTGTACTCCATGTATATTATATTTTTTATGTTGGATACCCATTATTAGTCCATCTTTTGTTTCTGCTGTAATTTTAAGCTCTTTGGACAAAGTTTTTTTATCAATTATTAAACTATGGTATCTAGTAGCCTCAAAACTTTTTGGCAAATTCTTTAAAATTCCTGTTTTTTTTGAAATTATAAGACTTGTTTTTCCATGCATAAGTTTTTTTGCTTGTACAATCCTTGAACCAAAAACTTGTCCGATGATTTGATGTCCCAAACAGACCCCTAATATTGGTAATTTTTTATAAATAGACCTTACTATATTTAAACAATTACCTGATTGATTTGGGTTACCTGGACCGGGTGATATGACAATTTTTTTAAATTTTTTTCTTAAAATTGTTTTTGTGTCAATTTTATCATTTCTATAAACTTCAACCTCACAGTTTAGTTTAGAAATATAATGATAAAGATTATAAGTAAAACTATCGTAATTATCTATTAATATAACCTTCATTTTAATCTAGAGCCTTTATCAAAGCTTTTGATTTATTTAACGTTTCTTGAAATTCTTTTTCAGGAATACTATCAGCCACGATACCTGCACCAGCTTGAACATAATATTTTCCGTCTTTTGCTAAGGCAGTCCTTAAGGCAATACATGTATCAAAATCACCATTTGCAGAAAAATAACCGATACCACCTGCGTAAATTTTTCTTTTATTTTTTTCTAATTCATCAATAATTTCCATAGCTCTAATCTTTGGTGCTCCAGAAACAGTTCCTGCAGGGAAACCTGACATTAACGTATCATATTTTGATTTTTTTTTATCAAATTCACCTGTTACATTTGAAACAATGTGCATTACATGGGAATATTTTTCTATTTTAAATTGTTCTGTTACTTTAACCGTATCAATTTTGGATACTTTTCCTATATCGTTTCTACCTAAATCTAGTAACATTAAATGCTCAGAAATTTCCTTTTTATCAGCTAAAAGATCTTTTTTATAAAAATTGTCCTCTCTAATATTCTTACCACGTGGTCGTGTGCCTGCTATAGGTCTAATGGTGACTTCATTATTTCTCAGTCTTACTAATATTTCTGGACTTGCACCAATAATTTGAAAATCTTTAAAATTAAAAAAAAACATAAATGGCGAAGGATTTGTTAATCTTAGTTTTTTATAAATATTTATTGGTTTTTTTGTCAATTTTGTCTCAAAACGTTGACTTAAAACAACTTGAAATATGTCGCCAATTTTAATGTATTTTTTTGCTTTCCTAACGTTATTTAAAAATCTTTTTTTTGAAATATTTGATTTTATTGGGCTTTCTTTAATATTTTCATCTTTATGAATGATGGAAATTTTTGATTGAATTATTATTGAGTTAAGCTCATCCTGTATTGCTAAATATTTTTTGTGATAATTTGAAATTTTTTCATCAGAGAAACAATTTTTAATAAAAAAAATTTTTTTTTTTAAGTTGTCATGCACTACTAAAGTGGTCGGCCTCATAATTCTAATATCAGGTATTTTAAGATCATCAATACAAGTATCTTTTATTTTTTCAAAATATCTTATTGTATCATATGAAAAATAACCCGCTATCAAACTACATATTGGTGGTAGCTTTTTTGGCGTCTTGAAATTAAAGTTTTTAATAATATTATTTATAATTTTAACTGGATCGCCTTTAATTTTTTTTTTTTTATTTTTGAATAAATAATAAATATTTTTTTTATTAAATTCCCACATCTTATCTGGATTTTTACCAAATATTGTATACCTACCTTTGATTATTCCTTTTTCTACAGATTCAAAAATAAAGCTATTTCTATCCTCCAAAAAATTATTAATTAAATTTTCTACTTCCTTTGAGCCTGTAGAAATTAATTCACGGTATAAAACTTGATTAACTTTTCTTTTATGTTTTTTTTTAAAATTTTCAAAATTTATATTAAGCATTATTTAAAATAATTTTCAGTTCTCTCTAACGTATTATAATTTATCTCAACTTTATAATTTTGATTTAGGAACTGATCATATGAGGAATATATTTCATCCTTGATTTTATTTTTAGTCTGAGCAAAGATTTCTTTATTAACCTTTTTTTCATCATTATTACTCATATTTAAGATCTTTAAAAGATAGATACCCTGTTTTTCATCGGTGACTAGTAAAAAACTTTTAATTGGCATTGAATAAATTAATTCTACTGAATTAATCTCGAAAATATTATTGTCTTTTATTGACATAATTTTGGCTTTATTAAATTTATTTTTATCTTTAACTAAATTATAAAAATCACTATCACTAAATTTCTTAGCACTGATTTTTGAAAATAAATTTTGATTGTATTCATATTTATTTTTATTATATAAAATTTCTTTAATTTCATTTAAAAACTCCTCGTCCAATTTGGGAGTTTCTTGCCTATAATTCTCATTCTTAAATAATAAAAAATAATCTTCTTTATCTATAATTTGAACAAGATCACTCTCTTTATAATCAAATATTTCTTTAAAATCTTTTTCTGCTTTTTTAAGACTAAAATTTTTTATTTCGTTGATCTTAATTTTTCCATACTTTTTTAAAAGCTCTTCTATATTATTTACATTTAATAAATCATTTTCAATTTCGTCAATTATTTTAAAATAGCTTTCATTATATTCTGTAGACCCAGTTAAAACTTCAGGAGTTAATTTTGCATATTTAACGTCAATAAAGTCTGTTTTAAGATTTTCTTTATTTAAATTTATATAATTTGTTATGTCTTCATTGCTAAAGTCACTACTTTTTTTGTATTTATTTTCTAATGAAACATATTCGACATTGATGACCCTATTTCTACTGTAATTAAAAAAATCTATTAAGTATTCAGGTATGTGTAACCCCGCACTATAATAATTAAAAAGAATCTTTTCTAATTCTCTTTTTTTCAATCTTTTCTCGAATTCTGGTGCACTAATATTACTTTCTAAAAGAAATTTTTCATACTTCAGTCTATCAAATTTTTTTTTTTCATTTAAAAAATTTCTGTTATTTTTAATGAGCATTAGTAAACCTTCATCACTTATAGTAATTCCAAGTTTTTTAATCTCTAATTCAATAAACTTTTTTGCCAAAAGATCATTTAGAATTTCTTTAAGTATATCATTATCAATATTTTTACTTATAATTTCTTCGTTAATCCCAATTGATCTTATGTGATCAAAAAATTCTTGTGTTGAAATATTAGTATTTTTGATTTTAGCTATATTATTTGTATTTCCACCTTGAAAAACACCTCCCATCCCCCAAAACACAAACGGGATAATAATAATACCTATTAAGACTGTAGCTAGTTTGGTTTTAGTGAAATTTCTAAATTTATTTAACATAACATATGATAAAATATTGAACTGTAAAAACAAATCTATAGATTAAATTTATTATTATGACAAATAAAATATTGTTTATTGCAAATTGGAAAATGTTTGGTGATCTAAAATCTATAAAATCAATAGAAAGTGTAATAAATATAAGCAAAAAAAAGAGATATAGAAAAGCAAAAATAATTTACTGCCCACCTTTTACACTTTTAAATAATTTTGTAATTAAAACCAAAAAAAGTACCATAAGTATCGGTGCACAAAACTGTCATCATGAAAAAGATCCTGGACCTTTTACAGGGTCTATTAGTTCTAGCATGATAAAAAAAATCGGTGCAGAATACGTTATTGTTGGTCATTCGGAAAATAGATCTAATGGAGAAACGAATAAACAGATAAATGACAAAATTCGTAATGCCATTACAAATAACCTGAATGTAATTTTTTGTATTGGTGAGAGTTTATCTGATAAGAAAAATAAAAAAACAAATTCGATTATAAGCAAACAAATTAATTTAGGATTAAACAAAATTGAAAAGATTGATAAAATAATTTTTGCATATGAACCAGTTTGGTCAATTGGAACAGGTAAAGTCCTAAAAAATCAAGATTTAAAAAAACAAATACTAAACATAAAGAATATTATATTTAAAAAATTTAGAAAACAAAAAGCCAAAATTATTTATGGTGGTTCAGTAAATAATAAAAATATTAATGATTTAAAACAAATTAGTCAATTAGATGGATTTTTAATAGGAGGTGCTTCCCAAAATTCAAAAAAATTTATTGATATAATTAAAAAAACAATTAATTAGAATAAATGGAAAATATATTACTTACCATTAATATAATATTAGCTATTACTTTAGTTATATTAGTGTTATTCCAACAATCCGAGGGTGGTGCATTGGGTATAGGCGTTAGTCAAGAAAATTATATGTTTTCAAGAGCTAGTGGAAATTTTTTCACTAAAGCAACTGCTGTAGTTGCTACTCTTTTCATAATTTGTAGTTTAGGTTTAACAATACTTTCAAATAAAGAATTGGAACCCGAAAAGTCTTTATTAGATAAAATAGAGCAAAATATTGATAGTGATGCACCTAAAATTCCTGAAAATAATTAATTAATACTTTTAATTTTTAAAAATAAGGTCTATAAGATAATTCCATGGCGCGATTCATATTTGTAACTGGCGGCGTGGTTTCTTCCTTAGGTAAAGGATTATCTTCTGCATCACTAGGTTATTTACTAAAATCTCAAGGTTATAAAGTAAGAATTAGAAAAATGGATCCATATTTAAATGTTGATCCAGGAACTATGAGTCCTTTTCAACATGGAGAGGTTTTTGTTACTGACGATGGTGCTGAAACAGATTTAGACCTCGGACACTATGAAAGATTTACAAATATATCTGCAAAGAAAAGTGATAACATTACAACTGGTAGAATTTATAGCGATATAATTTTAAAAGAACGTAAAGGTGATTATTTAGGTAAAACCGTTCAAGTAATACCTCATGTTACAGATAGGATTAAACAATTTATTAAAAAAGATATTAAAAATGAAGATTTTGTAATTTGTGAAATTGGTGGAACAGTTGGTGATATTGAGAGTTTACCGTATTTAGAAGCTATAAGACAATTTTCTAATGATATAGGAAAAAATAAAACTTTGTTCATTCATTTAACACTTGTCCCGTTTTTAAAATCTTCTGATGAAATTAAAACAAAACCAACTCAGCATTCAGTTAAAGAATTAAGAAGTATAGGAGTTCAACCAGATATAGTTATTTGTAGATCGCAACAATCAATCCCAATTGATCAAAGAAAAAAAATATCCTTATTTTGTAATATTCCTATAGAAAGAGTTATTGAAACTGTAGATGTAAAAACAATTTACGAAGCGCCTTTAAGTTTTTCTAAAGAAGGATTAGATAGACAAGTCTTAAAATATTTTAAAATTAAAGCTAAAAAAAAGGTTAACCTAAATCCTTGGAAAAATGTAACAAGAATAGTCACGAATAAAGATTTAAAAGAGATCAATATTGCAATAGTAGGAAAATATGTAGATTTAAAAGATGCATATAAATCTTTAGATGAAGCCTTAGTTCATGGCGGAATCAAAAATAACGTGAAGATAAAACTTATAAGAATGGAGTCTGATAAATTAAAAATTTCTGAAGTTAAAAAAAAATTAGATGGTGTATCTGGAATTTTAATACCAGGTGGTTTTGGTAAAAGAGGAACAGAAGGTAAGATATCTTGTATAAATTATGCTAGAGAAAATAACATCCCTTTTTTTGGAATTTGTTTTGGGATGCAAATGGCAATAATAGAATTTGCAAGAAATGTCTTAAATATTAAAAATGCTGGATCGAGTGAATTTGATAAAAAATGCAATTCCGTCGTTGGTCTAATTGATGAGTGGAATAAAAACGGGAAAATTTTTAAAGGAACATCAACTAAATTAGGTGGCACTATGCGCTTAGGTTTGTATCCAGCAAAATTACAACACAATTCACTTATAAAAAGTATTTATAAATCTAGAATTATTTATGAAAGACATAGGCATAGATATGAGGTTAATATTAATATGAAAAAAAAATTCGAAAGAAAAGGACTATTGTTTTCAGGCTTATCACCTGATAACAATTTACCTGAAATTGTAGAGCTAAAAAATCATCCTTGGTTCATTGGAGTTCAATTTCATCCTGAATTTAAATCTAGACCTTTAGATCCTCATCCTTTATTTTCTTCTTTTATCAGAGCTGCAAAAAAAACTAATGAAAAATTTAACAATTAATTGTAAAGGAATTGAAATATCTAACGATAAAACAATTTGTCTTATTGCTGGCCCTTGTCAACTAGAAACCGAACAACATGCATTAGATATGGCTGGTAAAATAAACGAAATTGCAAAAAAGTATAATATCGGATTTGTTTACAAAACTTCTTTTGATAAAGCTAATAGAACTAGTCTTCAAGGTAAAAGAGGCGCAGGTCTCGATAGATCATTACCAATATTTGATAAAATTAAAAAAGAATTAGATATACCAATTTTAACAGATGTACATAATGTAGAACAGTGCGCTGCTGTTACTAGCCATGTCGATATAATTCAAATCCCTGCTTTTTTATGCAGACAAACTGACTTATTAGTTGCCGCTGCAAAAACAAATAAAATTATCAATGTAAAAAAAGGACAATTTTTAGCCCCTTGGGATATGAAGAATGTGATAAAAAAAATTTCAGACTCTGGTAATAATAATATTTTAATTACTGAAAGAGGGGCTAGTTTTGGATACAATACATTAGTTTCCGATATGAGATCAATACCGATAATGGCAAAAAGTGGCTATCCAATAATCTTTGATGCAACACATTCAGTTCAACAACCTGGTGGTTTAGGTGACAAAAGTGGTGGCCAAAGAGAATTTGTTTCATATTTGTCTAGAGCAGCTGTTGCTGTAGGAGTTGCTGCGGTATTTATAGAAACACATCAAGACCCAGATAACGCTCCCTCAGATGGGCCAAATATGATTCCATTTAATGAATTAGATACATTGGTAAGTAAATTAGTTCAAATTGATAAATTAATAAAAAATTAAAAAATTAATCATGTCCAAAGTTACGAAAGTTATTGCAAGACAAGTTTTTGACAGCAGAGGATTTCCTACAATAGAATCTGAAGTTTTTTGTGGTAAAATTTCTTCAAAAGCAATTTGTCCTTCTGGTGCATCAACAGGATCTTTTGAGGCTTATGAAAAAAGAGATAATAATAAAAAGTATTTAGGGAAAAGTGTATTTAAAGCTATCTATAATGTAAATAAAATTATCTCAAAAAAGATTTTAAATAAAGATATACATAATCAAGAATTAATCGACTCTATATTAATTAAATTAGATGGCACTAAACATAAAACAAAACTTGGTGCCAATTCAATTCTCTCTGTATCTATTGCAGTTAAGAAACTATCAGCAAAAATTAAAAATGTTCCTTTATATAAAAATTTTTATATAAAAAAAAATTTCAATTTACCCTATCCACTTATGAATATAATCAATGGTGGTGTTCACGCTAATAATGGTCTTAGAATTCAAGAATTTATGATTAGACCAGACAAAGCCAGAACATTCTCTGAAGCAATGAGTATTTGTTTTTCAATAATTCAAAACCTTAAAAAAATAATTAAAGATAGAAAATTATCAACAGCGGTTGGTGATGAAGGAGGATTTGCACCAATGATAAATAATAATGAAGTAGCTTTGAATTTAATAGTAAAATCTATAAAAAAGTCAGGTTTTGTAAATGGTAAAGATGTTTCAATATGCTTAGATGTTGCTGGCAATGAATTGTATAAAAAGGGAAAATATTCAATACACTCGAAGGATTATATTTCTATTAAAAAATCTATAAATGGTTATTTAAAATTAATTAAAAAATATAAGATTAAATCAATTGAAGATCCTTTCGCTGAAAATGACTGGAATGCATGGTCTGATTTTTTAAAAAAAAGTCAAGACCTCCAATTAGTTGGAGATGATTTGTACGTTACGAACTTGCAAAGATTAAAAAAAGGGTTTTTGAATAAATCATCTAATGCAATATTAATTAAACCTAATCAAATTGGTACAGTGACTGAAACTTTGGAGGTAATTAAGTTTGCGCAAAAAATTGGATATCAAACTATTATTTCCCACAGGTCAGGTGATTCTGAGGATACTTTTATTTCTGAGTTAGCAGTCGGTACTAACTCTAATCAAATTAAAACTGGTTCATTGTGCAGATCAGAAAGGGTTGCAAAATACAATCAATTGTTAAGAATAGAACAACAATTATTAAAAAAAAATAATATGGCGAAATTAAAATGATAAAAAAAGTAAAAGACAAACTGTTTATTTTTTTACCAATTTTATTGATCTTATATTTCATCTTGAATTTACTCAGTGGTAATAGAGGTTTATTTTCATATTTTGAAAAAAAGAGTATTTTAGAAAAACTTAAAAGTAAAAAGATAAATTTAAACTATAAAATTGGTCAATTGGAAAAATCTAATGCTCTTCTAAGCGATAATTTAGATAGCGATTATATTGAGATTTTATTACGTGACAAATTTTTGTTAGGTAAAAAAGGTGAAACAGTTTATATAATTAAAAATGAGTAAATTTAGACATCCCGAAAAGCAAAAAAATCCTATTAGTCCAATTAAAAAAAAACCAAATTGGATTAGATCAAAACTAACTAATAGCCATGAATTTTTTTTGACAAAAAGTATAGTAAATCAAAATAATTTAGTTACAGTTTGCCAAGAGGCTAATTGTCCAAATATTACTGAGTGTTGGAGTAAAAGACATGCAACCTTTATGATAATGGGAGATACCTGCACAAGAGCTTGTGCATTTTGTGATGTTAAAACAGGAAAACCTAATAAACTTGATCCATTAGAACCAAAAAAGATATCATTGGCAGTAAAGAAACTTAACTTGAGACATGTTGTTATAACATCTGTCGACAGAGATGATTTAGAAGATGGTGGATCACATCATTTTTATGAAACAATTATTCAGACTAGAAAAGAAAATCCAGAAACAACCATAGAAGTTTTAACGCCAGATTTTCTTAGAAAAGGTAATGCTTTCAAAAAAGTTTTAGATGCAAGACCAGATGTCTTTAACCACAATATCGAAACTGTTCCAAGTTTATATTTAAAAGTAAGACCTGGTTCTAGATATTTTTCATCACTTGAGTTATTAAAAAATGCCAAAACAATCGATGAAAATATATTTACGAAGTCAGGAATTATGGTCGGTATGGGAGAATCTAAAGATGAGGTACTACAAGTTATGGATGATCTTAGATCAGCAAAAGTTGATTTTTTAACAATTGGACAATACCTTCAACCATCTGTTCAACACTTTCCTTTAATTAGATATTACGATCCTAAAGAGTTTAAAGATCTAGAAACTATTGCTAAAGCAAAAGGGTTTTTATTAGTTTCATCATCACCACTAACAAGATCATCTTATCATGCAGATGAAGATTTTGCTCTTTTAAAGAAAAATAGAAAACTAATTAATGCCAAAAGCATCAGTAAAGAGAACCATTAATTGTTCTAAGGAAGATTTAATTAATCTTGTTTTAAATATTGAAGATTATCCAAAATTTATTCCATATTGTATAAATGCAAAAATTTATGAGAATAAATTAGAAAATGATTATCAACTAATTATAGCTGATCTAACAATTGGAAAAGGGCCATTTAAAGACACATACAAAAGTGATGTAAAATATAATATGAAAGATAACATTATCTTTGTTAAAAACTTAGATGGTCCTCTAAAATATCTTGATAACAAATGGCAATTTAAAAAAATTGGCAAATCAACCGAGGTCTCATTTGATGTTGATTTTGAACTTAAAAATAGATTTCTCAATATTTTAATGACTAAATCATTTAAGTATGGTCTCGATAAAATTGCAGATGCATTTCAAAGAAGAGCAGAAGAGTTATTTAATAATAGATAAAACTGAACTAATTACTGTATTTACAGCCACTTTTTGAAAGCTTATCCTAGATCTTTTTGAAAATATATACTTATTAACAACTATCTTTTTTTTAAATTTTATACCTATATATACTAAACCAACTGGTTTTTCTTTTGAACCACCTTTTGGTCCAGCAATTCCAGTAATAGATACGTTTATTTGACTATTGCTTATTTTGCTTAAATTATTAACCATGGATAAACAGCACTGACTACTTACTGCTCCATATTGTTTTATAATATTTTTGGGGACTTTAAGTATTTTATGTTTAGATTCATTTGAGTATGTAATCAGGGCTAATTTGAAAATACTGGATGAACCGCTATTAGACGTTATCACACTAGACATTAATCCACCAGTGCATGATTCTGCAAAACTAATCTTAAGTTTTTTTTTTTTTAATAATCTAATTAACTTTTCAGAATTTGTCATAAATTATAATAAATATATATAATACTACGGTTGTGAAAATCCCTGCAATTATGTCGTCAAAAACAACACCAAAACCATTTTTAAAATTTTTGTCTATATAATTTATGGGATAAGGTTTAAATATATCAAAAAATCTAAAACCAATAAATGATATCAAAACTATTATTGAAAAAAAATCAATCGATGCTGATGCCTCTAATAAAATAAAATAAAAAAAAAGTATTGGTATTGATTGCCCTAAATATTCATCAATTACTATTTCTTTGGAATCAATATCTTCAAACTCATCTCTTAAATAATTTATAAGGTAAATAGAAATGATAAAAAAAAATATAAAAATTATAATTAGGGTTATATAATGAATATTAAAATAAAATAAAATTATGTATAAACATGAGGTTATAGCTGAAGCAATTGTGCCTGGAAACTTTCCAAGTTTACCAATATTAAACATTGTTAAAATTAGTTTACCGAAAATTCTCATAATTCTTTTCAATTGATGCTATTACTTCACATGCAATAGCCTTTTCTTTTCCGATAATTCCAAGTTTTTCCGTTGTTTTTCCTTTAATATTTATTTTATCTTTAGATACATTGCATATTTTTGATATTGATAAAATTAATTTTTTTTTGATTTTTTTAATCTTTGGTGTTTCGGTTATAATATTTATGTCAATATTATTTATATCGAAGTTTTTTGATTTAACATCTTTCAAAACTTTATTTAATAATATTGTAGATCTTATATTTTTATATTTTTTATTTTTATCTGAAAATTTTTCTCCAATATCGCCCATTTTGCACGCACCTAAAATTGCGTCCGTTATTGCATGAAGGACAGGATCTCCGTCTGAATGACCTAATGTACCTAATTTAGATTTGATTTCAATTCCTGCAAGATAAAGTTTTTTTCCAGGTACTAACCTATGTACATCGAAACCAATTCCATAAAATATTCTATTTTGCGAAATATCTTTTGTAGTTGTTATTTTATAATTACTATCCTCACCTTTTATTAGTTTAACTCTTTTTTTTGCGTTGATTAGTAAAGCAGCATCGTCAGTTGTTTTTATATTTATTTTTTTTTGTAATGTCATAAGAACATCATATTTAAAGGCCTGGGGTGTTTGAGAGAAAAAAACTTCTTTTCTATCTAGATTAATAATACTTTTTTTATTTTTTAATTTAATAGTATCCACACCTTGAATTACAGGAATTGCACCATCATTATTTTTTAGAGCATTTAATAATTTATTGATTAGATTTAATGAAAAATTTGGTCTTGCAGCATCATGAATGAATACATTTTCTGGATTAAATTTTTTTATATATTTTAGACATTTTTTTGCTGAGTCGGCTCTTGTCTTGCCTCCATTTATAATTTTTATATTATTTTCTTTTAGTTTTTTTAAGTATTTTTTGTGAGATTTGTTAATTGCTATGATAATATTAGAGAACTTTTTCGATAAAATTGCCTTATTTATGGAATGCTTTAATAGTATATGCCCTTTATATTGAACAAATGGTTTTGGAATTTTAGATTTAAATCTATTACTTTTTCCAGCAGCTAATATTATAAAGAAATTGTTCATTTAATTTTATGAATTTTTATTTTAAACATAATGCTTAATTTCATTAAAAAAAACTTATTTATTGTAATAATTTTTTTTATCACATTATTATTAGGTTTTGTTACTTTTTTAACTTTTTTAGATAAAAGTTTTATCAAACTTAACGATCAAAATTTAGAATATCTTTTGTTATCTAACATTTTTTTATTAGTAATATTTTTTTTATTTATTTTTTTAGAGGTTAAAAATTCAATAAAAAGCGAAATAGTAGTAGAAGGATCTAGAGCCAATAGAAAATACATTGCTTTTTTCTCTTTATTTACACTTATACCATCTATACTAATATCTGCATTCTCTCTTTTTTTATTTTCATTTGCAGTAGAGAAATATTTTGATAAAAAAATAAATACCGCTGTTAATAACTCATATCAAATTGCACAAAATTATGTTGGTGATTTAAGGAACAAAATTGAATCAGACATAATACTAGTTGCATTCGATTTAAATAAAAATTTAAATATTTTTAAAAATAATAAAGAACAATTTATAAAATTTTTAAATACTCAAAAACTTATAAGAGATGTTGACGGTATATTTTTGGTAAATGATAAGGGTAAATTAATTTTATCAAATTTTGCAAAAAAAAATTTATATCAACCTCCATCTAAAGAAGCACTCAAGATGGTTCAAAATGATGATAGGCCTCTTAAAATCTTAAATGCGTATGAAAATACTTCAGCAGCACTTATGAGATTAACAAATTATGAAAATACATTTGTATATGTGGTAAAATTTTTAGATCCTAAAATTTCAAAATATCTTACAGAATCGGTGGATGCTTTAAGTTTTTATTATACAGTTCAAGAAAAAAGAACAGGTATAAAAATTTCTTTTGCAATAATTTACATGATTGTTGTAACTTTATTACTTTTTTTATCTATTTCAATTGCTATACGTTTTTCATCAAGATTTTTTGTATCAATAAACAATCTTATTTCTGCATCAAACAATATAGGAAAAGGAAATCTTAATTCTAAAGTTCCTGAAATTAAAACTGATAAAGAATTAGAAAGACTTAACAGAAATTTTAATTTAATGATTGACCGGCTTAAAACACAACAAAATAAATTACTTGCAAATGAAAGACATGAGGCATGGGAGAATGTTGCTAGAAAAATTGCTCATGAAATAAAGAATCCCCTTACACCTATTCAACTAATAATTGACAGTTTAAAGAATAAATACACTGACCTTTTAGATGAAAATAATAAAATATCTTTCAAAGAAAAAGTTAAGACAATTAATAAACAAGTAAAATTAATTGAAAAATTAGTTAATGAGTTTTCTGATTTCGCAAGAATGCCTAAACCTATTTTTAAAAAAACAAATTTGAAAACAGTTGTAAATGATTGTTTAAAACTAATGAAAATAAATGATGATTCTATCAAAATAGATTTTAATTGTCTTAATAAAGTTTTAATAAAAGCTGATAGCGAGCAAATTAGTCGGGTATTTGTTAACTTAGTAAAGAATTCTATTGAGAGTTTGAACGAAAAATATCAAAAAAACAACAAATTCATTAAAAAAATCATTATAGAAATAACTGAAATTAATGATTATATAGAAATCTTAATTATTGATAATGGTATCGGTTTTAATACTGAAAGTTTATCTGAAATATCTAAACCATATTTTACCACAAAAAAAAAGGGTAGTGGTTTGGGTTTATCAATAGTGGCTAAAATAATAAATGATCATAACGGAGCAATTGAATTTTTAAATTATAACAAGGGTGCTAAAATAAAGATTACTTTCCCAAAATTAAATGTCAGCTGAAATATTAATTATAGATGATAATCCGGATATAAGAAATATAATCAGGGATTTAATAAGCGAGTCCGGTTACAAAACAAGAGTTGCTGCTAATTACAGTCAAGCTCTTAAAGAAATAGATAAGAAACTACCAGACGTAGCAATAATAGATGTTAAATTAGATAAAGGAGACAATGATGGTATAGAACTCCTTACTCACATAAAAAAAAAAAATAAAGATATTCCGGTAATTATAATTTCTGGTCACGCTAACATAGAAATGGCTATCAAATCACTTAAAAATGGTGCTTTCGAATTTATAGAAAAACCTTTTGATCAAGATAGACTTATGAATTTTGTTAATAGAGCTGTAGAAAATTTTAATTTAAAGAATGAAAATAAAGAGTTAGAAACGAAATTATTTCATTCATTTGAACTAATAGGTAATAGTTCAAACATTATAAAAATTAGAGAACAAATTGAAAAGCTGTCTAGCTCTGATAGTAGGGTTTTTATTTTAGGTCCCACAGGTTCAGGAAAAGAACTAGTAGCTCGAAAAATTCATAAATTGTCTAAACGAAAAAAATCTCCATTTGTGGTTTTAAATGGTGCTTTACTAGATGTAAAAAAATATGAGCTTGAATTATTTGGAGAAGAAAAAAGCAACGGATCAATTTCATATGGTTCATTAGAAAAAGCAACAGGAGGAACATTATTAATAGATGAAATTTCAGAAATTCCTTTTGAAACTCAATCCAAAATTTTAAGAGTTTTAACAGATCAAAAATTTAAAAGAATTAACGGTGACCATGACGTTAAAGTAGACGTTAGAATTATTTGTACCTCAAGTAAAAATATCATTAATGAAATTAAACTTGGAAATTTTCATGAGGATTTATTTTATAGACTTAATGTATTTCAAATAATTATTGATCCTTTATCCAAAAGAGTTGAAGATATACCATTACTGGTTGATTATTTTTCAAACAAAATTTCTAACTCTTACAATCTTAAAAAATTAAAAATAAGCGGAGATAATTCTTATCTTATTAACCATACATGGCCAGGAAATGTGAGAGAGTTAAGAAATTTAATAGAACGAATAGCAATTTTAGCAAATAATAATAATACTGATAAAATATCAACAATAATAAAAGAGTCTATCAAACAAGAAGAAGATGAAGTCTATAGTGAAAGTAACTTTTCTATACCACTCAAAGAAGCTAGAGAGAACTTTGAAAAAGATTACTTAACTACCCAGCTTAAGAAATTTGGCGGAAATGTCTCAAAAACAGCTAAATTTGTTGGAATGGAAAGATCAGCATTACATAGAAAATTAAGAGATCTTGGAGTGAAGGATTTAAATTGATGAATATTATAATTTGTGGTGCAGGTAGAGTTGGCTATACAATTGCAAAACTCCTATCCGAGCAAGATCATTCCATCACTGTTATAGACCAGTCAAGCGATGATATTCAAAAAATAAACGAAGATTTAGATGTCAAATCTATAGTTGGAAAAGCAACATTTCCAACAGTTTTAGAAAAAGCAAATGCAGAAGATGCTGATATGATTATAGCTGTAACTAGAAGCGATGAGATAAACATGTTAATTTGTCAGATAGCATTTTCAGTTTTTAAGATTTCAAAAAAAATTGCAAGAATTAGATCTCAAGAATACTTAGATACTAAATTTTCTAAAGTTTACAGCATAGAAAATCTACCTATAGACGTAATAATTTCACCAGAGGTAGAAATTGCTAAATCTATACAAAGAAAATTAGAAGCGCCAGGAGCTTTAGATAATGTTCCTTTTGCAGATAATAAAATAAGATTGCTAGAAATAGACGTAGATGAAACTTGTCCTTTGGTAGATATTAAATTAGAGGATATAACAAAAAAATTTTCAAAATTAGAAGCCAATATTCTTGGAGTAATTAGGAATGAAAAATTTATATTTTTAAAAAAAAAAGACGTTATGAAAAAAAAAGATAAAGCTTATGTAATTATAAATTCGTCTCAAATGCAATTAACTTTGGATGCTTTTGGCCACAATGAAAAAATATCAAGTAAGTTTTTAATTATAGGTGGCGGTAATATTGGATTTAATTTAGCAAAGAATCTAGAAAATACCATGGATGCCGCTAGAATAAAAATAGTTGAAAAAAATAAAGAAAGAGCAGAACATATTGCTAATAACCTTAATAATTCACTTGTCATAAATGGAAATGGTTTGGACGAAGATATTTTAAAAGAAGCAAATATTGAAGATGCTGAAACTGTATTAGCGTTAACAAATGATGACGAAGATAACCTAATGGTAAGTGTGCTTGTTGAAAAATTCTCAAAAGACAAAAGAACAATGGCATTAATTAATAAACCTAATTATTCTTTATTACAGAATTCATTAAAAATTGATGATTTAATTGATCCTAGGATGAATACTGTTTCAAGTATTTTAAAACATGTTCATAAAGGCACAATTGAAACAGCATACACTATTTTGAATGGTGAATTTGAAGTCATAGAAGCAGAAATAATCGACTCTTCTGAATTAATTAATAAAGAATTAAAAAATTCAAATCTTCCTGATGATATAAGGATAGGAGCTATATTAAGAAAAGACGACATTATAATTCCTACATCGAAATTTGTTTTTGAAAAAAAAGACATAGTTGTTTTCTTAGCCAAAAGAGACCAACTATCTTTAGTTGAGAGATTATTCCAGATAAGCTCAATATAAATGATTAATTTTACTCATTTGTATTTAGGAGTATTCTCATTATCTATCTCTATATTATCATTTTTAAATATATTATACTGTTATTATTTTAAATTATATCTAAACATAAATAGCTTTATTTTTATTTTTATTGTTACCCTTTTTTTTGGGTCAATCATTTTTTTTAAAAAAAAAGATTTAAAAAAAATATCAATTTATCAAAAAATATTGACAGTTCTTATTGGTTACTTATGCATACCTATATTACTTTCAATACCTTATTTCCTAATTATAAATAATATAAGTTTTATTGACTCCTATTTTGAAGCAATATCTGGTTTTACATCAACAGGATTTACTATATTTAATAATATTAAACATCTTGATGAAAGTTTAATATTGTGGAGATCGTCTACTCAATGGTTAGGAGGTCTATATTTCTTAATATCAATAATACTCTTAATAGACATTTTCGATAAAAATTTAAAAAAATCTTTAACTAATTTAGTAAATTTTAATTCAAATGAAACAATAAAGCAGTGCTTTAAAATAGGTATCATATATTTATTACTTACGACAACTATTTTTTTTATTTTATATTTGTCAGATTTAAGAGTTTTTAACTCATTTAATTTATCTTTGACTTTAATTTCCTCAGGAGGCTTTTTACCTGTAAATAATTTAGAATTAATTATAAATACAAAATTTAAAGAAATCGTATTATCTATTACAATGCTAATATCTTTTTTTAGCCTTTTCTTTACTTATAATTTAGTTTCTTTTCATAAAAGAAACTTAAATTTTTTTTCAGAAGATTTATATTTGGGTTTTTATTTAATCTTTTTGGTAAGTTTTTTTTTCATTTTTCTTAATATTGATGATAATTTTTCATCACTGTTTCTTGCTATATGTAGTTCTATCTCAAATGTTGGTTTTTCCTTAAATGTACCAAAAGATTTATCATTCATATTTTTGATTTTAATAATTATTGGTGGATCTTTTTTTTCTACGAGTTCAGGAATTAGATTTTTTAAACTATTTTTATTATTTAAATTTTCAATAAACGAATTAGTTTCTCACTCAAAACCAAAGAGTTTGTTTACGAATAACCTTCCTTTTTTTAATTTTAATTTTTCCAACGATGATTTTTATAAATATTTTTTATCTGTAATCATTTTCATCTTATCTTTTTCTATTTTATCTTTAATGCTAACTATTTCTGGTATTAATAGTGAAGATGCTTTCATACTGTCCATATTGACATTGATGAATACAGTTAATTCTTACACATCAGGTATTAGCGGATTTACTTTTTATGATTTAAATATTTTTTCTAAATTATCATTAATGTCATTTATGATAATCGGAAGGGTTGAATTAATTTCTATATTAATAATTTGTAAAAAGTTCTTTTTTAAAAGTTAATTAAGTATTATAAATGTTGTATTAATTGCGCCCTTAGCTCAGCTGGATAGAGCATCGGTTTTCTAAACCGAGGGTCGGAGGTTCGAATCCTCCAGGGCGCGCCATTTACTACCTATGGTTGTCCTAGTTAACTATTGATTAATTTTTAGTGACATTTTGATCATGTTAGTTCTTTGATTTACGTTGATCAATTTTTGTTTAAATGATTAACTTAACTAATTCAAAAATTAATTTTGAATTATTTGTTAACAAATAAACTAATAAGAGGAAATATATGTTTAAACACTTAAGACAATTGACTTCTTTAGTAGCAATGGTCGCTGTTGTATTTGTATTCACAACAGAGGCAATGGCTAAAAAGTCAAAAACTCTAAAAAATACCCAAAAAAAGGGTTTTGTTAGATGTGGTGTTTCACAAGGTCTTCCAGGATTTTCAAACGCTGATGCGTCTGGAAATTGGACTGGTATTGACGTTGATGTTTGCAGAGCAGTTGCTGCTGCAGTTCTTGGTGATGCGAATAAAGTAAAATTCACTCCACTAAGTGCTAAAGAAAGATTTACAGCTTTAACATCAGGTGAAATTGATATTTTATCAAGAAACACTACTTGGACTTTATCTAGAGATGCTGATATTGGATTGACATTTGTAGGAGTAAACTTCTATGACGGTCAAGGATTCATGGTCAGAAAAAGCTCAGGTATAACTTCAACAGGCCAATTCAAAAATGGTATTTCAGCTTGTACAAATATTGGTACAACAACTGAGTTAAATATGAGAGACTTCTTTAATTCAAAAGGAATTTCTTATGAACCAGTTGCGTTTGAAAAAGCTGATGAAGTTGTAGCAGCCTATGATGCGGGTAGATGTGATACTTACACTACTGATAAATCAGGTTTAGCTGCTCAAAGAACTAAAATGAAGGACCCTGATGAACACATTGTTCTACCAGAAACTATTTCTAAAGAACCTTTAGGACCAGTTGTTAGACAAGGTGATGCAGTTTGGGAAGATATCGTAAGATGGTCATTAAATACTATGATTGAAGCAGAAGAATACGGTATTACTTCAGCAAATGCTGATATGATGAAAACTTCAGATAACCCACAAATCAAAAGACTTGTTGGTGCCGAAGGTGAAATGGGTGCAGCATTCGGTTTAGATAACGAGTGGAACTTAAGAATTATCAAGCAAGTTGGTAACTACGGTGAAAGTTATAAAAGAAATATAGCTGATACTGGTATTTTACCAGACAGAGGTCCAAATCAACTTTGGACAAAAGGCGGAATTTTATACGTTCCACCAGCAAGATAATTTATCTTAAAAATCTTAAAAAGGGCTAGATTTATCTAGCCCTTTTTTTTATTATAAGCTCTAATGAACAACAAAATAAAAAGATACATCCCACAAATTCTTACCATTCTATTTGTAGTCTTAATATTTGGTTTTTTTACGATAAATGCACAAGTCAATATGGATAATAGAGGTATTGATTTTGGCTTCGGTTTTCTCAAACAAGAGGCATCTTTTGATATGCAATTCACTCTTCTTGATTATGATGGTCAAGATTCATATATGTGGGCGTATGTAGTAGCCTTGTTAAATACACTTCTAGTATCTTTTTTAGGTATAATATTTTGTACGATATTAGGAGTTATTATTGGTGTTGCTAGATTGTCAGGCAATTTCTTAATTAGAAACTCTGCTGCATGGTATGTAGAGTTTTTTAGAAATATACCATTATTATTACAAATTTTCTTTTGGTATTATGCTGCATTAAGAGCGTTACCACTCCCAGAAAAAGCTGAACCATGGTTTGGTGTAACCTATATGACTATAAAAGGTTATTATATACCATCAATGATATGGGAAAATCTTAGCGTATTTATGTCGTGTTTGTTGGCTTCAATAATATCAATTATCTTTATTAAAATTTATGCAAAAAAAATTCAAGAAAAAGAGGGAAAACAATTACCAGTTTTATATATTTCATTAGGTTTAATAACAATTTTGCCACTACTGTCTTTTTTATTTGGTGGTGTTACCCTAGATTTTGAAATACCTGTTTTAAAACAATTAGCAAAAACATCATTTATTTTTGAAGGGGGTATTAGACTGCCGCCTGAACTAATTGCATTAGTTTTAGCACTTTCACTTTATACATCAACTTTTGTAGCTGAATGTGTAAGGGCAGGTATTCAAGGTATAAGTAAAGGGCAAAAAGAAGCCGCAGCATCAGTCGGTTTAAATCCTAATCAAATTCTAAAATTAGTTATAATGCCGCAAGCTTTAAGAATTATAATACCACCTACAACCAACCAGTATTTAAATTTAACAAAAAATTCATCTTTAGCTGCAGCGATTGCATACCCAGATTTAGTATTAGTCTTTGCTGGAACTGCTTTAATGCAAACTGGAAAAGCTATCGAAATTGTAGGTATTACAATGTTAACCTACTTAACAATAAGCCTATCAATTGCTGCACTAATGAATTGGTATAATAAAAGAATTGAGATTAAAGAAAAATAAAATGAAAATTAGCTTGTCACAAATTAAATCGAATAATTATATAACGAATATTTATTTAGGTACTTTTTTATTTTCATTATCTATTTTTGATGTTTTTTTGTACTCATTTTTAAATATAAATATCACTTCCTTTTTACCCGGAAATTTAAGTTTATTTTTTCCATTAATAATTGGGTTTATAGGTCTATCATTTTTAAGAATGGAATATTCTGGTATTAAAATTATAGATAATTTAAATAAACATATTAATACTTCAAACTTTAATGCATTACTTACATTAATAATCATTTTTGCATTACTAAAGGCACTGCCGCCTGCTTTGAGCTGGATGGTACTTGATGCAAATATTTCTGGAGATACAAAACAAGCTTGCACTGGAACTGGGGCTTGTTGGACCTATATAAAAGTTTGGTTTAAAAGATTTATGTATGGAATGTATCCAAATGAGATGCATTGGAGAATTAACTCTGCATTTATTTTAGTAATAGCACTAGGATTTGCTGGTTATTTTTTCAAAGAAAATTTAAAAAAATATTTAGCATTATATTATGTTGTTATATATCCGATAATAGCATTTTTAATAATCTACTATTTAATATCAGGTGGATCTTTTGGTTTAGTTTGGGTAGAAACAGGTGCTTGGGGTGGTTTATCTTTAACCTTTATTGTCTCGTTTTTCTGTTTAATTTTTTGTTTCCCACTCGGAATGATCCTTGCTTTAGGTAGAAGATCAAACTTACCAGCGGTAAGATATACATCAATATGTTATATTGAATTTTGGAGAGGTGTTCCTTTAATAACAGTATTGTTTATGTCTTCAGTTATGTTTCCTATGTTTTTACCTGAGGATTTTTTTATGGATAAACTTGTAAGAGTAATAATTGCAATCACTTTATTTGAGGCGGCTTATTGCGCTGAAGTTATTAGAGGAGGGTTGCAAGCATTACCTAGAGGCCAGTATGATGCGGCTAAATCATTGGGTATGGGATATTGGAAAATGCACATCTTTGTTATTTTGCCTCAAGCCTTAAAACTAGTAATACCAGGAATTGCTAATACATTTTTAGCATTAGTAAAAGATACTCCGTTAATTTTTGTTGTTGGATTAGCTGAAATAGCCGGCATGTTAGCACTAGCTAAAACTAATCCTAAATGGCTTGGTTTCGCAATGGAAGGTTATATTTTTGCAGCAATAATCTTTTGGATAATTTGCTATGCAATGAGTAAATATAGTTATAATCTTGAACAAAAATATAAAACAGAGAGATAAATGTCTGAACCAATAATTAAAATTAACGATGTAAACAAATGGTTTGGAGATTTCCAGGTTTTAAAAAATATTAATTTAGACGTAAATGCAAAACAAAAAATTGTTGTATGTGGCCCATCAGGGTCGGGTAAATCAACATTAATTAGATGTATTAATAGACTAGAAGAGCATCAAGAAGGCAAGATTATTGTTGATGGTAACGAGCTTAATGAAAACACAAAAAATATTGAGGAAATTAGAGCAGAAGTTGGTATGGTCTTTCAACAATTTAACCTATTTCCACACTTATCAATATTAGATAATTGCACTTTGGCACCAATTTGGGTGAAAAAAATGCCAAAAAAGAAAGCAGAAGAATTAGCATTAAATCAACTTGAACAAGTTCAAATCGTTGACCAGGCATATAAATTTCCAGGTCAATTATCTGGTGGTCAACAACAAAGATCAGCTATTGCAAGAGCATTATGTATGGAGCCAAAGATAATGTTATTTGACGAGCCTACATCCGCATTAGATCCAGAAATGATTAAAGAGGTATTAGATGCAATGGTGAACCTTGCAAAAGGCGGAATGACAATGATTGTAGTTACGCATGAAATGGGATTTGCTAAAGAAGTTGCTGATGAAGTAATTTTTATGGATGAAGGAATGATCGTTGAAAAAAATACAACTAAAGAATTTTTCGCTAACCCAAAAAGTGATCGTACGAAGCTTTTCTTAAGTCAAATCTTATAACAATAAGGTATAAAAAGTCTTTATTTATAACAACAATTTTTTAGTTTTATTTAATTGTCAAGCCACAAAATCTGACAAAAATATTTTTTTTTGTGCTTGCATAAACTCTCAGGATAGAGTTCAATTATGATTTTTAGAGGGGTTCTATGGAAGATAATTTTAATAAACACTTAGGCAGCAAGCTTAAGTTAAGACGTCTAGCATTGGGTTTAACTCAAACAAAAGTAGCAAAAGCAATCAACGTAACATTTCAACAAATTCAAAAATACGAAAAAGGAACAAACGGAGTTAGTTCTATGAGATTATTACAGCTTTCCAACTATTTAAAAGTTCCTATAAGTTATTTTTTTGAAGATTTTTCTGAATATTTGATAAATGCTGAAAAAATTAAAGAAGGTCATCTCAGTATAAATTATAATTTTTTATTAAAAATGTATTCCGAGCTTTCTGGTGATCAGAAAATTAAATTTACCAAAAATCTTGATACTGTAGTTAATAAGGTAGCTAAGATAGGTTAGTCTGGCTCCTCGGGCAGGACTCGAACCTGCGACCAATTGATTAACAGTCAACTGCTCTACCAACTGAGCTACCGAGGAATGTAAAAATCAAAACTTACTTTTTTTTTAAGTTAAAACAACTCTTTTTTTTGGAGGTAACGCCCGGAATCGAACCGGGATACAAGGATTTGCAATCCTCTGCGTAACCATTCCGCCACGTTACCGTTAAAATGATTAACAAAACTATCTATTTGATGTTTATATATGAAATATTCTATCAAATTCAATCTAATTTTGATTGTTGTTTAATGTGTTTATTGAATTATAAACTATAAATCACTAATGAGTTCAGAAAAATACATACATACAAAAGTAGAAAACAAGATTTATTCATATTGGGAAAAAAAACAACTTTTTAAACCAAAAAAAAATAAGAAAAAATATTCAATCGTAATACCACCACCTAATGTAACTGGAAGCTTACATATGGGGCATGCTCTAAACAACACGATCCAGGATTTATTAATCAGATATCATAGAATGAATAATTTCGAGACTTTATGGCAACCAGGAACAGATCATGCGGGTATTGCAACTCAAGCTTTGGTAGAGAAAAAATTAGAAAGTCAAAATATTGATAAAAAAACTATCGGTAGAGATAAATTTGTAGAAAAAGTCTGGGACTGGAAAAAAGAGTACGGTGGTATAATTATAAATCAATTAAAAAAACTAGGCTGTTCTTGTGATTGGTCAAGAAATGCATTTACAATGGACGAAAATCTATCTTCATCCGTAATCAAAGTTTTCATAGATTTATACAACAAAGGATTAATTTATAAGTCAAAAAAATTAGTAAATTGGGATACTGTATTAAAAACTGCTATATCGGATTTAGAAGTTGATCAAAGAGAAGTCAATTCAAAACTATATTACATAAATTACCAAATAGAAAATTCTTTAAAATTTATAACGATTGCGACAACTAGGCCTGAAACAATGCTCGGAGATACGGCGGTAGCAGTAAATCCTAAAGATGAAAGATATCAAAGTTTAGTTGGAAAAAACGTAATTTTACCAATTACAAACAGAAAAATTAAAATTATAGCTGATGACTATGCAGATCCAGAGCAAGGTTCTGGAGCTGTAAAAATTACACCTGCACATGATTTTAATGACTATGAGGTTGGTAAAAGAAATAAACTAGAGATCATAAATATTTTCACTGAAGATGGTAAAATTAATAATAATGCACCAAACGAATATGTAGGATTAGATAGATTTGAGGCTCGAAAAAAAATACTTAATGAATTAGGCGACAAATTAATTAAAGAGGAAAAAATAAAAAATAAAGTTCCATATGGTGATAGATCTAATTCTGTCATCGAACCATATTTAACTGAACAATGGTTTGCAGATGCAAAAAAGCTATCTATAAAAGCGAAGAAAATTGTTAAGAATAAAAAAACAAGTTTCTTTCCAAAAAATTGGTCTAAAACATATTTTCAATGGATGAATAATATAGAACCGTGGTGCATATCAAGACAGTTATGGTGGGGTCACCAAATACCTGCTTGGTACGGTCCAGATAAAAAGATATTTGTTGCACAAAATTTTAGAGAAGCAAAAAAACTTGCTAAGAAAAAATATAAAAAAGATGTTGAATTAGTTAGAGATGATGATGTTCTTGATACATGGTTTTCATCAGGTTTATGGGCATTTGCAACTTTAGGATGGCCAAAGAAAAATGAGTATTTAAAAAAGTTTTATCCAACCTCTGTATTAGTTACCGGCTTTGATATTATCTTCTTTTGGGTTGCTAGAATGATGATGTTTGGAATGGAATTTTTAAATAAAGAACCTTTTAAAGATATTTATGTTCACGCTTTAGTTAGAGATGAAAAAGGTCAAAAAATGTCAAAATCTAAAGGTAATGTTATTGACCCCTTAGTATTAATAGAAAAGTATAGTGCTGATGCATTAAGATTTACTTTATTGTCAATGGCTTCACCTGGTCGTGATGTTAAACTTTCAGAGGATAGAGTTAAAGGGTATAGAAATTTTTTAAATAAACTATGGAATGCTAATAACTTTTTATCAATGAATAAATGTGATTTTAAAAGATCAAAAAAATCTCCAAAAATTAACTTAAATATAAACAAATGGATAATTTCAGAGTTAAATCAAACAACTGATACAGTAGAAAAAAACATTAAAGAATATAGATTTGATGAAGCCGCAAGAAATGCCTATCAGTTTGTCTGGCATTCTTATTGCGACTGGTATTTAGAGCTTTCAAAAACGATTTTAAATTCTAAAGACAAAAAATCTATTAATGAGGTAAAATTAACTACCTCATATGTTTTTAAAGAAATATTGGTTTTATTACATCCCTTCATACCGTTTATTACTGAGGAATTATGGTTAAAGAATAAACTTGATAAATTAAACAGCACTTATTTAATGCATACAAATTGGACTTTAAATAAAATGAAAAAAGACAAGAATATTAAAGAAGTCCAAAAAATAATTGATTTAATTAGCCAATTACGATCTTTTAAAAATGAGCTAAATGTAAGCCCTGGCTCTTTTGTTGATATGTCATTGAGCAATTTACCAAAAAAAGATCAGGATTTTATTATTAAAAATGAAATTGTACTAAAAAGATTAGGAAGAATTAATAACTTTCTTGATGGAGAGAAAAATAAACCATCTGCAAATCTTGTAATTGCAGGTGATATATTTAAAATTTACTTTGATCAATCTGTGGATCTGTCATTAATCAAAGAAAATTTACTAAAAAGACAAAATAAATATGAAGTAGAATTAGATGTGATATCAAAAAGGTTATCAAATAAAAGCTTTGTAGATAGGGCACCAAAAAATATTGTTGAACAAGAAAAAAATAACTATAATGAATTAAAGAAAAATATTGATAAAATATCAATCACAGTTAAAGGTTTATAATGAAATTTAATAAGAAAAAACTACCCAGTAGACACACTTCTCTAGGACCAGATAAAGCTCCTCAAAGATCTTTTTATTATGCAATGAAATTAACCGAAAAAGATGTTGCAAAACCTTTTGTAGGTGTTGTTTCAACATGGAATGAAGCTGCTCCATGTAACATTGCTTTAATGAGACAAGCACAATCAGTTAAAAAAGGTGTTAAATCATCTGGAGGAACACCAAGAGAATTTTGTACTATTACTGTTACAGATGGTATTGCAATGGGACATGAAGGAATGAAATCTTCATTAGTATCTAGAGATGTAATTGCAGATTCAACTGAACTAACTGTTAGAGGTCATTGTTATGACGCCTTAGTCGGTGTTGCAGGATGTGATAAATCTTTACCAGGTTTAATGATGGCTATGGTCAGATTAAATGTACCAAGTGTATTTATTTATGGAGGCTCTATACTTCCTGGAAGATTTAACGGTAAAGATGTTACTGTTGTAGATGTTTTTGAAGGAGTAGGTAAATATTCTGCAGGACAAATGAATGCACATGCTTTAAGAAAATTAGAATTAAAAGCTTGTCCAAGTGCTGGTGCTTGTGGAGGTCAATTTACAGCAAACACTATGGCATGTGTCTCAGAAGCAATGGGATTAGCATTACCTTATTCAGCTGGAACTCCAGCACCCTACGAACAAAGAGATAAATTTGCATTACAAAGTGGGAAAGCTGTAATGAATTTATTAGCAAAAAATATCAGACCAAGAGATATTGTTACAAGAAAAGCATTAGAAAATGCAGCAACAATTGTTGCAGCAACCGGAGGCTCAACAAATGCTGCATTACATTTGCCAGCTATAGCAAATGAAATAGGAATTAAATTTGATTTAATGGATGTTGCTAAAATTTTTAAAAAAACTCCTTATCTTGCTGATTTAAAACCAGGTGGAAGATATGTTGCAAAAGATATGTGGCTAGCAGGTGGTGTACCAATGTTATTAAGAACCTTGTTAGATGGTGGGTATATCCATGGAGATTGTATGACAGTTACAGGGAAAACTATGAGACAAAATCTTAAAAATATCAAATTTAATCCAAAACAAAAAGTTATGAGAAAATATAATAATCCACTTTCAAACGATGGTGGTGTTGTAGGTTTAAAAGGAAATCTTGCACCAGAAGGAGCAATTGTGAAAGTTGCAGGATTAAAAAAATTACAGTTTACAGGAAGAGCAAGATGTTTTGATACTGAAGAGTCTGCTTATAAAGCTGTTAAGAATAAAAAATATAAAGATGGAGATATAATTATTATTAGATACGAAGGTCCAAAAGGTGGTCCTGGTATGAGAGAAATGTTACAGACAACTGGTGCAATTTATGGCCAAGGAAAAGGAGAGAAGGTAGCACTTATTACTGATGGTAGATTTTCCGGTGCAACAAGAGGTTTTTGTATTGGTCACGTTGGTCCAGAAGCATCTGTTGGAGGACCAATAGCATTACTTAGAAACGGTGATGTAATAGACATTGATGCTAAAAAAGGAACTATCAATGTTAGATTGTCTAAAAAAGAATTGCAAAAAAGACATAAAAAGTGGAGACCTAAAAAGATTAACTTTGGTAATGGAACTCTTTGGAAGTATGCACAAACAGTTGGGCCAGCATATTTAGGAGCACCAACACATCCTGGTGGTAAAAACGAGGTTAAAGTATACGCTGATATTTAATGAAAATTAGACCGGTTATTTTATGCGGTGGGGCAGGTACTAGACTTTGGCCTAAAAAAACTAATCATCAAGCAAAACAATTCATAGATTTTGGTAATTGGACTTTATTAGGCAAAACTTTGGAGAGAGTTAAAGCATCTATATTTGATGCTCCAATCATAAGTACTAATGCTAAGTATTTAAGACAAGTAAAGCAACACCTAAAGAAACACAAAATAAAAAAATTTAAGATAGTTTTAGAACCAGATAAAAGAAATACAGCACCAGCTATATTAAGTACGGCATTAATAAAAGATATTCCAAACGAACAACCTTTAATGTTTTTAGCTGCTGATCATTTGATAGAGAAGGTTGGATTATTTAATAAAGCTATTAAAAAAAATCAAAAAAAACTCAATTATAATAATATCTTTATATTTGGGATTAAACCAACAATGCCCTCTAGTGAATTTGGATATTTTTTAACAAAAAATAACAAAGTATCTAGATTTGTAGAAAAGCCTAAAGAAGCTAAAGCTAAACAAATAATTAGCAAAAAGGGCTATTGGAATTCTGGAATGTTTTACTTGAGAAAAGACTCAATTATTAATAATTTTAAGAAATACCAACCAAATATTTACCGAAACTGTAACAATGCTGTAACAAAAGCAAAATATAAAAGTAATGTGTATTATTTAAACAAACAAGCATTTACTAAAGCTACAGCAAAATCGTTTGATTACGCGATACTAGAGAAAACTAAAAATATCAATGCTATCAAGCTTGATATTCCATGGTCAGATCTAGGGAGCTGGAAAGAAATCTGCAAAATGTATGGAAAGATTAAAAATAGATATTTTAAAAAGAAAAACGTATTTCATAGACCATGGGGCAGCTACACAAACTTATTTAAAGGCAAAGAATTCTTAATTAAAGAATTATATGTGAAACCTAAAGGTATTTTAAGTCTTCAAAAACATTTTCATAGAGCAGAACATTGGGTAGTTACTCATGGAATCCCAAAAATTACTCTAAATAAAAGTAAATTCTTAAAGAAACCTGGTGAAACTATTTATATCCCACTAGGAGCTGTTCATAGAATTGAAAATCCATTTAAAAAACCGGTAAAAATTATAGAAGCACAAATAGGCTCAATTCTTAAAGAAACAGATATTGTCAGATATCAAGACATATATGGCCGTGTTAAATAATTAACACGACCATAAAAATATATTTAAAACCAATTGTTTGGTATTATTAGATAATGTATTGAAAGAACTATACCTACTGAAACAGTTAAGCCGAATACCATTTTTAGGAAATCTTTTCCAATTAATGGAAAGACGTAACCTAGCTTATATTCTTTGTTCATAGTAGCTATAGCAAGTTCTCTTCCACATAATAAACCTACAAAAACCCATGTCGTAGACATAGGTAAATCGTTTAGTTCTTTAAAGTAGAATAAGACACAAGCATAAATGACGTTAATAATTGTCGCTGATCTTGCGTACCTTGTTCCTGTTTTTTCAAGGACAACTTTTTGAATTGGTCCTCCTTGAATGTAGAAAATATAAAATAATAATGCAGTGAAGTAAGCCATTACAATTAAAAGTAATGTTAAATCTAACTGTCTAGGTAGATACACTGCAATATTAGCTACATCGTGAGATAACCAAACCCACCATAACCAACCAGAAGAAATCCAAACACCATTTCTCCAGAAGCCTACCCATTTTTCATCTACTTCATCAAATTTTTCATTAATGAATTTAGAGACAGCTATCCAGGCGATGTAAGCAACCATTGCTGCCAAACCATAGCCAACGACGCTTTTCATAAGCATTTTTTCAAGCACAACCGTTGAGGCAAATGCTGAAAGAACTAAAAAGGTAGTTGAAACTGGTATTCCAATTCTAGTTAATAATAATAGTATTGCAGGCGCTACTGCGTGATACCACTGAATTTCTTGATAAGGTATTCTAGTTAATCTTCCATAAGAAATATCACCATCATACGAATACCATCCCCATGCTAACGCAATAATCATTACAGCTGATGCAGATCCTGCAAGTGTATACCATTTAAACCACTTCTTTTTTGAAGCTATAAATGTACCTAGTGTTTGAATTGAGTCGTTAGCGATTACGCTATAACCGGCAAGGCCAAAGCCTATAACCGTGTAAACTAAAGTCATATCCATTCTTTCTCCTTTATATTATTGTTTTCGGTTCATATCGATTCATGACTTAAGATCTATCTAATGTGAGAATAAAAAAAATTCTATAAAAGAATTAATTAATTTTTGAATTAAAGAGAGGATTCGCCAACTAATAAACTATTAAATACTGATGTCTACTTTAAAATATTTTTTATTTCGTAATACAGTTGTGTTTATTTAATTAATTTCTTAATAAAATATACAGCTATTAGAGCCCCCAAAAATTCAGCTAAAATATATGTAGGCGTATTCAAATAATTAATTCCCGTAAAAGAATCAGTAAAAGTTCTTGCTATCGTAACAGCTGGATTTGCAAAAGATGTTGATGATGTGAACCAATAACCGGCCATAATATATGTTGCAACACTAGCAGCTATTGTTATTTTACCATCTTTTTGAGTAGCAAAAATAATAAAAATTAAACCAAAAGTAGCAATTATTTCAGATAAGAAAATATGAAAGCCATCTCTATTTTTTGTAGATAACTCAAGAATATCGTGTTCAAAAAAAACATTAGCCAACATAACACCAATCAAACAACCAAGTATTTGTGCAGGAATATAAAAGATCAGAAGTTTTCCATTGATTTTTTTTCTTAAAAACATCGCTAAACTCACAAAAGGATTGAAATGTGCACCTGAAATATTTGCAAAAGCAGTTATTAAGACGAATAGGCCAGCACCAGTTGCGAGTGTATTAGCTGTTAATCTCAAAGCATTATCATTTGTGAGATTTTCAGCCATTATTCCAGACCCAACAATGACCATTACTAAAAAGCTACTGCCAATAAATTCACCTAAAAATATTTTGTTAGTATTTTTCACTAGATAATAATCTTATAAATTCCTATTAAGAACAATGGTATTTGTAGTCCAAAGTTAGTCATTATTGCTTTATCTTTACTAACAAATCCAGCTATAGTCCATCCAACAACTCCTAATCCATGAAAATATATATTTATTGGATATATATTTAGATTAGTTAAAAGAATGCCAACTAAAACTAGAAATGTGCTTATCCATTTAAGGTATTTTTTTACAAACATATTTTCCTCCTTAATTTGCAATATATAGATTTTTTGATTATTTCTTAATATTTACTTACACTTTTTACACAGACCAAAAAACTCAAGATTGTATTTGTTGTATTTCATACCTTCTTTGTCTTGAAAATTTGATAGGTATTTTGATAACTTTGAGCTACTAATTTCTTTTACATCTTCGCATGACTCACAAATAGAAAATGCTGTAGCATTTGCAATTGTACAAGCCGAATTTCTACAGGCAATAAATGCATTTCTACTTTCAATTTTGTGAATTTTTCCTATTTCTACCAATTTATCTAACGCTCTATAAACCTGAGGAGGTGCTTTTAAACCTTTTTTTTGGACATTAAACAGTATTGAATATGCTTTCATAGGTTGAGCAGATTTTTCAATAATATCTAAAACTATTTTTTGATTTTTAGATAAATATTCTTGTTTTTGTGCCATATTCTTTTTTATCAATTTATAGTTAGTTATTCAATTGTGATTTTTTTTTTATTTTAGTTAATGATAATATAAACAATATTAAACCTGAGGTTATTATCGATGGACCTGACGGAGTATTTATCTCCAAAGATGCAAATAATCCTATAATAACTGATAACAAACCACCAATAATTGAAAATATTACCATTTGATTTGGATTATCTGATAAATTTCTTGCCATCGCTGCTGGTATAATCAGCATTCCAGTAATTAATAATAAACCTACCATCTTAATTGAAATAGCAATAATTGCTGCCAACAATATTGTAAAGATTGCATTATATTTTTCAGGATTCATTCCTTCAGCTTCTGCTAATTCATAATTTACGGTTGATGCAAACAAAGGTTTCCATATTATTTTTAATACTATTAAAATTATGGCACCACCTATCCAAACAACAGCTATATCATTAACATTGACTGCAAGTATGTCTCCAAACAAAAGCCCCATTAGATCAAATCTGATGGTAGCTAAAAGACCAATAACCACCAATCCTATTGCTAAAGATGAATGAGCCAAAAGACCCAGCAAAGCATCTGCAGGTAAATTTGTTTTTTTTTGTAACTTTAGTAAAATTAAAGCAACAATTGATGAAATAACAAAAACAGAAAGAGCCATATTAATCTCAGTCGTATAAGATAAAGTTACCCCTAATAATGCTGAATGAGCTAACGTATCACCGAAGAACGATAATCTTCTCCAAACAACAAAACATCCAAGAGGTCCTGTAACTAAAGCCATTCCAATACCAACTAACAAAGCCCTTACAAAAAAATCATCTAACATCAGTTTTCTTTTTTTTCTATTGTTCCGTCAATTTTGTGAATATGATCATGTGAGTGTTCGTAAACAGATAATATTTTAGAAATATCTTTACCAAATAACTCCTGATATTTTTCGTTATTTGCTACATCTAACGGTGTCCCTGAACAACATACATGACCATTTAAACAAACAACATGATCGGTTTTAGACATAACTACATGTAGATTATGAGAAATTAATAATATTCCACAATTTAATGTGTCGGATATCTTTTTTATCAGCTCGTATAAAGCTATCTCACCATTGAAATCAACACCTTGAACAGGCTCATCTAACACTAAAAGCTCTGGTTTTTTTGCTATTGCTCTAGCCATAAGAACTCTTTGAAACTCTCCTCCAGATAAACTTTTTAGATCTTTATTTTTTAAATGTGGCGTCCCTGTAATTTCTAAAGCACTATCAATTTCATTGTTTTTTAAAGTACTTGTTAAATTCATAAAGTCATTAACCCTTATAGGTAAAGTCCAATCAATATTAATCTTTTGTGGCACATAAGCTATTTTATCCGTAAATTTTTCGACACTGCCCTCTATTTTTTTATACAATCCTAAAGTGATTTTGGCAGTAGTTGATTTTCCAGAGCCATTTGGGCCTATTAAAGTTATTATTTTCCCTTTTTTAATTTCAAGAGATACACCCCTAACTAACCATTTATCATTAACTAAAACCCCGGCGTTTTCTAATTTTACCAAAGTATCATTTTTATTTGTCATTTTAATTAAATTTAGCTTGTAATTTTATTGTTATATTATTACATAGTTACATTATAACAATTACTTATAAAGGCAATTAACCATGAAAAATATTATCAGAAACAAACTATTTACACCAATCATAAGCTTATTTTTAATTTTTACCCCGCTAAAAGCAGAAGTTAACGTTGTGACGTCTATTAAACCTCTTCATTCACTAACTAGTTATATTATGGAAGGTGTAGGGGAACCCGGATTAATCATTGATGGTGTTGCATCGCCTCATAATTTTCAAATCAAACCTTCTCATGCAAAAATGCTTCAAAAAGCTGATTTAGTTATATGGGTAGGTGAAGATCTTGAAAGCTTTTTACCAACTGCATTAAAATCTATTCCTAAGAATTCTGTGATCCTTGAACTATTAGATCAAAGTGGATTGAAGAAATTAAAATTTAGAGAAAAAAATATTTTTGAAGGGCATGATGAACATGGACACGATGAGCATGGTGATGATGAGCATGCTAAAAAAAAAGATGACCATGATGACCATGAAGATGAAGAGCATGCGAAAAAAGAAGAAGGGCATGATGAACATGGACACGATGAGCATGGCCACGCGCACGGTGAGTATGACCCACATATTTGGTTAGATCCTTTAAATGCTAAAGTAATAGTTAAAAAAATTACAAATCAATTAGTGAAAATCGATAGCTCTAATAGCGCTGCATATAAAGCAAACTCTAAAAAATTATTAAAGGATTTAGACACATTAACTAAATCAATAAAAAAAGACTTAAATAAAAATGCAAGTTTTGTTGTATTTCATGATGCTTATCAATATTTTGAAAAAAGATTTGGCTTAAGTGTAGTAGGTGCTTTAACTGTCAACCCTGATGTAATGCCTGGTGCGGAGCAGTTGTCAGAGATAAGAGAAGTTATAGAAGAAAAAAAAGTAAAATGTATATTTTCTGAACCTCAATTTAATCCAGCAATAATTAAATCTATTGCAAGTGATACAGGTGTAAAAACTGGAGTCCTTGATCCATTGGGTGCAACTATAAATAAAAGTAAAAATATGTATTTTAATTTAATTGAAGATATGTCCAACGCATTAAAGGATTGTTCTTAATTAAATTTAATCAATTGTTATCTCTATTGGTGTATGATCTGAGGGTTTTTCTCTCCCTCTAGGATATTTATTTATTTTAATATCTTTAATGTTATCAATTAATGAGCTTGATACTAAGAAGTGATCAATTCTCATACCACTATTTTTTTGCCATGCGCCACTCATATAATCCCAAAAAGTATAACCTTCTTTATCTGGATAAATATATCTAAAGGTATCAAAAAATCCTAAATTAATTATTTCTCTGAATTTCTTTCTAATCTCCAATCTAAACAGGGCATCGTTCTCATAGGATTTGTGGTTGTGCACATCTTCTTCAGCAGGAATTATATTAAAATCTCCGCCTATAATGATATTGCTATTTTCTTTTAAGTTTTTTTTTAATGTTTTTATAAAGTTATCTAACCAGTTTAATTTGTAATCATATTTTTCTGTATCTACTGGATTTCCATTAGGAGTATATATATTGATTAAATTAATTTTTTTCTTTTTGTGAGTTAATTCACCAGAAATAACTCTGGATTGATTTAACTTATCTTTAAAAATATTTTGTTTTATATTATTTAATTTATTCTTTGATATGAAGGCAACACCATTGTAGCTTTTTTGACCAAACACATAACTCTCATATTTTAGATTTTTAAAATCTTCAAATGGATAATTTTTTTCCTCAGTTTTTATTTCTTGCATCATTACGATGTCAGGATCAGATTTTTTTAAATATTCTTTTATATTATTTATTCTTGCTCTTACAGAATTGACATTCCAAGAGCTTATTATCATTATAGAGAGAACGAAACACCACACCCACAAGATGATTTACTTTGCGGATTACTAATTCTAAATTGTTCACCAATTAATTCTTTAACAAAATCTACTTCAGATCCTTTTAATAAATCAGCTGATGTTTTATCAATTAGAATATTGTTATATTGAATGTCATCATTTTCTTTTCCAGTATCTACTGAAAAATTATATTGAAAACCAGAGCATCCACCACCTTTAATAGCGATTCTAAAAAAAGATCCTTTTTCCTTTTTTGATAACAAATAGTTTATTTGTTTTATCGCATTATCAGTAAATTTAATTTCTTTAATCATCTAGTAAGGCTGTTAATAGTAATATAATTATAATTTACCTTTTTTAAAGTATGAATAATTTCAAAAAACTAGGACAATTTAAGTCAACTGGAAGATTTTTTAAGGAAAAAAACAGCTTATACCGAACTCCATTTCAAAGAGATAGAGATAGAATAATTCACTCTGCCTCTTTTAGAAGATTAAAACACAAAACCCAAGTTTTTGTTAATACAGAAGGTGATCACTTTAGAACTAGAATCACCCACTCATTAGAGGTGTCACAAATAGCTAGATCCATTGCTAAGTATTTAAATTTAAACGATGATTTAGCAGAGACACTAAGTCTTGCCCATGATCTTGGTCATACACCATTTGGGCACGCTGGAGAAAATAGCCTCAGACAATGCATGGTTAATTATGGAGGTTTTGATCATAATTTACAAACCTTAAGAATAGTTATGTTTCTCGAAAATAAGTATTTAAAATTTAAAGGTCTTAACTTAACTTTCGAAACCTTAGATGGTTTGTTAAAACATAATGGACCCATTTATAACATTGATAAGATAAATAATATTATTGGTATTAAAAACTTAAAAAATAAATTTAATTTTAACCAATATTCTTCATTAGAGTCTCAAATTTCAAATATATCTGATGATATAGCTTATAATAATCACGATATCCAAGACGGAATAAATGCAGATCTATTCAAGCTCGATGAAATTTTAGAAATAAATTTTTTTAAAGAAATCTTTAAAAGATATAAAAACGTCAAAAAAAATAAGATTTTAATTTATCAAATAATAAGAGACTCTATAGATTTAATGGTAAAAAATATAATTTCTAATAGTAAAAAAAATCTCAAGAAATATAAAATTAGAAATTTGAGAGATATCAAAAAAAATGATTCTAAAATAATAGATTTTTCTGAAAATTTTCAAGAAATCGATAATGAAATTAAAAAATTTTTAAGAATTAAAATGTATAATAATAAAAAGGTTTTATCTAAAAATACCAAAGGCCAAAAAATTATAAAATATTTGTTTGCTTATATCTGCAAAAATCCAAATAAGTTTATTGAAAATCAAAAAATAGATAAGGATAAGTTTAGATCTGTTTCTGATTTTATTTCAGGAATGACAGACAGATATGCTATAAACCTTTACAATAATTTAAAATGAATATTTTTGACATTTATCTTAACAAAATTAAAAATATAGTTTCTAATAATTCTGCTAATTTAAAAATTCCTCAAAATTTATTAGGTATTAACGTAGATACTGCTCCTGCAAAATTTAAGGCTGATATATCAACCAATGTCTGTATGGTTCTTTCCTCATTAAATAAATTAGCACCAACCGAGATTTACAAACAGCTTAATTTAGAAGATCTAAAAAATGATAAAGATATTGAAAATATTGAATTTGTTAAACCAGGTTTTGTTAATATAAAATTTGTAAAGAAATTTTGGAATACTTTTTTAACAAAAATGCTCAATGATCAAAAGTATGGAGCAAATCTCAAAAATGATAAAAAAAATTATTTACTTGAATTTGTCTCTGCTAATCCAACAGGCCCTTTACATGTAGGCCATTGTCGTGGTGCTATATATGGAGATGCTTTGTGTAATCTTTTAAAATTTTGTGATCATAAAGTTACTAAAGAATATTATGTTAATGATCATGGTAATCAGATCAAAAACTTTTCTTTATCAGTATACTTTAGAATTAAGGAAAAATTATTTAATGAAGAATACCCTAAGAATGAAGATTTATATCCAGGAGATTACATAATTGAAATAGCAGAACAAATTATTAGTAAAAATTCTATTAAGAATTATGAAAATTACGAAAAAATTTCAGATGAACTTTCTAAATTGAGTGTTGTTGCTTCTTTAGAGATAATAAAAAAAAATCTAAATTCTTTAGGTGTTGTTCACGATAATTTTGTAAGTGAAAATAATATTATTAATTCAAAAGAAGTTGATGAGGCTATAGATAATTTAAAAAAGAGCAATTTAGTATTTAAAGGTAAAATCGAAGCTCCCGAAGGTGAAGATAAGTCTAAATGGGTTGAAAGAGAGCAACTACTATTTAAATCTACTAATTATGGTGATGATAAAGATAGAGCTTTAACAAAAAGTGATAATTCTTGGACATATTTTGCTGGTGACATTGCTTATCACAACAATAAGTTAAAAAGAAATTTTGATGAATACATAAATATTCTTGGTGCAGACCATGCAGGTTATATTAAAAGAATTAATTCTGTTGTAGATGCACTCTCTAATAAAAAGAAAAATCTAATTTGTAAAGTTACTCAGCTTGTAAAATTGATTAAAGATGGCAAACCTTTCAAAATGTCAAAAAGAAAAGGTGATTACATAATTGTTGATGATTTAGTTAACGAGGTAGGTAAGGATGCAACTCGTTTTATAATGCTGAGCAGAAGTAATGATGTCCAATTAGAGTTTGATTTTGAAAAAGTTAAAGAGAAATCAAAAGACAACCCTCTGTATTATGTTCAATATTGTTATGCAAGGATATGTTCTGTTTTTAAAAATGCTAACGAAAAAATTGAAAATGACTTAACAGAAGTAGAAAAAGATTATGAATTTAATGATGAAGAAATAAAAATAATAAATAAAATTTCTGAATGGCCTAAATGTGTAGAGGTATCCTCACAAAAATTAGATCCTCACAGAATACCTATCTATTTATATCAACTGTCTGCTTTGTTTCATTCATATTGGAATATGGGAAAAGATAATGAGTCTATGAGGTTTTTAGATAAAAATAAAAAATTAAATAAAAATAAAGCTGTTCTATTAAATAGTGTTTTAAAAACTATTGGTACTGGAATGAAAATATTAGATGTAGAGACACCGGAAACTATGTAATGATTAAAGAAATTAAATATATTATTTTTATATGTATAATTTTTTTATTTATATTTTTTACTGTTAAATACTACATATCTGATGAGTTTGAAAAAAAATATTATAAATCTATTAACAATCTAGACTCTAAATTAGATTTAAAAAAAAATAGTTTAATAAAGTTGGATAGTGATACAGATAATATTATTGAATATATTGATGAAAAAGAAAATAAGGAAAAAAAATTATCATTTTGGGACCTGATCAAAAATGAAGACTAGTCAAAAGAGGGCATTTATATCTGGTTTAAAATCTACGAATTTATCAAATAAGGAAATTTTATTTCTAAAAAAATATAAACCATGGGGAATAATATTATTTGAGAGAAATATTAGGAGTTTAGATCAAACAAAAAAACTCATTAAATCAATCAAAAAAATATTTAAAGATCAAAACTATCCAATTCTTATTGACGAAGAAGGCGGAAGAGTTAATAGACTTAAAAAAATAATAGATACCAAATTACATTCTTCAAAATTTTTTGGTGATATGTATAAAAAAAATAAAAAAAAATCACTTCTTTATTATAAAATTTATATTGATCAAATAAGCTATTTATTAAACAACTTAGGTATAAATATTAATACCGTGCCTGTTCTGGATATAGCTCGAGAAAAAACCTCTAAAGTAATAGGTGATAGGTCATTTTCGAAAAATAAAGAAATAGTTAATATTTTTGGTAATTTTACGATCGATCAATTTCATAAGAATAATATAGCAACTGTAATTAAACACATACCAGGTCACGGTTTAGGCAAAGTTGACTCACACTATAAACTACCAATTGTAAACAATAGCAATCAATATTTACTAAAAAACGATTTTTTGACGTTTAAAAATAAAAACTCTCTTTTTGCTATGACTGGTCATTTACTATTTAAAAAAATTGATAATCAAAATTCTGTAACTCATTCAAAAAAAATAATTAAATTAATAAGAAATAAAATAAATTTTAAAAATTTGATAATGTCAGATGATATATCAATGAAAGCCTTACCATATTGTATTAAAACTAATGTTATTAAAGCATTTACCGCAGGTTGTGATTTAGTTTTACATTGTAATGCTAATCTAAAAGAAATGTATATAGTTGCAGAAAATTCACCAAAATTAAGTAAATTTATAATAAAAATTACAAATAAATATTATAAGCTAGTGTCCAATGGAGAATCAAAATTCAACTGATAGTTTTCAGGTAAATTTAGATCAATTTAATGGTCCTTTAGATTTACTTTTAGATTTGGCAAAATCACAAAAAGTTAATTTAGAAAATATATCAATAACCTTATTAGCTGATCAATTTTTAGAATATATTAACAAGGTCAAAGATATTAATTTAGATATTGCATCAGAATATTTAGTTATGGCAACTTGGCTTGCGTATTTAAAATCAAAATTATTACTTCCTATAACAGATGAAGAAGAGTTTAAAGTTCATGAAGTTGCTGAAAGATTAAAATTACAATTAAAAAAATTAGAATTAATAAGATTACTTTCTGATCAAATGCTTAAGAGAAAAAGATTAGGAAAAGATATTTTTGTAAGAGGTATTAAAGGTAGAATTCGTTCTATTTATAGTTCTAAATATTCATTATCTCTATATGAACTTTTAAAAACTTATTCTACAATAGTTATGCAAAAGGATTTTCAAAGAATGAACATTCCAAAATTACCTGTTTGCACAACAGAAGAGGGTATAAAGTTAATTAAAAGTATTATAAAAAAGCTGGAAGATTGGAAAAACCTTGAAGACATTATTCCAAAAGCTTATAAAAAATCAAATTTTAAAAAAACTGGCCGTGCTAGTGTTTTTGCTGGTTCATTAGAATTAGTAAAAGAGGGGACTGTCATTTTAAAACAAGACAAATTATTTGATGAGATTTATATTAAACAAAAATGAAGAACGAAAAAAAAAAAAATAACGTAATTTCATTTCCCAGCCAATTATCAACTGGTGAGAGGGAAGTTGAAGCAATTTTATTTGCTGCCGCAGAACCATTAGAAATAGAAACTATAGAAGATAGAATTTCAAAAAAAGTAGATGTAAAGAAAATTTTAAAAAAATTAGAGGATATTTATAAAAATAGAGGTATTAATTTAGTTTGCATCTCAAACAAATGGTCATTTAGAACTGCGTCAAATCTCTCATCTCTAATGTCCAAACAAAAAACAGTTGAGAAAAAGCTTTCAAAGGCCGCTATTGAAACACTATCAATTATTGTCTATCACCAACCGGTTACAAGAGCTGAAATAGAGGAAATAAGAGGTGTTGCCTTTGGTACAAATACTCTAGATATTCTAATGGAGCTTAATTGGGTAAAACCAATGGGTAGAAAAGAAATTCCAGGTAAACCAATACAGTATGGAACTACAGAGGATTTTTTGAGCCATTTTAATTTGCAAAAATTGTCTGATTTACCAACTGTTGATGAGTTAGGATCAGCTGGATTAATTGACAGCTCAACCATTGACTCATCTATATTTGGAACTGGAAAATTTTATAAAGAGAAACAAGATGAGAAAAAAGAAAATATTTATTCTAATATTGACGAAATGCTCAATAGCACCTTAAATGATGACACTAAAGACTAAAATTCTACTTTAAAATAAGTAATAAAGAGGTTATATATATTTTATGGGTATAAGTTTTTGGCAAGTAGCAATTGTAGTTGTTTTAGTAGTTCTTCTATTCGGGAGAGGAAAAATCTCGAGCTTGATGGGCGATGTTGCAAAAGGCATTAAAAGTTTTAAAAAAGGCATGGCGACTGACCCTACAGATGAAAAGCCAAAAAATATTTCAGAAAATACCGAAGATAACAACAATCAAGATTCTTCAAATAAAGAATAAAAATGCCACAAATTGGCTGGTTAGAACTTATTATAATAATCGGTCTTTCAATTGTAATAATTGGTCCTAAAGACTTTCCTATCGTACTGAAAAAAATTGGAACTTGGTTTGGTTCAGTCAAAAGATATGTAAATAACTTACAAAATGAAATGTCAAATTTAGAAGAAAATAGTATTGAAATTAATAATCAAACTTTTGATATCAATAACCCAAGTGAAAATGAAGGAAAAAAAATAGACAAAAATGAAGGCAAATAAAGAAGAGGGATTTATAAGTCATTTAACTGAATTAAGAAAAAGATTAATTCACTCCTTTATTTTTTTAACTATTTTATTTCTCATATGCTACATATTTTCTGAAGAAATTTATGGTTTTTTAGTCTCACCTTATGCAGAAGCAGTCAAAGATAGTGAGATAGAAAGAAGATTAATATTTACAGCATTACAAGAAACTTTTTTAACTTATATCAAGGTTGCCTTTTTTGCAGCATTCTTCCTAACTTGTCCGTATATTTTAATCCAAATATGGAAATTTGTTGCACCAGGTTTATATGAGCATGAAAAATCTGCTTTAATGCCTTACTTAGCTCTTACACCAATTCTTTTTTTATTAGGTGGAATGCTTGTTTATTATTTAATTATGCCACTTGCTATTAAATTTTTTCTTTCTTTTGAAAGCACTGGTTTGACGACAGCTCTACCGATACAGCTTGAAGCTAAAGTTAATGAATATTTATCATTAGTTATGAAACTAATATTTGCGTTTGGTATAAGTTTTCAGTTACCAATCATTCTATCATTACTAGCAAGAATTGGATTTATTGATTCGGTTTTTCTAAAAGAGAGACGTAAATATGTTGTGATTATTATTTTTGCCGTTGCTGCTGTACTGACTCCGCCAGATCCTGTTACTCAAATTGGATTAGCGGTTCCATTGTTATTATTGTATGAATTATCAATAATATCTGTAAAAATTATAGAAAAAAAAGCAGAAAAAAAAGATGCATGACATTAAATATATTAGAAATAATTTTTCTGAATTTAAAAAACAAGTAAATAATAGGAATACAGAAGTTAACCTTGATAAAATTTTAGAATTAGACACTAAAAACAGGTCTTTGATACAAGAAAAAGAAAAACTTGAATCAGAAAAAAAAACTCTTTCAAAACAAAATGATAAAAGTTTATTTGCAAAATCTAAAGATCTATCTAAAAAAATAGATAAAATTAGTGAAGATCAAGTAAATGAAAGCAAAAATTTAAATCAAATATTATCTCAAATTCCCAACATAGCTCTTGAGGATGTACCTATTGGAAAAGATGAAAAATCTAATAAAGAAATTAAAAAAAGTGGCAACATTCCTAATTTTAAATTTAAACCTAAATCTCATTATGAATTAGGTGAAAATTTAAATATGCTTGATTTCGAACTAGCAACGAAAACAACTGGATCAAGATTTGTATTTGTTAAAGATAAATTAGCTCAATTAGAAAGAGCGATATCAAATTTTATGATTGATACACATATAAATGAAAATGGTTATAAAGAAATTTCCCCACCATTATTTGCAAGTGAAAATAGCATGTTTGGAACAGGACAAATGCCAAAATTTGAGGATGATCAATTTGAAATAAAACTTGATAATAAGTCTGGAAGAAAATTTCTGATACCAACTGCTGAAGTAATATTAACCAATATGGTTAATGACACTATACTAAATCATTCTGATTTACCTTTAAGATTTGTTGCATCAACTCCTTGTTTTAGAAAAGAGGCTGGCAGTTACGGCAAAGATACAAAAGGCATGATTAGACAGCATCAATTTTATAAAGTTGAGTTAGTTAGTATTGTTGATCCAGCTAATTGTATAGATGAACTTGAGAGAATGACTGGCTCAGCTTATAAAATATTAGAAAAACTTAAATTACCATATAGGATAATAACACTTTGTACAGGGGATATGGGTTTTAGTGCTCAAAAAACTTATGATATCGAAGTATGGTTACCATCAGAAAATATTTACAGAGAAATCTCTAGTTGTTCTACATGTGGAACTTTTCAAGCTAGAAGAATGAAAGCTAGATTTAAAAACTCTAATAATGAAAAAGAATTCTTAGGCACACTAAATGGTAGTGGTTTAGCAGTTGGTCGTACTTTAATTGCAATATTAGAAAATTATCAGCAAGAAGATGGATCTATAATAATTCCTGATATTCTAAGACCATATATGAACAATTTGGAAGTTATTTCCAAGATTTAGAGTTGTTAAAATAAAATTAATGGTATAATAGGTTGTTTATGTCTGAAGCAGGAATAGCACAATTAATACCATTAATTTTAATATTTGTTATTTTCTACTTTTTTTTAATTCGACCTCAACAAAGAAAAGTTAAAGAGCACAAAGTGATGGTAGAGGGTTTAAAAAGAGGCGATAAAGTAATCACCTCTGGCGGTATAGTTGGAACAGTCGAAAGAATTATTGAAAACGATAGAGCAGAAATTTTGATAGCAGATAACGTTAAAGTCGAAGTTATTAGATCTACAGGTGTCCAAGCTCTAATTAGCGGAACAGAACCAAAAAAATAGTCGATTTAAGTGTTATATTTTTCGAGATTAAAAATTATTTCAATAATAATTTTTTGTTTCATATTAATATTTTTTAGTTTATCAAATTTCTTAAATAACGAAGATTTTTTCTTAAAAAAGAAAGTTAATTTAGGTCTTGATTTGCAAGGAGGTTCATATTTACTTTTAGAGGTCGATAAAAAACCTGTTATTAATCAAACCTTACAGTCTAAACTAACACAAGTACGTAATTTTTTTAAAAAAAAAGAAATTAAAACTTTTGATTACAAGCTAGAAAATCAAAAAATTTATTTCAAATCTGACAAAGTTAATAACGAAAAAATACTTGATCTATTCAAAAATGATTTTGAATTAAATCCGTATTTTGAAGTTTATAAATCTAATCAATATAATATTGAAGTAGTTAATGAAGAATTTAATCTAACTCTAAGTAAATACGGAATTATTGAGATTGAACAATCGTTATTAGATCAAGCAATAGAGATTGTAAGAAAAAGGGTTGATGAAGTTGGTACCAATGAACCTAGTATAACCAAAAGTGGCTCTAACAGAATTTCAGTCGAGCTTCCTGGGTTAGATAACCCTGATAGAATTAAATCTTTGTTAGGAAGAACTGCAAATTTAACCTTTAGATTTGTATCTCAAAATACTGATACTTCATTTGGTTCAGAAAAGTTAAAAAATCTTGATACAGGAGAGGAACTTAATATTAGTAAAAGAATTATCATCAGTGGTGACAATTTGATAGACGCAAAACCTCAAATGGATAACATCAATAATGAAACAGTCGTAAGTTTTACTTTAGACAGATTGGGTGCAAGACAATTTGGACGAGCCACAAAAAATGGAATTGGAAAGCAGTTAGCAATAGTTTTAGATAATCAAATAATAAGTGCACCTGTAATAAGAGATGTAATAGCTAGCGGATCAGGACAAATTTCTGGAGGTTTTACGTTTCAATCAGCAACTGATCTTGCTCTGTTATTAAGATCTGGAGCTCTACCAGCTCCTTTAGAAATTGTAGAAGAGAGGACAGTAGGACCTGATCTTGGTGAAGACTCTATTAAAGCTGGTGTTTTGTCATTGATAATTGGATTTATCTTGGTGATTTTGTATATGATTTATAAATACAGACTATTTGGTTTAATTTCAAATTTTGCTCTAATAATAAATTTACTAATGTTACTTGGTTTTTTAACAATTTTTGAGGCAACATTAACATTACCTGGGATTGCTGGTATAATTCTAACAGTTGGTATGGCTGTTGATGCTAATGTTCTAATTTTTGAAAGAATTAAGGAAGAATTAAAAAAAGAAAAAAACAAAGTTATTGCATTTGATAATGGATATACCCTATCAAGAACCGCTATTTTAGATGCAAATATAACAACAATAATTGCAGCTTTGATCTTATTTTTATTTGGATCGGGTCCTGTTAAAGGTTTTTCAGTAACTTTGTCAATTGGAATTCTAACAACTTTATTTTCAGTCTATTATATAGCAAGATTGCTTACATCTTTATACGTAATTAAAAATAAAAATAATGAAGTGACAATTAAATGAATAGCAAATATTTTTTTAATAAATATTATAATTTATCAAATATTATATCTTTACTATTATTTATAGTATCTATTTTTTTTCTAATATTTAAGGGGTTAAATTACGGCGTAGACTTTAAAGGTGGGACTTTGATTGAATTAAGAACAGACAATACTAGTTACAAAACTGAGGATATCAGAAATGCCTTTAGTAAACTTAATTTAAATGATTTATCAGTAAAAAAATTTGGTAAAGAAAATGATTATGTAGTTAAATTTGAAAGACCTGACTTAAACGAGCCAGACTTTATCAAAGGTTTAAAAGTTGATTTAGATAAATATCTTGAAAATTATAATTTTAGACGTGTTGAAAATGTAGGTCCAAAAGTAAGTGCTGAATTATTACAAGATGGTGTAACTGCTATAGCAATAGCTCTAGCCGCAATGTTAATTTATATTTGGTTTAGATTTGAATGGCAATTTAGTATTGGCGCGATAATAGCTATATTTCATGACGTAACAATAACACTTGGTATATTTTCTGCTTTAAGTTTAGAAATAAATTTATCTATTGTTGCAGCTGTTTTAACAATTGTTGGATATTCAATGAATGATACTGTTGTAATTTTTGACAGAGTAAGAGAAAATTTAAAAAAATATGCTGATATCAAAATTTTTGATTTAACAAATTTGTCAATTAACGAAACCTTATCCAGAACCTTGATAACATCTATTACTACACTTTTAGCACTTTTATCAATTTTCTTTTTTGGAGGAGAGATACTTAAAGGGTTTTCATTTGCCATGATTTTAGGTGTAATACTTGGAACTTATTCATCAATTTTTATAGCTAACCCAATTCTTGTTTATTTTAGGGTATCTCAAAAAACTTTAGTTAAAGACGAAGACTAATAAAGATTTTGTGCAATCACCATGCTTAAAAGCATTGGTAATGAAAGCAAAGTATTTGTTCTTGAGAATAACATAGCTACTCTAGCTGATTTTGCTTTTACATCTGGTTCTACTTGAACAATGCCTAATGCTTTTTTTTGATTAGGCCATATAACAAACCAAACATTAAATGCCATTATTACGCCAAGCCACATCCCAATTCCTATTGCAGTATTTTTCCCGCCTCCTGACATAATTCCTAATGTCATGGCGTCATGAATATAACCATTAATATAACCTAATATTAACCCCGAAACGATTGTTGCTAGAGCTGCCCATCTAAACCAAAATAGTGCTGCAGGTGCAATAACCTTACTGATAGCAGGCTTGTGTTCATCTGGTATCTTTGACATATTGGGTATTTGAACAAAATTAAAATACCATAGTAAACCTATCCACATTATTCCAACTAAAACATGAATATATCTAAATAACCAACTCCAGAATAGAGTATCAAAATCAAATCCACCATTTTGAAAAAATAAAATTAAAAAAAGAACTATTGATAAGGCAAGCGATAAATGAATTGTTCTTGATAATGAACTTAAAATATTTCCCATTCGAAAATATAACAAAATTTTTTTATTTATGCAATTTTTTTAAATTTTCCATTAAGTAAATTTTTTAAAAATTTACCTGTATAGCTTTTAGAAACATTACAAATACTCTCTGGATTTCCTTCTGCTATTATTTCTCCACCCTTCACTCCACCATCAGGACCCATATCGATGATATGATCTGCAGTTTTTATCACATCAAGATTATGCTCTATAACTATTACCGTATTACCAGTAGCAACAAATGTATGTAAAATTTCTAAAAGTTTTTTTATATCATGTTGATGTAATCCAGTGGTTGGTTCATCCAAGATATAGATTGTTCTACCAGTTGATCTTTTTGATAACTCTTTTGCTAATTTAATTCTCTGAGCTTCTCCACCTGACAAAGTAGTGGCTTGTTGTCCTATTTTAATATAACCAAGTCCTACTTTTTTAAGAGTTAATAATTTAGACCTTATATTTGATATATTTTCAAAAAAATCACAACCTTCATCAACAGTCATATTTAAAACATCTGCAATACTTTTATTCTTAAATTTAATCTCTAAAGTTTCTCTGTTATATCTACTCCCTTTACATTCATCACATGTTACATACACATCTGGAAGAAAATGCATTTCATAAGTAATTACACCATCTCCTTCACAAGCTTCACATCTTCCACCCTTAACATTAAATGAAAATCTCCCTGGTTTGTAGCCTCTACTTTTAGACTCGGGTAAATTAGTAAACCAGTCTCTAATAGGACCAAAGGCCGCTGTGTATGTTGCTGGATTAGATCTTGGCGTTCTACCAATAGGTGATTGATCAATATCAATAACTTTGTCTATTAATTCAATTCCTTTAAAGCCTTTAAAGGGCATTGGTATCTTTCTCGATTTATTATTATTAAGACTCAAATTTAATGCATTAAAAAGAGTTTGTAGTATTAAAGTAGACTTACCACTTCCCGAAACTCCAGTAATACATGTAAATGTCCCAAATGGAATTTTTAGATCAACATTTTTAAGATTATTTCCTGAAGCTCCTAAAATTTGTAAAAATCTTCCGTTTTTACTTAACCTTCTTTTTTTTGGTATTGGTATATAAAATTTATTGCATAAGTATTTTCCAGTTATACTTTTATCATTAGTTTTAATATCATCCAAACCACCATAAGCTATAACTTCTCCACCTTTGCTTCCTGCTTCAGGACCTAGATCAATAATATAATCTGAGTTTTCAATTGTTTCGGTATCATGTTCTACAACTATTACTGTATTGCCTAAATCTCTTAATCTTTTTAGAGCATTAATTAGTTTCACATTATCCTTTTGATGTAGACCTATTGACGGCTCGTCTAATACATAAAGAACGCCTGTCAAACCAGATCCGATTTGAGAAGCAAGCCTTATTCTCTGAGACTCACCACCAGAGAGCGTACCAGACTCTCTTGATAGGGTTAAATAATCTAATCCAACGTTTAATAAAAAACTAAGTCTTTCATTTATTTCTTTTAAAATATGTTCAGCGATTTTAATTTGTCTTGTATCAAATTTTTCATTTAAAGATTTAAACCATTTTTGGGCATCAATTATCGATTTTTCTGAAACTTCACTTATGTGCTGATTGTCAATTTTTACACACAACGCTTCTTCTTTAAGTCTATAACCTTTACAAGCCTCACATTTCGTATCGGACTGATATTGAGATATTTCCTCTCTTTTCCAATCACTATCAGTTTCGAGATACCTTCTTTCAAGGTTGTTAACGACGCCTTCAAAAGTTTTTTTATGAGAATATTTTTCATAACCATCATCATATGAAAATTTAATTTCCTCATCATCGGAACCATATAAAATCATATCTTTTATTTTTTTTGGTAATTTTGACCATTTTTCATCTAAAGAAAAATTATAGTGTTTGGCTAATGAAGAAAGAGTTTGAGCATAATACAAAGAACTTGATTTAGACCAGGGTTCTATTGCTCCATCAGCAATAGTTTTTTTTTCATTTGGAACAACTAGATTGGGATCAACATTTAACTTAATACCTATACCATCACATTCTGCGCAAGCTCCATATGGACTATTAAAAGAAAATAATCTCGGTTCAATTTCCTCAATAGTAAAACCACTTTCAGGACAAGCAAATTTTGATGAAAATATTACTTTTTCTTTCTTTCTAAATTTAGCTGGTATTGTTTCGTTTTCATATTCTACATATAATAAACCATTTGATAAGTTTAGAGATGTTTCAATACTTTCTGCTAGTCTATTCCCTAAATCAGAATTTAATATTATTCTATCTACCAATATATCAATATCATGTTTAACTTTTTTATTTAATTCTGGAATACTATCTATTTCATACATTTTTCCATCAATCTTAATTTTTCTAAATCCTCTTTTTTTATAAGATAAAATTTCTTTTTTATATTCACCTTTACGACCTCTAACTATGGGCGAGAATAGATAGATAGTACATTTTTTTGGTAATGTTTTTATTTTGTCTACTATTTGAGATACTGTTTGTGATTTAATTTCTTTACCTGTAAATGGCGAGTATGGAATACCAACTCTTGCAAATAATACTCTCATATAATCATAAATTTCAGTAACTGTTGCAACTGTCGATCTAGGGTTTTTTGAAGTATTTTTTTGTTCAATTGATATCGCTGGGCTAAGTCCTTCGATAAAGTCTACCTTGGGCTTTTTCATTTTGTCTAAAAATTGTCTAGCATAGGCAGATAAACTTTCTACATATCTTCTTTGTCCTTCTGCATATATAGTATCGAATGCTAATGATGATTTACCTGATCCAGATAGACCGGTGATTACAACAAATTTATCTTTTGGTATATCTAAAGAAATATTCCTCAAATTATGTTCTTTTGCCCCTTTAATAACTATCTTTTTAATCATCTTTTTTGTTGCTTTACTTGAATAATATTAATAATCAAACCCTTTCTATGATATAATAAAATCATTAAAATATTATGGCTGGTAGTTTAAATAAAGTACTATTAATTGGGCGATTAGGCGCAGATCCTGAAGTAAAACAGATGGTCAATGGTAAAAGCGTTGCTAGGCTTAGTTTAGCAACAAGCCAAAGTTGGAAAGATAAAAATACAGGCGAAAAAAAAGAAAAAACTGAGTGGCACCGTGTAGTTGTATTTAATGAGGGACTAGTTAATGTTGTTCAGCAGTATTTAAAAAAAGGTGCTCAAGTATATGTCGAAGGTCAACTGACTACTAGAAAATGGAAAGATGAGCAATCAGGACAAGACAAATATTCTACAGAAATTGTTATTCAAGGATATAACTCATCATTAACAATGTTAGGTGGCGGTGGCGCACCAAACTTAACTTCATCTCCGAACAACCAAGAAGCACCTCAGGTAAACGACAACAGCCTTGATGACGATATACCTTTTTAACTTTTATGGATAAAAGTGAAATAAATCAAAAATCAAACATTAAGCCTATTGCAATGTATGACGAGATGAGCTCGTCATATTTATCCTATGCAATGAGTGTAATAGTTAGTAGAGCTTTACCGGATATTAGAGACGGTTTAAAACCAGTGCACAGAAGAATTATATTTGCTATGTACAAGGGGGGCTTTGATTGGTCAAAACAATTTAGAAAATCAGCCAGAATTGTTGGTGACGTAATTGGTAAATATCACCCTCATGGAGATCAAGCAGTTTATGATGCTTTAGTAAGAATGGTGCAAGATTTTTCTATGAGTGTTCCACTTATAGATGGACAAGGAAATTTTGGATCTGTAGACGGAGATCCACCTGCCGCAATGAGATATACAGAAACTAGACTTTCTAAAATCTCACAATTTTTAATTGATGATATTGAAAAAAATACAGTTGATTTTAAAAGCAATTACGATGAAACAGAAAAAGAACCGGTAGTTTTACCAGCTCAATATCCAAATTTACTTGTCAATGGTGCCGGAGGTATAGCTGTTGGTATGGCAACTAGCATACCACCTCATAATATTAATGAAGTTATAAATGCAACACTTGCTCTAATAGATAATAAAGATATTAAGATAAATGAGTTAATGAAACATATTCCAGGCCCAGATTTTCCTACTGGTGGAACAATAATTGGAAAAGACATAATTAAAACTGGCTATAAAACTGGCAGAGGTTCATTTAAAATTAGGGGAGATGTAAATATTGAACAATTAAAAAATGGAAAAGAAAGGCTTGTAATAATCAATATTCCTTATCAAATTAATAAGTCCAATTTAAATGAGAGAATTGTAGAATTAGTAAGAGATAAAAAAATTGAAGGTATAAGCGATATAAGAGACGAGTCTAATAGAGAAGGTATCAGAGTAGCGATAGATTTAAAAAGAAATACTGAGCCAGAGACAGTCAAAAGACAGCTTTATAAATATACCTCATTAGAATCTTCATTCAGTTTTAATACCTTAGCCATAGTAGATAAAAAACCAAGAAATTGTAACTTAAAAGACTTTTTAGAATCTTTTTTAAAATTTAGAGAAGACGTAGTAACTAAAAAAACAAAATTTAATTTAAAAAAAGCAGAAGATAGAGCACATATATTAATTGGCCTTTCTGTAGCTGTAGAAAATATAGATAAAATTATTAAAATAATTAGAAATTCAAAAAATCCTGAAATAGCCAAAGAAACTTTATTAGAAACAAAATGGAAAATAAAGACAACTCAGAAATTTATTAAACTAATTGAAAACAAAAACTCTGCATTGTCTTATTCGCTTTCTGCGAATCAAGTTAATTCTATATTAGAACTTAGATTACAAAAACTTACAGCATTAGGTATTAATGAAATAGATAGTGAAATTAAAAAACTTTCAGATTTGATAATTCAATACAAAAAAATTCTTTCCTCAAAAAAGATATTATTAAAAGTAATTAGTGACGATTTAAATTTAATAAAAGAGAAATATTCAAAACCAAGACGTACGAAAATCATTGATGCAATATTGAATTACGATATTGAAGAGACTATTCAAAAAGAGTCTGTGATTATAACCGTTACACTACAAGGTTATATTAAAAGAGGGGCTTTAAGTGGCGTAAGAGCTCAAAAAAGAGGAGGAAAGGGAAAATCAGGAATTAAAACAAGGGAACAAGATTCTGTTGTTCAGACCTTATCCGTAAATACTCATACTTCTGTACTTTTTTTCTCTACAGAAGGACTGGTTTATAAATTAAAAGCATGGAAAATACCTGAGGGCACTTCTGTATCAAGGGGAAAATCTTTATATAATCTTTTACCACTTAAAAATCATCAGTCCGTTAGCTCTATAATGCCTTTACCTGAGGAAAAATCGGAATGGAAAAGTCTTAATATAGTATTTGCTACGTCTAAGGGAAAAATAAGAAAAAATTCTTTAGAGGATTTTATTAACATAAATGCATCAGGAAAAATTGCTATGAAACTTGACCCTGATGATAAAATAATTGGAGTAAAAATATGTAGAGAAGATGAAGATATTATACTTAGTTCTTTAAATGGAAAATCTATAAGATTTAATGTTGAAAAAATTAGGTTATTCAAAGGTAGATCTTCAAAAGGTATTAGGGGTATAAATTTAAAGGAAAAAGACTCGATTGTGTCCTTATCAACTATAGACAAAGACACAAAAAATGGAAAAAAAGGTAATAAATTTATTCTATCAGTTACAGAAAATGGCTTTGGCAAAAGAACTGAATCTAATGAGTTTAGAGTTACTAATCGGGGCGGCAAGGGAATTATAGGGATAGTTAATTCTTCAAGAAATGGGAATGTTTCTTCGTCTTTCCCGGTTTTTGAAGGTGATGAAATACTAATATCCACGAACAAGGGTAGGGTGATTAGAGTTGCTGTAAAAGAAATAAGAATTGCTGGTCGTAATACGCAAGGTGTCAGAATAATTAGGCTGTCAGGAGATGAGAAAGTAGTTTCAGCAATAAAAATTGATGATAACTTATTATAATGAAAAAAGTTATTTATCCAGGAACCTTTGATCCAATTACATACGGACACATTGATCTAATTAAAAAAGCTTTAAACATTTTTGATAATCTTATTATTGCTATATCTGATGGTAATAATAAAAAATATTTATTTTCAGCTGAAGAAAGACTTTTGCTTATAAAAAAATCTCTCTTTGGTGACCTTAAATTTAAAAAAAAACAAATTAAAATTGTAACATTTAATACTTTAACAACTGATTTTTGTAAAAAAATGAAATCTAATATTATTCTCAGGGGACTTAGAGCAACTTCTGATTTTGAATATGAGTTTCAACTTTCTGGTATGAATAAAAAATTAAATAGTAAAGTAGAAACTATATTTTTAATGTCTGATCCTCAAAATCAAATTATTTCATCGAAGTTAGTAAAAGAGATTGCAGAATTGAGGGGAAATGTTAAAAAATTTACTACTAAAAGTGTTATAAAACATTTAAAATTAAAATTAAATGCTTAGAGTTTTTATTTTAATATTTTTATTTATTAGCAATAATTTAATAGCGGAGGAAAATACTATGATTTTAAAATTAAAAGATGGAGACGTGAAAATTGAACTATTTCCAGATGTGGCCCCTGGACATGTTAAAAGAATTACAGAATTAGCTAATGCGGGGAAATACGACGGAGTTGTATTTCATAGGGTGATAGATGGATTTATGGCTCAAACAGGCGATGTACAATTTGGAAACACAGAGAGCAAAGATTATGATTTAAGAAGAGCTGGCATGGGTGGATCTGATTTACCAGATTTAAAAGCAGAATTTAATAATTTACCACATGAAAGAGGAACATTATCTATGGCTAGATCTCAAAATCCAGATAGCGCGAACAGCCAATTTTTTATTTGCTTTGATGCTGCACCATTTTTAGACAGACAATATACAGTTTTTGGTAAAGTTGTTAGTGGTATGGACCTTGTTGATAAAATTAAAAGAGGAGACTCTAATAATAATGGTGCAGTAACTGATCCTGATAAAATTATATCATTCAAATCTGAATGATTTTATTTAATGGCATTAAAAAAATTTAATTTTAATGTCCTTAAAAAAGATAAATTTGCAAGATTAGGAAAAATAACAACTCACAGAGGCACAATTGATACTCCTGTATTCATGCCCGTTGGGACTCAAGCTACTGTCAAAGGTTCATTTATTAATGATGTTATTAAAACCGGAAGTCAAATAGTTCTATCAAATACTTATCATCTAATGATTAGGCCAGGTGCAGATAGAGTAAAAAAAGCTGGAGGACTTCATAAATTCATGAATTGTGAAATACCCATTTTAACAGATTCTGGTGGATATCAAATTATGTCATTGTCTAAATTAAACAAAATTGACAAATATAAAGGAGCAATATTTAACTCACATATAGATGGTAAGAAATTTATATTAAGTCCTGAGGAAAGTATTAAGATTCAAAAAAAATTAAATTCAGATATTGTTATGGTTTTAGATGAGTGCCCAAGAAAAACTCTTAGTTATGATACAATTTTAAATGCTGTTAATCTCTCTACTTATTGGGCAAAAAGATCAAAGAAAGAATTTGGTAAAATAAAACACAAGGCACTTTTTGGAATAGTTCAAGGAGGGCTATTTAACGATTTAAGACTAAAGTCCTTAAATGAATTAATGAAAATTGGTTTTGACGGATATGCAATAGGTGGTCTTGCCGTTGGTGACTCTCAAAAAGAAATGTTTAAAGTTTTGGACTATTTAAAAAAATATATGCCAAAAGATAAACCCAGATACTTAATGGGCGTTGGTACTCCATCTGATATTCTTGGCTCTGTTCTTCGTGGAGTAGATATGTTTGACTGCGTTTTACCTACACGTGCTGGTAGAACAGGTTTAGCTTTTACATGGAATGGTAAAATAAATATTAGAAATGCAAGATATAAAAAAGACAATAAACCACTAGATGAATCGGTAAAAAAGTTTGATTTAAACAAATATTCCAAAAATTATATTAATCATTTATTCAACACCAACGAGATGCTGGGATCAATGATTCTTACATTAAATAACATAAATTTTTATCAAGAATTAATGTATGAAATTAGAAAAAATATAAAAAATGGCACTTTTTCTAAATTTTACAAAAAATATGTAAATAAGTTATAATATTTCACATTGATAAATAAAAAATAATCATTATAAAAGTCAATCTTTGTGGGCCCTTAGCTCAGTTGGTAGAGCAATTCCCTTTTAAGGAATGGGTCGTTGGTTCGAGTCCAACAGGGCTCACCATTATATTTAGATAGGCGGATACTCGTATCTTATTTTGTCGACCCAACCATTTATATTATCAATTCTTTTTGATGATGATGGGTGGGTATTGATAAAGACTGGTGGTTCTTTACCTTTGTTTGCCTCTTTCATTCTTTCCCATATTTTAACTGTTTCTCTGATATCGTATCCAGATAAAGATGAAAAAATTAAACCTAAGTAATCAGCTTCTGATTCTTGTTTTCGAGTAAAAGGGTTCATAATTCCTATCTTGGATAATAATCCAACTGTATCCATTCCTGTAGTTCTGTTAACTTGTGAAAGTTTACCTCCGGAAAAAATATCTAATAATTGAGTGCTTGTATGCAAAACAACACTTCTGCTTGCTCTTTCAACTGAATGTTTGGCTACAGCATGCGCAACTTCATGACCCATAACAGCCGCAAGACCATCTTCGTTTTTTGTAATTTCTAACATACCTGTATAAAAAGCTATTTTTCCTCCAGGCATGCACCAAGCATTTTTCATTTTCTTGTTATCTATTAATATATATTCCCATTGAAAATTTGAGGTAGGGTCTTGCATATCTTTTTTATCAAAATACATGCTAATCGAGTTTTCCATTCTCTTCCCAATTTCTTTAATTTGATTAAGAGATTTTATATCATCGCTTAATTTTTCTTTTTGTTTAACTTTTTCGTATAGTTGAGCGGCTTGAGCATTTAATTTTGATTCGGGTATTAATTTTAATTGTTTTCTATCCGTGATTGGTACAGTTCCACATGAATTAAGGAAATACCCACAACATCCACAGCCAACTAAATTTAGAAATTTTCTTCTATCCATAATTATTATTTTCTTGTATTAGTGTTATTCTATTAAATAAATATGAATTTGAACAATAAAATTTTATTATTTTTGTTTATTATTGGTCTCATCTTCGTTATTTATTCTTCTTATAGCTAATATGGTAAAAAAAAAAAAAATTTCTATTTTATCGAGGTTAAGAAATTACTTTTTAGCCGGTGTAGTGGTTCTGCTTCCAATTGGTTTTACATTATATCTTACAATTTTCTTAATTAAAATTTCGTCTAAAATTCTTCCTAGTGAGATTAACCCTAATAATTATTTACCATTTTCAATACCTGGTTTAGAAATCTTACTATCTGTTTTTATAATTATTATTGTTGGCGGTATATCTTTATCGTTTTTTGGTAAACGAATTGTATCTTTAATTAATGATATATTTAAAAAGATTCCAATTTTAAGAACTATTTATTCAGCTATTGGTCAAATGACCCAAAGTTTTACATCGACAGGAAAAGATAAGAAAACAGTAGTTTTAGTTGAATATCCAAAAAAAGGTTCTTGGGCTGTTGGTTTTGCAACTAAAGAGAATGAAGGAGAAATAAGCAAGAAAGTAAAAAGAAAAATGATTAATGTATTTGTCCCAACAACACCAAACCCTACAAGTGGCTTTTTGTTAATGTATCCAAAAGATGAAGTTATTTATTTGGATATGTCATTTGAGGAGGCTTCTAAATTTATTGTTTCAGCTGGAACATCCGAACCATCTAATTAGACTAAATCATTTAAAATATCTGCTCTATCATACATTTTTAAAAGAGGCATGAATTTTTCAATATTTTCATTTTTTATTTCAATTCTTTTAACCTCTTGTTCTGCAAGAAAAAAAAGATCTTCATTTAAAATTGGATCTGCAATTCTAAAACTTTGCAAACCACTTTGTTTAAATCCTAATAAATCTCCATAACCCCTTAATTTCATGTCTTCTTCGGATATCTTAAAACCATCATTACTACTTTTTAATATGTTAATTCTTTTTTTAGCATTTTCACTTAGGTTGGATTTAAACATTAAAATACAGTAAGCTTCTCTATTCCCACGCCCAACTCTTCCTCTCAATTGATGTAATTGAGATAAACCAAATTTGTTTGCATTTTCTATTATAATCACATTAGCATTTGGAAAATCAATACCCACCTCTATTACAGTTGTAGAAACTAATATATCTATTTTCCTATTTAGAAAATCTTTTAAAATTTTATCTTTAATGTCTTTATCTAACGCACCATGAAGTATACCAACTTTATTCGGAAAGTATTTCTTAAGATATTCGTATCTCTTGATTGAAGATTGATGATCTACTTTTTTGGATTCTTCAATTAAGGGACAGACCCAAAAAATTTGATTTCCATTTTTAATTTGTTTCTTTGAGAATGATATTATTTCATCGATTTTTTTATCCAATTTACTTAAAGTAATGATCTCTTTTCGATTTTTAGGTTTATTTTTAATTATTGACACATCCATATCACCAAATATTGTCATTATCATAGTTCGTGGGATAGGTGTTGCTGACATAACTAATATGTCACAATTTTTTCCACCTTTATCTGAAAGTTTTTTTCTTTGTTTAACACCAAATTTATGTTGCTCATCTATGATTATTAATCCTAATTTTTTATAGTTAATCTTGTTTTGAAATAGAGAATGTGTCCCTATTAATAAATCAACAGAATGATTTTCTAAATTTGTAATTATTTTCTTTCTTATTTTATTTTCTGTTTTGCTTGTTAATATTTCAATCCTAACATTATCTGAAAGTACTTTCTTAGCTAAATTATAGTGTTGTTGAGCTAAAATTTCTGTTGGAGCCATAAAGGCTACTTGAAATTTACTACTTATGACATTTAAAATTGATATTAAAGCAACGATAGTTTTTCCACTACCTACGTCTCCCTGTAAAAGCCTAAACATTTTATGTTCAGATTTTAAATCATTATCAATTTCATTAATTGCCTTTATTTGATCAGACGTAAGTTCAAAATCTATCTTTTTCTTAATATATTTAAAAGGATCTAAGCTAAATACTTTTTTATTCTTTTTAAATTTTTTAACTGAACTTCTAATATTAGAACTAATTAAAAAATTTGATAGAATTTCATCAAAAACTAATCTTTTGTAAAAATATCCTTGTTTATTTAAATTCTTTGGATCGTGTAATTGAATTATGGATTCTTTCCAACTTATATTATTAAATTTATTACAAATATCGTCTCTCAGCCATTCTTTTAAATCAGGTATATTATTTAAAACCTCATTAATTATTTTGTTATATTTTTTTTCGTTTAATCCTACAGTTAAACTATATTTTGTATCTATTTTTTTAATATTATTAACATTGCTTGCTATATGTGTTGGATTTGTTATTTGATATCTATTTTTTATAGAAACCAATCTTACCACTTATAATCACCTCTGAATTCAGTGGTAAAATTTTTCTTATATACCCCTCATAACTGTTGAAAAAAATACAATCTAATTTTCCAGTTTCATCTTCACACGCAACTTTATTAGGTAAGTTTCTTATTCTAGGAAAGTTATATTTTTTGACAATAATTGATATAGTTTGAATTTTTCCAATTTGAAGTTGGTTTATCTTTCTTAAATCACCTCTATCAATTATATCTCTTGGAAGATTCCATAATAAATCAAAAACTGTATTAATATTTTTCTTTCTGAATAATTTAGCTGTTTTATGACCTATACCATTAATTTTATTGATATCTGATAGCAAGTATTCATAATTAGACATAATTACTTATATAACTATGTCTACAAATAAAGAAGATCTTAAAAATAAAATTATTTACAGAGCTTCTTATAGAGGCACGAAAGAAATGGATATATTAATGACTAATTTTGTTAAGTCATTGATTGACGAATTGGATGAAAATTACATGCAAACATTAGATACATTTGTCAACATGGACGATGAAAAATTAATTTCAATTAAAAAAAAAGAATCATCTAATAGTTATAGTGATCAGAGAATGCTAGAGATAATTAATAGATTTCAAAATTTTTAATACTGGCGGAGAGACTGGGATTCGAACCCAGGAAAGAGTTGCCCCTTTGCCGGTTTTCAAGACCGGTGCTTTCAACCGCTCAGCCATCTCTCCACGAAAGTTACTTATATTAAAAAAAAATATTTCTACAACATATTTAGTTTTTTACTATATCTTGAGATATTTTAGGTATAATTGTCCTTATAAATTCATTTATACTATGAAAAAATTTAACCAAGGCATTTTACTTAGTAGTCTAGGATCTTTTTGGTGGGGTGTTATAGGGGTTATTTATTTTAGATCATTATCATTTGTGGGACCTTTTGAACTCGTAATTCACAGGTGTTTATGGACAACTGTCTTTTTATTAATTACAACTTTTTTTTTGTATAAATGGCGAAAATTTATGCAAATACTTAAATCATCAAAAAAAATTTTTATTTTATTTTTATCTTCATTTTTAATACTGACAAATTGGTCTGTATGGATTTATGCAGTTTCAACTAATCAAATAATAAATGCCAGTTTTGGATATTTTATTATGCCAATAATGAGTGTTTTTTTTGGATATGTTTTTTTTAGAGAAAGATTAAATTTTAAAATAGTTTTATCAATAACATTAGTAATATTTTCGATCTTCTACATGTTATATGAATTTCGAAGCATACCATGGATAGGTTTAACAGTTGCCATATCTTGGTCTCTTTATAACGTTTGCAGAAAATTGATAAAAGTTGACACAGATATTGGTCTATTATTGGAAAGTGTATTTATATTCCCATTTGCTTTAATAGCTCTTATATATTTATTTACCCTAGAAATGAATTATTTCTCGACAAACGACATATCAATGATGTTTTTATTAGCCCTTGCTGGTCCAATGACTGTTATACCCTTATTTTTGTATGTAAGAGGTGTTGAGTTATCTGGTCTTGGACCCACAGGTATGATATTTTATATAACACCAACTTTTCAATTTTTGTTAGGATATTTTTATTATAATGAAAGTTTTTCTTTTGAGAAGTTTGTAAGTTTTGTAATTATATGGATTGCTGTATTAATTTATTTAAAGAATTTGTATGAAAAAAATTAGGTTAATATTTTTATCATTTCTTGTTTTAATTATTAATTTTTCACAAGTTAAATCAGAGGAAAAATTTGATTATTGGGTAACTGAATTTAAGATCAGAGCTATTAATGAAGGTATCTCAAAAAAAACTGTAAATCTTGTGATGAATAATGCAATTTTTTTACCTAAAGTAATTGAATACGATAGATATCAGCCAGAATTTTATGAAGATACAAAAACTTATGTCTCCAAAAGAACATCAAAAGATAGAGTCAAAAAAGGTAAAAAATTATATAAAAATAATAGAAAATTAATTAATTATGTAGATCAAGAATTTAATATTGAAAAAGAACTTTTATTAGCTCTTATGGGTATTGAAACAAATTATGGAACTTATTTGGGAAAAATGGACATAATTTCATCATTAGCCACTTTAAGTTATGATAAAAGAAGAAGTGAATTTTTTTCTAATGAGCTAATAACAATACTCAAATTAATTGACGAAAACAAAATTAGCAAAGATATTTTATTTGGATCCTGGGCTGGTGCTTTTGGCAATTTTCAATTTATGCCATCAACTATTTCTAAGTATGCTATAGATTTTAACAAAAACTCTGTAATTGAATTAAAAGAACCCGAAGATTCCTTTGCTTCAGCTGCAAACTACTTAAATATTATCGGATGGAAAAAAAATGAACCTTGTTTCTTAAATATAGAATTAGATAGCTCTATACCCAAAAAATTTTTAAATACTTCTGCTAAAAAAATAAAACATAAAAAAAAATTTAGATATTATAAAAAATTCATAAAGGAATTTGACAATTTAGATGTTAATGACGATATTAAAGTAGCGATTATAACACCTGATAGTGATATTGTAAAAGATAATGACAAATTAAAGCCAGCCTTTTTAGTATTCTCAAATTATGAGAGAGTATTGACATGGAATAGATCATTAAGATTTGCAATAGCAGTGTGTACGTTGAAAGATAAATTTGAAAATGAATTATAATATATCATTTATTATAATATTTTTTTTGTTTGCTGGTTGTAAATTAGAAACAGGTAAAAATAATATTGTTTACGACAATAATATTTATATTAATAAAGGTTTTGCTTTAGTTTTTTCAGAAGATTTAATAAAAAATAAAATAACCAAAAAAAAAATAGATAATCGCAGTTTAGATATTCATCACAGTCACTTATCTAAAGGCACTAAAGTAAAAATTACTAATCTTTTAAATAATAAGTCTATAGTTGGAAATGTTTCAAAAAAAGTTAAAAATATTAACTTTTACAATTCTATAATATCTTTAAGAATTTCTGAGGAATTAGAGATTAACCCTAATCAACCATTTATCGAAATTAGAGAAATTAAAGATAATTCAATATTCTTAGCAAAAAAAACCAAAATGTATGATGAGGAAAAAAACGTAGCCAATAAAGCCCCTGTAGATTCAATAAGTATTAATGATCTAAATTCATCAAATAAGAAAAAAAAAATAGTTAAAAATGATAGAAAATTCTTATATTTAATCAAAGTAGTAGATTTTTATTTTTTAGAGAATGCTAAAAACCTTAAAAATAAAATTATAAACAATACAAATATTAAAAAAATTAATATTTTGTCAGTCTCAGAAAATATACATAGAATTATCCTAGGTCCTTACAAAAATATTAATGCTCTACAAAAGGATTTTTATAGTATAAGAGATTTAGGATTTGAAAATATTGATATTATAAGCCAATGAAAAAACTCAAAAACTTATTAATTTATTACACTTTTGTCTATTTTAGTTTTATAACTTTAAGTTATGCCGCATTTGAAATAAATGCGAGAACAGCAATTTTACAAGATTTTTTGTCTGGTGAAATTTTATATGAAAAAGATATTACTAGATCGATTTACCCAGCTTCGATGACTAAAATAATGACTTCAATAGTTGTTTTTGATCTATTGAAAACTGGTGATTTAAATCTTGATGATAAAGTTATGGTTTCTGAGAATGCTTGGAGACTTTCACAATCTGGATATTCTTCAATGTTTATAATGGTTAATGATGAAGTAACAATTGAGGAATTACTAAAGGGTATAATCATTGCATCTGGTAATGATGCGTGTGTTGCATTAGCAGAAGGTATCGCTGGTACAGAGGAAGAATTTGCTATTATGATGAATTCAAAAGCTGCTGAAATTGGTATGATAAATTCAAATTTTACAAATGCATCTGGAATAAACGATCCAGATAATTATTCTACAGTTGAGGATATTTTATTAATGTCAAACTATCTGATTAAAAATTATCCAGATTATTATTCTTATTTCAAAGAAAAAACCTTTACATGGGATAGAACGGGAGGAGATCCAATTACACAAGGAAACAGAAATCCTTTACTATATAAAAATTTTGGAGCTGACGGTATTAAGACTGGATATCTTGCGGTGGAAAAATATTCATTAGCTAGTTCAATTAAAAAGGGGAACAGAAGATTAATAGCTGTTGGAAGTGGTTTTGAAACGAAAAATTCAAGATCTAGACAATCAAAAAAACTTTTAACATGGGGATTAACCAACTTTGATACAATCCAAATAGCTAAAAATAACGAAGAACTTGCAAGATTAGATGTTTGGTTAGGAAAAAAAGAACAAGTTAAAGCTTATGTAAAAGAAGATATCTACAAAACTATTCCCAAAGCTAGGAAAAGACATTTAAAAACATTCATCTATTATGATGGACCAATAGTTGCTCCAATAAAAAAAAATCAAAAATTAGGAATTCTTAAAGTTTTATATAAAGATGAAATTATAAATGAATATCAAGTATATGCATTTGAAGATATTAAAAAACTTAATATAATCTCAAGAATAATTAAATCCATAAATTATTTAATCTGGGGTGATGTATAAGAAAATTATAGTTTTTGAAGGTATAGATGGATCAGGTAAAACTTTTCATCTAAATGAAGTTTCTAAATACTTGATTAGAAAAAAAGTAAAATTTATTAAATTTAGAGAGCCAGGTGGCACAATAAATTCAGAAATTATCAGAAATATTATTTTAAGCGATAAATCCACGTTTAAAAAAAAAACAGACCTTTTACTTTATTTAGCTGCTAGAAATGAAAATTATGAAACTTTGATTAAACCAAATATCAATAAAAAAGTAATTCTTATTGATAGGTTTGTGGATTCAACAATGGCCTACCAACACTATGGATTTAGAATTAATAAAAAGATAATAAATACTTTAAATAAATTTGTTTTAGGTAATTTAAAACCAAATTTTATTTTTTTTCATTTTGTACCTATTAATTATATAAAGCAAAATATTTCAGGAGAGAAAAATAAATACGATAAATTTAATAAAAAATTTTATATAAATGCACAAAATGGTTTTATAAAAATTTTAAAAAAAAATAAAAATAAATTAATAATAGATTCATCAAAAACCAAGAAATATAATATTGAAATAATAAAAAATAAAATAGATAAAATACTAAACATCCATGATTAAAAAACTATTTAACGAAGAACTTACAAGTTTTAGAAAAAATTTTGATTTTTTTGTTAATCTTTATAATATTAAAAAACTACCTCAAACATTGTTATTTACTGGTGAAAAGGGTATTGGTAAATTTGATCTTTCCTATCATTTAATAAATTACATATTGTCTAAGGATGAAGATCATAAATATGATACGAAATCATATAAAGTTAATCCGAATAACAAAACAAATAAACTTATTTTACAAAACGTTCATCCTAATTTTTATTTTATTTCTACTAAAGATAACAAAAAAAATATCGATATTTCACAAATTAAAAATCTAAAAAACTTTTTAAATATAAGTTCATTTAATGACAAACCAAAAATAATTCTAATTTATGAGAGTGAATATTTGAATTTATCTTCCTCAAATTCATTACTTAAATCATTAGAAGAGAACTATGATAATGTTCATTTTTTTTTAATACATGATTTAAAAAAATATTTGATACCAACAATTAAATCTAGATGTATAAAATTTAAATTTTATCTTAATGGAGATGAATTAAAAGAAAGAATTAACAAATTATTAGATAACCAATATGAACAATTAAACTCAGATTTTAAAAATAAATATCTTTCTCCTAATTTTTACAAGGATTTGTTTTTGTATTGTCAAAAAAATAATTTATATTTAGATAGGATTGATTTAAATAGTCTTTTAGCTGATATATTTCTAAAAAAAAATTTTAAAAAGAATGAGTTTGTATTAAATAATTTCTTCCTATTAACTCAATTATTTCTGCACAATCGTATCAAAAATCAGCCTAATGAGGAAAAATATTACTTTCTAACAAAACATTTAGCTCAAAGATTTAATGATGTAATTAAATATAACCTAGATTTTGAATCTTATGTTATTGAATTTAAATATTTAGCTTATAATGAAAAATAATTTTTATATAACAACACCAATATATTATCCTTCAGCCAAACCCCATATGGGTCATGCATATTCTAGTATTGTAGCTGATTTTTTTGCTAGATTTAAAAGAATTAGTGACTACAAAGTTTTTTTTTTAACAGGCACTGACGAACACGGCCAAAAAATCCAAAGAGCAGCTGCAGAAGTAAATAAGGATACCCAACAATTTTGCGATGAAATTAGTTCTAATTTTATGGCGTTGTCTAAAATCTTAAATCTTTCTAATGATGATTTTATTAGAACAACCGAAAAGAGACATAAAATATCTGTAGAATATTTGTGGAATATCTTAGAAAAAAAAAATGAAATATATCTATCCAAATATTCTGGTTGGTATTCTGTATCAGATGAAGCGTTTTATTCTGAAAACGAAATTGTAACAAAAGATGATATTAAGATATGTAAATCATCTGGATCTAAAGTTGAATGGGTTGAAGAAGAGTCTTATTTTTTTAAACTTTCAAAATGGGAAAATAAATTATTAGAATATTATAAAGAAAATCCAGATTTTATCAATCCTCAGAGTAGAAAAAATGAAGTAATTAGTTTTGTTAAAAGTGGTCTAAAAGATTTATCAGTAAGTAGAAAATCCATTACTTGGGGCATAAATGTACCCTCTCAAAAAGATCATATTATCTATGTATGGTTAGATGCTTTAACTAATTATTTAAGTGCTCTTGATTATCCTAATACCGAGTCAGACAAATATAAGAGTTTCTGGCCTGCATCGGTTCATATAATTGGAAAAGATATATTAAGATTTCATGCTGTTTATTGGCCAGCTTTTTTACTAGCAGCAGACCTACCATTACCAAAGACAGTATATGGACATGGTTGGATTTTATCTAATGAAGAAAAAATGTCTAAATCAAAAGGTAATATTCTTGATCCAATAGAGATAATAAATAAATATGGACTTGATCCACTTAGATACTACTTATTAAAAGAAGTATCTTTTGGAAACGACGGAAATATATCTGAAGAAAAATTAGAAAATTGTATAAATAGTGATCTGGCTAATAATTATGGAAATCTTTGTCAAAGAGTAGTTTCTTTTAATGAAAAAAATTGTCACCTTAAAATTCCTGAAAATATCAAATACAATAATGAAGACATCGAAATATTAGATAAATTTAAGAATAATTATAATAAATTAGAGGATGCAATTAATAAACAAGATATAAATTTTTACATGAATTTTTTAATAAATATGCTGTTTGCCTCTAATAAATATTTTAATGATCAAGCTCCATGGAACAAAAAAAATGACAATATAAGACTAAATACAATTATTTATGTAAGTTTAGAATTAATTAGGAAAATCTCTGTTTTAATGTATCCAATTATACCAGACACATCTTTAAAGGCATTGAGTATCTTCGATATTAAAGAAAAAGAAATTAAATTTAAATCTTTGCTAAATAATGAATATTTAAAACACGGAATTCAAATAAAGAAGATTAATATACTTTTCAATAAAATAATACATGATTGATTCTCATTGCCATCTAGACCGTGAACCTCTTATAAATAATTTTCACGATATAATAAAAAGAGCTAAAAATGTTGGAATAGAAAAAATTTTAACTATTTGTACAACCAATAAAAATTTTCTTGAAATAAAAAAATTAATTCAAAAAGATAAAATGATATATGGTACTTTTGGAATTCACCCGCATGAGACTAGCACTAATCAAACAAATAAAGATCAAATAATTAAAAATGTATCTAAAAATGACAAAATTATCGGGGTAGGTGAGACCGGTTTAGATTTTTATTATGATAATAGTGATAGAAATTCTCAAATTGAAAGTTTTGAGCAACATATTCTTGCTTCGATTGAACTAAACAAACCAATTATAATTCATTCTAGAAGTGCTGAGAAAGAAACTTTTGAAATTTTAAATAAATATAAAAATGAAAAATTAAAAATTTTAATGCATTGTTTTACAGGTAGCACAAGTTTTGCAAAAAAAATGCTTAATTTAAATTCCTATTTTTCTGCCAGTGGAATAATAACATTTAAAAAAAGCCTTGATTTAAATAATACATTTAAAATAATACCCTTAAATAAAATACTAATTGAAACAGATAGCCCATTTCTTGCACCAGTTCCAAAAAGAGGTAAAAGTAATGAACCAAGTTTTTTAAAATACACATTGGAACATATGGCCAATATTAAGAATATTTCTTTAAAAGAAATGCAAATTTTAACTACTAAGAACTTTAATGTTTTGTTTAAAATCAAATAATGAGTATTAAATTTATTATTCTAGGTTGTGGCAGCTCTCTTGGTGTTCCAAGAATTGATGGTTTTTTTGGTAATTGTGATCCAAAAAATAAAAAAAATTATCGAACTAGGTGTTGCGCACTAATAAAAACCAAAAATAAAAATGTTCTAATCGATACTTCACCTGATTTGAAACAACAATTAATTAAAAATAAGATCTATAATATTAACAAAGTTTTCTACACCCATCATCATGCAGACCAAACTCATGGTATTAATGAGCTACGTTTCTTTTATTTAAAAAATAGAGACAAAATTGATATATATACAAATAGTTTAACAAAAAAATATTTATTTAATTCATTTGGATATTGCTTTAAAAAAAGTAAAGATTACCCACCAATATTACAAAATAATTCTTTAAAAAAAAGACATTCATATAAAGATAATAGAAGAACTATTAAACTTAAATGTATTGAAGTAGAACATGGAAATATAAATAGTGTCTGTTATGTAATAAATAATAAATTAGCTTATGCTAGTGATGTCAGTAAAATACATTATAAAGATTTTAAAACTCTTAAAAATTTAAAATATTTGGTGATAGATTGTTTGCAGTACAATCATCACCCATCGCATTATTGTTTGTCAGAAATTTTAGTACTTATTAAAAAAATCAAACCAAAAAAAACTGTTTTAACAAACCTAGCTAGCTCTATTGATTACACTAAAATCAAGAAAATCTTGCCAAAAAATGTAATCCCTGCATATGACGGATTAACATTAACTATCTAATAAAGACTCTATTTTAGAAATTATTTTTTTTGATTTTGGTTTTGTAAAAGAGGAAAAAGTTTCTTCAATTTTTCCTTCTTGATTAATTAAAATTTTATGAAAATTCCATTTTGGTACAGCTGATTTTCCATGATTTTTTTTTGCCCATTTGAATATCTCATGAGCATTATCGCCTTTGACATCATAAATAGATGTAATAGGAAAAGTTATATTAAAATTTACTTCACAAAATTCTTTAACTTCACTTTCATTTTTTTTCTCCTGATTAAATGAATTTGAAGGTACTGCTAAGACTAAAAGCCCTTTTTCTCCATATTTGTCCCAAATATTTTGCATATCATTATATTGATTAGTAAAACCACAATAGCTTGCGGTATTTACTAATAATATAGCTTTTTTATTTTTAAATTTTTCTAGATTAATTAATTTACCATCAACTAGCTCAACTGAAAAATCAAAAAAGATTTTTTCGTAGTTAGCTAAAGTTTTATTTGAAAAAAAAAACATTGTTAAAAATAAAATTAATATTAACTTTTCAAATTTTTTAAAGTTCATTTCTTTGGTGACAATAATATAAGAAAATATCCAAATAATGTTGATAATAATGACCCACCTAAAACTCCTATCTTAACCCCATCCATATAATTCATGTTTTCTACAAAAGCTAAATTTCCAACAAAAAGGCTCATTGTGAAACCAATCCCTGTTAAAACCCCAACTCCATAAAAACTTATCCAATTAGCATTCGATGGCATTTGTGCTAATTTAAATTTAATTGATAGATATGAAAATATAAAAACACCAAATTGTTTTCCTAAAAATAATCCTAATAAAATTCCTAATGGCACTTTTGACGTAAATGAAGACAAAGATAGACCTTCCAGTGATACACCTGCATTTGCAAAAGCAAACAAAGGCATAATACCAAAAGCTACGTAAGGACTAATAGCATGCTCAATTTTAATTAGTAATGAAAATTCTTTTGGTTTTTTTCTATGGGGTATAGTTGTAGCTAACAATACACCTGCTATTGTTGCATGTATGCCTGACTGATGAGTGAAATCCCACATTACAACACCAATCAAAAGGTAAAGTATGAAATTTTTGATATTAAATTTGTTGAGAATTAAAAGTAAAATAAATGATATTAAAATCAACCCTAAGTAATGAACTTTTAAATCTCCTGTATAGAAAAATGCAATAATAACAATTGCTCCTAAATCATCTATTATTGCTAAAGCTGTTAAGAATACTTTTAATGATATTGGAACTCTTGAACCTAGCAATGATAACACTCCTAATGAAAAAGCTATGTCTGTTGCCGAGGGTATAGCCCAACCTCTTAGTGTTTCTGTATCTCCATAATTTATAAAGATATAGACAAGTGCTGGAACAACCATTCCTCCGATTGCACCCATAATTGGTAACATAGCTTGTTTAAAATTAGACAATTCACCTTCTATAAATTCTCTTTTAATTTCTAATGTTACAAAAAAGAAGAATACCGCCATTAATGCATCGTTAATCCAATGAAGAACTGAAAGTTTTAGGCCAAAATTGTTTATTCCTATAAATAGGTAAGTTTCCAAAGTTTCAAAATAAATTTTTGATAAATCAGAGTTACTTACTATTAAGGCTAGTATTGCGCTAATTAACAAAACTAATCCACTAGCAGCTTCTAATTTAAAAAACCATTTGAATGGACTGGATAAATATCTTAGCATTTTAATTAATTAAATTTATTGTAAACAACTTTATATCTATCAAACTTTGATATAAATTATTTAAATAAAAATCTATATTTGGAATAATATTACTTATTGGCCCTTTAAAAGTATCTATTAATAGGACTAAAGCAATTATTGATATCAGTATAACTAACAATAATTTTGAAAAATTTTTGTTTTTTACTCTTTTGATTGCAGGTAAATATTTTTTATCGTCATTTAATTGATTGGGGTTATTTTCGGTAAGCTCGCTTTTTTCTATACTATTAGTGGCAACTTCTTTTTTTTTGATCTCAACTGACTCATCATCATCTAACAAAATTTCATTGTGCTTTGTATATTCGCTTGGTTTATAAAACCACGTATGATTACAAACCCCACATTTTAATAATCTACCCTCTGCAGGTATTAATTTTTCATCAATATTGAATCTTTTTTGATCACGGGGACAAACAATAATCATAAATTCCTATATACCAGATTCTAATTAAAAATTATTTTATTTTTGACCTATTTATCCTTATATACCAATAAAAAGCACATTTTTTTGTTAGTTAAAAAGATATGTACAAGGAATACTATTTATATAAGTTTTTTTTTCCAGGTATCAGGTGTTTTATTATTAATTATTTCCAAAGGCAAGTTATACTTAAATGGTTTCACCCCCTTTTTTTTTATATAACTTATGGTTTTATTAAGAGCCTCTTCTAAACTGGTCTTTGTTTTGTAACCTAAAAATTTTCTAGACTTGTCAGCAGAACAAGTCGCATGTTCAACTTCTTGAGGCCTGTCTTTAACGTGAATCGGTTGTTTATTAAAACCTAAAAAATTTGAGATTAAAGATGCTAATTCTTTAATTGTGCATGGGTTTTCATCTGGGCCAATATTAAATATTTCACCAGAGATTTTTGGATCTAGTGCTAATTTTTCTAAACAATAAATTACATCATCTACATAACTAAAGCATCTTGTTTGATCTCCACTTCCATATATAATAGATGGTTGTCCTTGTAAATTTCTATTAATCATAATTGACATAACGTTTCTATAAGGGTCATCATATTTTTGATGCGGGCCCACAATATTATGAGGGACTGCGATATTATATTCCATTCCATGAACTTTCGCCAATAGTTGTAAAGTTTCCTCGCCAGCCACTTTAGCAATTCCATATGGATCTACTGGTTTTGTTTTCATGTCTTCAGTAAAAGGTGTCTGTTGTGACCCATATCTAGCCATTGAGGAACAGTAGACAAATCTTTTTACATTATTTGTTATAGACGCAGTTATTACCGATACACTAGCTTGGTAAATATTTTTTGTTATAAAATTGGGCGAAAAAACAGATAATCCCTCATGAGCGGTAGCTGCACAATGATAAACTATATCGGCCTCATTTAAATTAGTAACCATATTATCAAAATTAATACAATCAGTTAAATCGAAACGATATAAATTATTTGGCAAATTATCTTTTTCCCCACCAATTAAGGTATCATTCCCACCAACAACATGACCAAGCTTTAATAAATGTTTAGCTAGATTACTTCCTAAAAAACCTGCGATGCCTGTTATATAAATTTTCATTTTCTTTAAAAGAATATATTGTTAAATTTTTATAAATTAAAGAATTAATTAAGTATTTTAAAAAGTAATTAATTCTGCTATTTTTGCAGCAGTTATATTGTTATTTCTAAAATTATCAATTTTAAAAATCAAATCATTTAGCCGATTATAAGATTTAATAAAATTTTTTTGATTTCTAATAAAATCAATTTTGATTGTTTTATATCGATGGTTTTTATATAAAATAAAAGATCTGTCATATAATCCAAATCCGACCGAAGAACCAAAATCTAAAAAATAGTGTTTTGAAAATAGGGTTGAATTAAGTAAACCAATGTTAAATTCCCTATCCATATGTTTAAAATGTATAAACTTATTTAATTTAGAAAGAAATATATGTCTTGATATTCTTTGGAATATAAAAATTTTTTGATGATACAATAATTTGTCAAATTTTTTTGAAAGAATAAACTTTTTAAAATTTTTCAACATATCCTCTGAATTCCTCTCTTTATGCCAATAATAGAAATTTTGAATAATTGAATTTTCTTCTAAATTCTCACCTCCACTAAAATTTTTTTTCAGCATAAATGGACTTAATATACCACCTCCAATAAAAAAAACTTTTCGAGAAACAAAGTAAAATTTTAAAAAATTCTTGATATTAAATATATTTTTTAATAAAAAAAATATGTTTGGATAAAAAAAAATTATTTTATATTTTAAAGGACAATCTATTTTAAAAAATTTATTAGTTTTTATTTTATCACTAATAAAATAATTGTTCTCACCCTTCAAATAATCAGAATTATAACCTACCAAAAAGAAATTATATTCAATTTTGTGGTTTTTCAATTTTTTTTCAAAATTTATTATTTTTTTCTTTCTTTTGTCAAAAATCCCATTCCATAAACAAATTAATATTTTATATTTTTTTAAGTCATCAGAGATTTTTAAATCATTTATAGACTCTCTATCAATAATTAACACATCTGAGTTATCATATTCAAATTTATCTCTTATTTTAATTTCTTTAAACTGCCATGCGAACTTACAATAGTAAATATATCTGTAAACTCTATAGTTACCAAGATTGAACGGAGAAATTATTTGTACACTACCTTTGTAATTCAAATTTTTTCTTTTATTCATTTATCAAATTTCTGTTTAAATTGATCAAAACTTTTAATTTCTTAATCATAAATTATTTTTTTAGTTTTTATCAATTTTTCAATTAAAAAGCTCGGTATTTGCAGGCAGGGTTTTTAGTTTCTTGCCCCCAAATGACCCCCAAAAAAGTCTACAAAGGTTCACAATTTGTATCATTTTGTCTTTCTTTCATTTGTTGAATTAATAAGTAATAGCTGTATAAATATCCCACTCGGGGCGTAGCGCAGCCTGGTAGCGCATCTGGTTTGGGACCAGAGGGTCGTAGGTTCAAATCCTACCGCCCCGACCATTTATGACTAAAAAAAAAGCAAAAATATATAAACCTACAAAAACATCAATGCAATCAGGGATTGGTAGAACTAAAAAATGGGTACTTGAGTATATAGACGAATCAACCACCATAAATCCTTTGATGGGTTGGGAAAGTTCATCTAATACTCTTTCAGAATTAAAACTTTTTTTTGATAGCAAAGATCAAGCTATAGATTATGCTAATAAAAATAAAATTGAATTTGTTGTTATTGAAAATAATCAAAGATCTTTTGTTAAAAAATCATATACTGATAATTTTCTATAATAATGTTTAAGTTTTTTACAAATAAACAGTGGTATCCATGGAGTATTTTTGGTTCACTAATAATATTAGTCTCTACTTGGTATCAAGTACAATTAGACGTAATGATCAATCAATGGTTCGGTGAATTTTATGACACCTTACAAAAAGCGTTAACTACACCTAATTCCGTATCCGAAAAAGAGTTTATATCATATCTCTTAACATTTGCAAAAATAGCTGGTGTTTGGATGGTCATATCTGTTGCTACAGATTATTTTACAAGTCATTGGACTTTTAGATGGAGAACAGCTATGGCAAATTATTATCATGAGAATTGGAACAAAGCTAGACTAACAGAGGGTGCCTCTCAAAGAGTTCAAGAAGATACTTTGAAATTTGCAAGAATAATGGAAGGTCTTGGTGTTGAACTTCTTAGAAGTCTTATGACACTAATTGCTTTCTTGCCTATATTGTGGGGTTTGTCTAAACAAATAACTATGTTGCCCTTTTTTGGTGAAGTAAATCACGCTTTAGTTTGGGTAGCTATAATAACTGCGTTAGGAGGCACTTTAATACTTGCAGCAGTGGGATTCAAATTACCAGGTATAGAATATGATATACAAAAAGAAGAAGCAGCATATAGAAAAGAATTAGTTTTAGGAGAGGACAATATTAATAACGCAGGATCTAAAAGTGTAAATTTTTTATATGGAAATGTAAAAAGAATTCATTTTAAAATGTATTTTCATTATTTATATTTTAATGCAGTAAAATGGAGTTATTTACAAGGTATGGTAATTGTTCCTTATTTAGCTCTAGCACCAACAATTGTTACTGGAGCTATAACATTAGGTTTTGTACAACAAATAGCAAGAGCCTTTAATAAAGTAGAAAATTCTTTACAATATCTAGTAAGAAGCTGGCCAATAATAGTTGAGTTAATTTCAGTTCAAAGAAGATTATCCGAGTTTGAGACCAAATTAAATAATGCTCGAGATGAAGTTAAGATCTAATGGATATTGAAGAAAAATTTTTAAAACATTTTATAAAAGTTACACAACAGGCGTCAATTGCAACTTTCTCAAAAATTGGTAATAAGAATAAAAATGAAGTAGATGCTCTTGCCACTGATACTATGAGAAAAGTATTGAATAATATAGAGATGAAAGTAAGAGTTGTTATTGGAGAAGGTGAGTTAGATGAAGCACCAATGTTATATATTGGTGAAACACTTGGAAAAAATGATGAACCAGAAATTGATATTGCGGTTGATCCATTAGAAGGGACTAATTTTGCCGCAAATAATTTACCAGGAGCATTATCTGTTATTGCGGCAACATACAAAAACAATTTATTACATGCACCTGAAACATATATGGATAAAATAGCTTATGGACCAAATGTTGAAAAAGATGTTGTAGATTTGGATAACAATTTTAATCAAAATATAAAAAATTTAGCTGATTTTAAAAATAAAAATATAGAGGACATGTCTATTTGTATTTTGGATCGACCTAGACACAGCAAAATAATAGATGAGGCAAAAAAATTAAATGTCAAAATTAAATTAATCTCAGACGGAGATGTTTCCGGTGCTATTTTAGTGACGAATGAAAAGTACGGAGTTGATATTTTTTTGGGTATCGGTGGTGGACCAGAAGGTGTGCTTGCAGCTTGTGCTCTTGATGCTTATAATTGTGGTTTTCAAGGAAGGTTTATTTTTGACGATGATAAATCAATTAAAAGAGCCAATAATATGGGCATAAAAGATTTAAAAAAAAAATACAATATAAAAGATATTGTTAAAGGAGACAGTATTTTTTGTGCGACAGGTATAACTAAAGGGGAATTAGTAAATGGTATAGAAGTTTTAGGAGAATATTTTATGACTGATACTTTTGTTACACATAAAAGTAAGAATATAAAAATGAATGTGAAAGAAAAAGTTAAAAAAATTTTATGATCTCAATCTCAGGAAAAAAATGGACTGAGAGAAATATAAATGACAGAATTATTGAAAAAACATCAATAGATAACAATTTTACTTACGATTTATCAAAATTAGTTTTAAGTAGAAATTATACAAATACAGAATTAAACTATTTAAAACACGAATATGATTTTGTTAATCCATTTCTAAAAAACAATGATTTTATAAGTGCATCCAACTTATTACTAAAAATTTTACAAAAAAAAAGTTCTGTATTTATTTATGGCGATTATGATGTAGATGGTGTTAGTTCTACTTCAATTTTAGTGAATTTTTTTAATCACCTTAAAAATCCGAATTATTATATAATACCTAATAGATTTGTTGATGGATACGGCCCAAATCTCAGCCTAATTAAAAAGAAATTAAAGAATAATACTGATGTAGTTATATTTGTTGATTGTGGAAGTAATTCACTTGATGTTATTAATTTTTTAAAAAAAAGAAATATAGATATATTAATAATAGATCATCACTTTATTAATGACAAATTGGATCCAGATATAATTATGATCAATCCAATGAAAAAGTCTAAAGAATACATGAGTCAAAATTTTTGTGCTGCCGCTTTAACTTTTTATTTAATAGATTTAGTAAACACTAAGATAAAAAAAAAAATTAACATTCATAATTTTCTTTTCTTTGCATTTCTAGGAACAATTAGTGATTTAATGCCTTTACGACATCTAAACAGACACATGTCCAAAATTGCTTTAAATAGATTATCAAAAATTGATAATCCTGGTATGAAAAATATTATAAATTTTTTATCTCTTAAAAGATCTATTAATTATTCGGATGTTGCTTATTCCATAGGTCCAATGATCAATTCTCCAGGTAGATTAAAAGATGCAAATCTTTCTGTTGAATTATTTTGCTCTACAGATGAAAATAAAATTAAAAGGATTATTAGTGAAATTCATTTATTAAATATTAAAAGAAAAGAAATAGAAAAATTTTGTATAAATCTTATTAATACAAGTAAATATTTAAAAACAAATGAAGTTATTTTTGAAGTCAATTCATCATTTCATGAGGGTATCCTCGGTATTGTCGCAGGTAAATTAAAAGAAAAGTTTAACAAACCTGCTTTTATATTTACTAATTCTAATAATGTTTATAAAGGCTCTGCTCGATCCACTAATGAATTCAAATTAAATAGTCTATTAAACAAACTTTTAAATTCTAAAATAATTGATCGTGGTGGTGGACATGATATGGCTGCTGGATTTGTTGTAAAAAAAGAAAAAATAAATATTTTTAAACAGTTCGTAAATAATGAATATTTGCAATCTAAAAAAAAAAATTTTTTTTATTATGATTTTAAAAAAATTTTACCAAAAAATAATTCCACTATTTTTAATGACTTAAAAAAATTAGAACCTTTTGGCAATGAGAATCTTGAACCATTATTTTTGTTTGAAAATGTTAAATCGATTAAAACAAAAGTTCTTAATTGTCGCCATATCAATTGTATTTTAAAAAGTAATCAGAATAGATCTATACAGTCAATCGCTTTTGACGCAGTTGATACACCTATTGGTAATTATCTAATTAATTTTAAAAAAAAATTTAGTTTAATAGGTACTATTGACCAATATTTATGGGATGGTAAAAAAAAAATTCAAATTGTCATTAAAGATTTATTATTATAATTTCTTTAAACTTGATTAATTTTTTTTTTTGCAATAAAAGACTGTTTTTTGGTCCCTTCGTCTATCGGTTAGGACACATGGTTTTCATCCATGAAAGAGGGGTTCGATTCCCCTAGGGACCGCCAGCATGAAATATTACGTTTATTTGATTATAACAACACAAACAAAAATTAAAAAAGGTCTTTCCTACGTTGGATGCACAAATAATATAAAAAAAAGACTATTTTTACATAACAATTCTAAAGGTGCTAAATTCACTAGGGGTAGATATTGGCAACTTGCATATACTAAGGGGTATGAATCTAAAAATATTGCTTTAAAAGAAGAATATATACTTAAACACAATTTTAAATTAAGAAGCAAAATTAAAAAACTTTTTTTAGATAAATGAAGATATCTGTTTTACTTCCCTATAAAGAAAATTTTTCATCACTCAATGCTGGCGCTGTTTCTCTATTTGTAAAAGACACTATTCAAAATAGTAAATTTTTTAAAAGTTCTTTTATTTTTGGAAATATGACTAATCAAAAACCTTTTCTAAAAAATTACGTCAATATTGAATTAAATAAATCATTTATAAGAAGTAATTCAAAAAATTACGTAATTAAGTTTTTGGAAAAAGAAAAAAAAATAAATTCTGACATAATCGAAATACATAATAGACCTAACTACATTAAATTTTTAAATAACTTACAAAATAAAAAAATTATTTTATATTTTCATAATGACCCATTATCAATGAATGGATCTAAATCAGAAGTAGATAGACTTTTTTTATTAAATAAAATTGATAAAATTTTATTTAATAGTGAATGGTCTCAAAAAAGATTTTTTATTGGTATTGATAATAAAAAACTACTCATGCAGAAAACATCTGTTTGTTATCAGTCGACTAATAGAACCAAAGTAAATTTTTCTAAAAAACAGAATTTAATTTCTTTTATAGGCAAATTAAATAGTGCAAAAGGTTATGATATTTTCGGAAAAACAATTATAAAGATTTTAAAAAAATATAATAATTGGAAAGCTGTTGTAATCGGAGACGAACCTAGAGAGAAATTATTTTTTGAACACAAAAATCTTAAAATTTCTGGTTATGTAAAACACGATAATGTATTAAACATTTTAAAAAAAGTTAGTATTTCTGTAGTTTGTTCTAGATGGGAAGAGCCTTTCGGTAGAACAAGTTTAGAAGCTGCCAGCAGAGGTTGCGCAGTAATTATTAGTAATAGAGGAGGTTTACCTGAAACGTCTAAAAATGCGTTAATTTTAAAAAATCTTTCCACAGAAGAACTTTACAAAAAAATAGAAACTCTTATCTTGAACAAAAAATTATTACTACAATCACAAAAACTAAATTACAAAAATTTTGAGTTTGATCATAAGTATATTTCTAGTCTAATTGACTCAGTAAGAGATACATTTGCTTTTAACAAAAGAATTTTCACGAAGAAAAATCACTCTTTTAAGATTATGCACATTACTAATTTGAACGAACGTTTTGATGGTAGATTACACTACAATACTGGTCGTAGACTCAATAATGGTTTTATAAGAAATGGTCACAATGTTTTAACATTAAGTGATAGAGATATAATTCATAATTATAAAAGCTTAAAAGATTTTTCAGGTAAACAGACTTTACAGAATAAGATTGTCGAGTCATTTAATAACTTTAAACCGGACATAGTAATTTTGGGACATGCTGATAGAGTTTTAAATTCGACATTATCAAAAATGAAGGATATTAATAAGAATGTAATTTTTTCTCAGTGGTTTCTAGACCCGTTGTCAAAGTTTGGTCCTGATCATAAAAGTAACTCCAAAAGAATTTTAGATAAAGTTAATTTTTTAGACACTACATTTTTGACAACTGATCCATCTGCTTTATCTATTAATATACCCAATTCTTATTTTATGCCAAATCCTGCAGATAACTCATTTGAAACCTTAAGTAACTTTAATAAAAATTGTCCATTTGATGTTTTTTTTGCCATGAGCCATGGTGTACATAGGGGACAATTAAAGACTGGAAAAGGTGACGACAGAGAAAATTTCATAAATAAATTGATTACTTTAAACAAAGAAATAAAATTTGATGTATATGGAATGAATAATGTTCAACCTATTTGGGCAGAACAATTTATTAAAAAAATAGCTAATTCATATATGGGATTGAATTTAAGCAGAGGTAAACCAATAAAATATTATAGTAGTGACAGAATAGTTCAATTAGTTGGAAATGGTTTACTAACTTTTATAGATGAAAATACTTTATTGACAGATTTTTTTTCAAATAAAGAAATTATTTTTTATAAAAATATCCACGATCTTAGTTATAAGCTAAATAAATATAAGATTGAGAAAAGAGAAGGAAAAAAAATAGCAAAAAATGGTAAAAAAAAATATTTGAAATATTTCAATTCGGATATTGTATCAGAATATATTTTATCTAAATCTTTCGATTATAAAATGAAAAAAACGGCTATTTGGAGTCAATAAGTTAAGATTAGATTGAAATGATGAAATTAGATGAAAAATTAAAAAATAGATATTTATCTAGAAAAAACATAAATTTGTTTAAGATATTATATTTTTTTTATCAATATTTAAAATCTATTAACATATTGCGTAAAAGACCCCTTCATTCAAATTGGGGTATAGATTTAATGGCAGAAGATTATTTTAAATTTAAAAAAAAAGGTTTTTATATAGATGTAGGTTGTCATCATCCATTATTAAATAATAATACTTATATTTTATATAAAAAAAATTGGAGAGGTATCAATATTGATTTAGATTTTGGAGCTATAGATATGTTTAATTTTTTTAGAAAAGATGACACCAATATTCAAGCGGCAGTATCTAATTCAGTTGGTAAAAAAAATCTCTATTTTTTTCATAATCGATCTGCAATTAATACACTGTCACAAACTGCCGAAAATAAAGCTCGTGAAATAAGAGAAGTTAAAACCTTTACTTTAAATGACATTATCGAAAATTCTCAGTTTAAAAATAAAGAGATAGATTTTTTAAGTGTAGATGTTGAGGGTACAGAAATCGATGTTTTACAAGGATTAGATTTTAAAAGATATAAGCCTAAACTTGTTGTTTTAGAATTTATTAATTTTAATGTTTCAGAATATTATAATCTAAAAATTGATGATATTTTAAACTCATCAATTAATAAATTTATGGTAAATCATAATTATAAATTAGTTAACTGGATACATGACGATCTAGTTTATGTACCTAATAACTAAATGGAAATTTATATAAAAATATTTGAAGTTATTTTTCCGGTATTTTTCGTTATTGGTATTGGTTATTATATAGGAAAAAAAAATCCAAAATTTGACACTAATTTTATAACAAATTTTGCTGGAAATATTGGTACTCCAGCAATGATTTTTTATACTGTTACAACAACAGGCATAACTCTAAGTATTTTTATTCATTACTTTGCATATGCTATTCTAATGATTGGTGGTTTTGCAATAGTTGGACTTATAATGCTTTTCCTTCTTAAAAAAGATCTTAGTATGGAGCTCCCACCATTAATTCTTCCAAATACAGGCAACATGGGTGTACCAATTTGCCTATTTGCTTATGGAACTCAAGGACTAGGAGTGGCTTCAGCCGTTGCTTCTGTAATTATTCTTTTCCATTTTACATTAGGAGTTTTCTTGGCAAAAAAAAAATTTTCTTTTGATATTCTTATTAAAAGTCCACCTGTATACGCAATTATGGTCTCTGTTTTTTTTCTATACTTTGATATCAAAACACCTTTGTTTCTTGAAAACACAACTTTTCTTCTTACTTATGCAACTATTTTTTTGGTATTGATGTCTTTAGGTATTGCATTAACTAGGTTTAAATTTTCTTTTCGCGACTCAATAATATTTTCATTTTTAAGAGTTATAATAGGCCCCATTATAGGCTTTGGTGTTATTTATTATTTCGATCTTTCAGGATTTCCTGCTGGAGTACTTTTAATACAAAGTGCTATGCCAAGTGCTATATTAAACTATTTAGTTGGAAGCATGTATTCCCCAAAAAAAGTAGTAGATAGTATTGCTAGCACAATTGTTACATCAACTTTAATGTCATTTATAACTATTCCTATTGTAGTATTTTTTGCTTTAAGATACTTCAATTAGATAAAATACATAAATGAAAGCTATTACTTTTAATTTATTAGCGTGGGTAATGCTTCCTATAATGGATGGCTTTGCTAAATATCTCAGTTCTGATCTTCCAGTTTTACAAATTACTTGGGCTCGATATTTTTTCACAGTAGCTTTTACATTACCAATAATGTTTTTCTTTTTTAGAAAAAATCTTGTTTGGACTGATAAACCTAAACTTCAACTTATTAGAGGTTTAATATTATTAACTGCAAATGTTTGTTTTTTTTATTCAATTTCAATAATTTCGCTTGCAAAGGCTCTTACACTAGCATTCATTGCCCCTTTAATTGTTACAGCATTTTCCCCAATTTTTTTAAATGAGAAAGTTGGTTTTAGGAGATGGTCTGCAGTTATAATTGGTTTTATTGGATCAATGGTAGTAATAAGACCAGGATTTATGGAAATAAACTTAGCAAGTTTAGCAGCTTTAGGAACAGGTGTTATGTATGGTTTCTATTTAATAATTACGCGAAAACTAAGTTCATCTGATAATCCGTTATTAACTTTATTATTAACTGGTGTAGTAGGGGCTATAATAATTTCATTCGTTATGCCTTTCGTATGGGTTAAACCTACCTTAAATCAATGGTCGATGATGGCAGCTATTGGAATATTTGCATGTATAGGTCACTTATTCATTATATTATCTCTTAAGTATGCAGATGCTTCAAAATTAGCTCCATTTAGTTACTTTGAGATAGTTACAAACATTATTATAGGATATTACATCTTTAGTGATTTTCCTGATAAATGGACTTTCTTAGGTTTATTTATTATTATTTTTAGTGGTATCTATATATCAAGACGTGAGAACATCGTTAAAAAGCATAAATAAATAGGTCTTAAAAGTTTACTAATAACTTAAATAATACTTTAATGTCATTTATAACTATTCCTATTGTAGTATTCTTTGCTTTAAAATATTTTAATTAATTCAAATATAAATGAAAGCTATTATTTTTAAACTATTAGCGGGGGTAATGCTCTCCATAAAGGATGGTTTTGCAAAATTTCTCAGTTCTGATCTTTCAGTTTTACAAATTGCTTGGGCACGATACTTCTTCGCGGTAGCATTTGTATTCTCAATAATGTTTTTCTTTTTTAGAAAAAATCTTGTTTGGACTGATAAACCTAAACTTCAACTTATTAGAGGTTTAATTTTATTAATCGCAAACCTTTTATTTTTTTATTCAATTTCTATAATTTCGCTAGCAAAGGCTCTTACACTAGCATTCATTGCCCCTTTAATTGTTACAGCATTTTCCCCAATCTTTTTAGGTGAAAAAGTTGGTTTTAAAAGATGGTCTGCAGTTATAATTGGTTTTATTGGATCAATGGTAGTAATAAGACCAGGATTTATGGAAATAAACTTAGCAAGCTTAGCAGCCTTAGGAACAGGTGTTATGTATGGTTTCTATTTAATAATTACGCGAAAACTAAGTTCATCTGATAATCCGTTATTAACTTTATTATTAACTGGTGTAGTAGGGG